>NZ_JBQFLX010000026.1:0-71291 GCF_056531525.1 Ruegeria sp. N11
CGGTCTTCTCTTCACCGTGTTCGGCAGCCGGACCGGCCATCATCCGGGCGAAGATGCCTTTGTCGCTCCACCGCTTCCAACGGTTATAGAGCGTCTTGGGCGGGCCGTACTCACCTGGAGCATCCGACCACCGCAGGCCGCTGCGATTGATCAAGACAATCCCGCTCACCACCCATCTATCATCGATCCGTGGCCTGCCATGCGACTTCGGGAAGAAAGGCTAAAACTTGGCCATTTGCTCGTCTTTCAGCCAATAAAGGTCGCTCATGTCATCGCTCCGTTTTCCAAGCCGTGACACATGCAGCGCTGCGACATCAATGCATCTTGAGCCTAAGCCATCGCAACGAATCCCCAATCTCATTAGATCGAATTCGCCAGCGAGTGTGCCGCTAGGAATATCAACCATTCTGTTTACCAGTGGAAGGCCGCGGGATCCTTCTTTTACAGAAGGTTACTGTGTGGGGTTTGCGCTCATGACGGACCTCAGCTACCACTAAAATCAATCACTTGCACTAAGGTTTAACCAGCCCATCGCACCGGACCAAAATTCCAGAGGATAGATTGGGGGAACAAACTGCGCTAGAATCCGTCAACTCGGGGGCACAGCGGTGATGCGCGATCCGCCTACAGATCAAGCTTCTGACCCCCGCAACGGTATCCGATCTGAACAACCAAAACTCACGGCTGAGCGAAAACACGCCGCGCTTGTAGCGGTATTTCGCCACGTCAACCACGGCTCTCTTTTTGAAACTCATGAGATGCTTTAAGTCGAGCGGGGCATTTGGGCAGGGCAGAAAAATGAAACTCAGCGCATTAGAAGTTTTTTGTATTGTACTCGCAAGCGTCGTGGCGGGCGCTGGATTTGTTGGAGCAGCGAGCGCATTGATTTCGGGTATTTGAAACACCTGAACAGCACGCCTTCCCTGAATTGAGGAAAGTCAGACCGCCCAATTGCGCACGAAGCGCATTGGCGGGGACCGTCCGCTCTTGCGGCCGCGATGCTGTGACAAGCGATAGAACGTTTGGCTTATCGCGAGACGTTTCGATGAACAGCCGAGAGCTACCCGGGATCCACGAACGCCGCGCCCCGGAGCCCTTTGACAAATCTCGCGGTCGCTTTTGCAGCTCTCGGCTGGATTCTTTTGCGAAATTTGGCATTCTGTAGCCCCATGCGATCATTGAGGGTCTCTCGTGCTGCCATCCGAACGTCATGCAATCATTCTCGAAGAAGTGTCGCGCCAGCCTGCGGTTTCTATTCGTTCTCTGACTGAACGTCTTGGCGTATCACGGGAAACCGTGCGCAAGGATATCGAGCAGTTGGCCCAGGAAAACAAGCTCAACCAGGTGCGCGGCGGGGCAACCAGAGTGCGCAGGCATGAACCTCCTATGGCTGACCGCACCCAAACCAACCGTGCGGGCAAGGAGCGTATTGGTGCATATGTCGCCAGCGCAATCCCGGACGGGGCCAGCGTGATCATTGACAATGGGTCGACGACACTTGCCGCAGCTAAGGCTCTGGCGGCCACCCGCCGTGAATTAACGATATACACGAATGACTTAACAATTGCCTCGGTTCTGACACCGGCAGCGGCAGAGATCACATTGCTGGGCGGACGGCTGGATTTTTCCGAGAATGCAACAATGGGTCTGGATACACTGGAACACCTTTCCAGATATAACGCGGAATACGCGCTGGTCGGGGTTGGCGGGATCAGCGCGCGGGCCTTGCTCACCTATTTCTCGCTGGAAGGCGCCAACTTGCGCCATATGATGATGGAACGGGCACAGCACCCTTTCCTTTTGGCGGACAGCAGCAAGTTCGGGGTGGTTGGGCAGATCGCAGTGAAAGCTCTGCCCTTTGACGTGACCCTTGTTGTTGACGGTGAACTGCCCAAGGACATTTCCGAAGCGCTGGAAACCCAACCAATGGATATTGTGCGGGCTTAACGCAAAGAAAAGAAAATATTTGCCAACTTTTGCAAACTACCAATAAGGTGAGTGCAGACCCGATTCCTTCTGCACGGAGCAAGGCAATGGCCAGCACCCAACTTCCGCACAACGCGCAAACTGTCATTGTGGGGGGCGGTATTGTTGGCTGCTCGGTCGCGTATCACCTGACGAAGATGGGGCATCGTGATGTGGTGTTGTTGGAACAGGGCCAGCTGAGCTGTGGCACCACCTGGCACGCGGCGGGTCTGGTTGGTCAGTTGCGCAGCCAGCCTGCGATGACCAATCTGATCCGCTATTCGACCGAACTGTATTCTCAGCTTGAGGCCGAGACCGGGCTGGCCACAGGTTGGATGGAATGCGGTTCCGTTACCGTGGCACGCACGGAGGACCGCATGACAATGCTGCTGCGCACGGCGGCCGCAGCCCGCGCGCAGGGGGTCGAGGTACAGGTCATCACCCCGCAGGAGGCGCAGGACAAATGGCCTGTGATGCAGGTGGATGACGTCAAGGGTGGGTTGTGGATGCCCGGCGACGGCAAGGCCAACCCGACCGATCTGACACAGTCTCTGGCCAAGGGCGCGCGCATGGGCGGCGCCAAAGTCATAGAAGGTATCAAGGTTACCGATATTCTGACCAAAGACGGAGCAGTCAGTGGTGTCGTGACCGACCATGGTACCATCGAAGCCGAGATTGTGGTGAACTGCGGCGGTCAGTGGGCGCGCCAACTGGGCAAAATGTGCGGCGTCAACGTACCGCTGCATTCGGCCGAGCATATGTACATCGTGACCGAACAGATCGAAGGCGTGAAGCCTGGCCTGCCTGTGCTGCGCGACCCGGACGGTTATATCTATTTCAAAGAGGAAACCGGCGGTGTGGTGATGGGCGGGTTCGAACCCGAAGCCAAGCCATGGGCAATGGACGGCATCCCCGACAAGTTCTTCTTCCAGCTTCTGCCCGATGACTGGGACCAGTTTGAAATCCTGCTGGAAAACGCGCTGATCCGGGTTCCGCAGATGGCCGACGCCGGCGTGCGCAAATTCTATAACGGGCCTGAAAGCTTCACCCCCGACAACAACTACCTTCTGGGCGAGGCACCCGAACTGAAGAACTTTTTTGTGGGGGCCGGGTTCAACTCGATGGGAATTGCCAGCGCCGGTGGGGCTGGGCGTGCTTTGGCTGAATGGATTGTCGAGGGGGCTCCGACTTCGGATTTGTTTGCTGTCGATATCCGGCGGTTCGCAAACTTCAACAACAACCCGACGTGGCTGCACGATCGGGTCAAGGAAACGCTGGGGCTTCACTATGCCATGCCCTGGCCCAATCGCGAGCTGGACACCGCGCGCCCGTTCCGCCGCTCGGCCCTTTACGACCGCTTGGCGGCTAAAAATGCTGTATTCGGATCAAAGATGGGCTGGGAGCGGGTGAATTTCTTTGCGTCGGAAGGCGAAGCACCCGAGATTCAATACAGTTTTGGCCGCCAGAACTGGCATGACGCAGTTGCGGCCGAGCACAAGAACACCCGCGAGGGCGTGTCGATCTTCGATCAAAGCTCGTTCGCGAAGCTGCTGGTTCAGGGCCGGGATGCCTGCGCACAATTGAACCGCATTTGCGCGGCAAATGTCGACGTCCCGATCGGAGGCACGGTCTACACCGGTCTGCTAAACGACCGCGGCGGGTACGAATCCGACCTGACAGTGCTGCGCCTGAAAGCGCAGGAGTTCCTTCTGATCACCGGCTCGGCCCAGGCGGTGCATGATGCGGATTGGATTCGCAAGAATTTCGACGCGGATGCCCACGTGTTCCTGACAGATGCCACGGCCGCATGGTCGGTTCTGGCGGTCATGGGGCCGAATGCCCGCGCGGTTCTGAACAAACTGACCAAGGCCGATCTGTCCAACGCGGCCTTCCCGTTTGCCACCCATCAGGAAATCGATCTGGGCTATGCCACGGTTCTGGCCAACCGCATGACCTATGTGGGTGAACTGGGCTGGGAACTGGTGGTGCCGATCGAATTCACCGTTGGCGTATACGAGGATCTGATGCGCGCCGGGGCCGAGTTCGGCATCCGCGATGCGGGATACTACGCGCTGGAAGGGCTGCGCCTGGAAAAGGGTTTCCGCGCCTGGAGCCGAGAGTTAACGCCCGACATCACTCCGCTACAGGCAGGGCTGAGTTTTGCGGTCGATTTCGAAAAGCCCGGCGGCTTTATCGGGAAAGACGCGCTGCTGGCGGCAAAAGAGGACCCCGATCACCTGAAAACACGCATCGTGCAACTGGTGCTTGATGATGGCTCGGCACAACTGTGGGGTGGTGAGGCCGTGTTGTATGACGGGGTCGAAATCGGCGAGGTCCGCTCGGCCGCTTATGGCCATACGCTGGGCGCGGCCGTTGCACTTTGCCGGTTGGACGCGCCCCGCCCGGTAACGGCCGTTTTTTTCCGCGACGGGACCTTTGAAATCGACCTTGCCGGAACCCGGTTGTCGGCAACAGCCTATATGCGAGCCCCGTACGATACCCAAAGCGAACGGCCGAAGATGGACGGCTAGTCTTGGATGACCCCCTGCCGAAATGAACCCGGATGAAACACCGTTCGGTTATCGGGCCCGAAGCGAACCAAACCTCCAAATTCGGCTTTCTGCGTTGCGATAGTTTGCCATTGGACCAGCTTGTCCTTGACGAACAGACCTCCGGTTCGGTTCTGTCGGTCGCGTGCCACGCACTTGCGCTGGCAAACCAAACGCGCGCGCGTATCAGCGCATTGAGGTCGGAGTTCTGATGCACGCCAACAAACCAAACCATTTCATCGGCTCGCAATGACGACCTCGGCGCTTCTTATCGTTTTGACCGCTGCCTTTTTGCATGCGCTCTGGAATGCGGTTGTCAAAGGGGCGCCCGACAAAGCAATCGTTTTGGGGCTGGTATCACTTGGCCACGCAATCCCCGCGCTGTTTGCGTTGCCGTTCTTCGGGTTACCAGTTTGGGCAGCCTTCCCTTTTATCGTTGGTTCGACCCTGATCCACTGGGGGTACTACTGGTTTCTGAACACCGCATATAAACATGGCGACCTGTCGATGGTTTACCCCATCTCGCGCGGGATCACGCCTATTCTGGTCGCGCTGGGCGCAATTTTGTTTGCAGGAGAGCTTCTTTCGACGGTCGCATGGATCGGCATACTCTGCATCTCGGCAGGTATCGGGTGCCTGTCTCTTGCCGGGGTGGGCAGACAAACGAACTGGATCGCCATAGCGGCAGCCCTTGGCACGGGCCTGATGATTGCGTCCTATTCGATTGTGGATGGTATCGGCATTCGGCTGTCCGAGAACGCATTGGGATACATCGCGTCCTTGTTCGTCGCCGAAATTATTGTTGCTGGGTTCATCTTCACGACCCGATGGCAGCGCCTTGTGGCACTGCCCAGTCGCTTTGTCTGGGCAGGTCTGGCGGGTGGCGTCATTTCCGGCCTGGCCTACGGACTGGTGCTGTATGCCAAGACGATTGCGCCTTTGGGCGTGGTGTCGGCACTCAGAGAAAGTTCCGTGATCTTTGCGTCGATTATTGGCGTCATGTGGTTTGGCGAAGGGCCCAAGTCCAACAGGCTTCTTGCGGCGACAATCGTGGCGCTCGGCATCTTGGTTTTGGCAATGGCGAGATAACGAAGTCTGAGGGCAGATTTCGGACGCAGAACTCGGAAACACGCACAAAAAAGTACTTATCTTCATCACAAATCCCGGCGAGATGCCGGACCACCGTAGGAACAATACCGATCCCGCCTGTGTTCAGCCTCTGGTCCACACTGGGGCCGACACTAGCGGACGGCACCAAAAGTATGCAAAACAAGTTGCTTCAAACGGTTAGGCCCTGCCGCTCCGTTGCCGGAATTGGTCGCAACTGTCGGCAATCCACAGCTGCTTTTCCATAGGGTGCACTTATGATGTTGAAGATATAATCGATTTTTCTTGAAGTTTTTATCTGTCAAACTGTTGATACAAATCTGAATAGAACGCCGCGCAAGAATGGCGAACACGTCAAGAAATCACCAACAGAGGATAACAATGAAACACACGACATCATTTCTTGCCGCTCTGGCCGTCAGCGCAATGACCGCGACGGTTGCGGCATCGGAAACAGAATTGACAGTGTACACCGCCGTCGAGGCGGAAGATCTGGCCCGGTATGCCGAGACGTTCAACCAAAGCAACCCTGACATCAAGATCAACTGGGTTCGCGACTCGACCGGGATCATCACCGCCAAACTGCTGGCTGAGCGGGACAACCCCCAGGCAGACGTCGTATGGGGGCTGGCGGCTACATCGCTGTTGCTGCTCAAGTCGGAGGGCATGCTGGAACCTTACGCACCTGCCGGCGTCGAGAATCTGGATCCCAAATTTGTCGATGGCGACAATCCACCCGCGTGGGTTGGTATGGATGCCTGGGTTGCATCCGTCTGCTACAACACTGTCGAGGCTGAAAAGGCCGGGCTGAAGCCACCCACCTCGTGGAAAGACCTCACTGACCCGATGTACAAGGATCAGGTTATCATGCCGAACCCGAACTCGTCAGGCACCGGGTTCCTTGACGTTTCAAGTTGGCTGCAAATGTTCGGCGAAGAAGGCGGATGGGAGTACATGGACGCGCTGCACGAAAATATTGCGCGCTATACGCATTCGGGTTCCAAACCCTGCAAGCTGGCGGCAGCGGGCGAAATCCCGATCGGTATCTCGTTTGCCTTCCGCGGCGCCAAGTCCAAGGCGGATGGCGCGCCTCTTGAGATTATCGTCCCGTCCGAAGGCGTAGGCTGGGACATGGAAGCCACCGCAATTGTCGCCGGAACGGCAAATCTGGAAGCGGCTCAGAAACTGGTTGATTTCACAGTCACCAAGGAAGCCAACGAAATGTACAACACCGGCTATGCGGTTGTGGCCTACCCCGGCGTCGCAAAACCGGTTGAGCACTTCCCAGACGGTCTTCTGGATGCCATGATTGACAATGATTTTGAGTTTGCCGCGAATAACCGTGCGGCAATCCTGAAGGAATGGCAGTCTCGCTATGACGGAAAGTCGGAAGCGAAATAAACACGATAGCAGGAGAGGTGCTTTTGCCTCTCCTGCGCGCCCTTCTCTTTTTCCCAAAAACATGACCTGCGCACCTGGCAATGCCCAGCCCGGATCAGCCATGCCCGAGGTGCAGATGTGAGGACTTCTCCCGTGCTTCAGAAAACACCTCCCGGTGAACTGTATCTCAGCATCCAGAACTTGTGGAAGGCGTTCGGCAGCTTTCTCGCTCTCAAGGATATTTCGCTGGAAATCAACGATGGCGAATTCGTTTGTTTTCTGGGCCCGTCGGGTTGCGGGAAAACGACCCTGCTCCGCGCTATCGCCGGTCTGGATTTGCAGACCAAGGGGACGGTCATGCAGGACGGCAAGGACGTGTCCAACCTGCCCCCGTCCGAGCGTGATTTCGGGATCGTGTTTCAGTCCTATGCGCTGTTTCCGAACCTCACGATTGAAAAGAACATTGCCTTTGGTCTGGAAAACTCGGGCCACAGCAAATCTGAAATCGCTGTCCGCGTGAATGAGTTGCTTAATCTCGTCGGCCTGCCGGATCAGGGCAAAAAATATCCGGCACAGTTGTCGGGTGGGCAGCAGCAAAGGATTGCCCTGGCCCGCGCCATCGCAACCAAGCCCGGTCTGCTGCTTCTGGACGAACCCCTTTCGGCGCTTGATGCAAAAGTACGCGTCCATTTGCGGCATGAAATCAAAGAGTTGCAACGCAAGCTGGGCGTGACCACCGTGATGGTGACGCATGACCAGGAAGAGGCCCTGGCCATGGCGGACCGGATCGTGGTCATGAACCATGGCGTGATTGAACAGGTGGGATCGCCCACCGAGATATACCGCCATCCAAGGAACTTGTTTGTCGCCGATTTCATTGGCGAGATGAACCAGCTGTCGGCAGTTGCCGGTGACCCTCAGACGATAGAACTGGGCGGGTCCGTGCTGAAATGCACGCGGCATTCGCATCAGAAAGGAAGCCGCGTCATAGCTGCTGTCCGACCTGATGATGTCATTCCACATGGAGAAGGTGCGCGGTCTCCGGGTGCGCCGGATACAATTACCACCCCGGAAAACGCCTTCGAAGTGCTGATCACCGAGATGGAGTTCCTTGGTTCGTTCTGGCGGTGCCGCCTGAGCAATGAGCGGTTCGGCACTTCGGAGCTGATCGCGGATTTCTCGATCAATGCCGTACGCCGCCTTGAGCTGGCAGAAGGGCGGACGATGATGATCGAGCTTCCCGAAGACCGCCTGATGGCCTTTGACGTACCGGAGACCGGGGCATGAGTACCGCTTCTACCAACAGTAACACTTTGCCCCCCGGCCCAATCATCAAACCCAAGCTCAGCCGCGACGACATCCTGATGCGCGGAAGCATGATGGTCATCGTGCTGTATCTGATCGTGACGCTGGCGCTGCCGCTTTACACGATGCTCTCAAAGTCGTTTTCCACCTACCGGGTGGAACTGTCCCAGTACGAGTTTCAGGTCAGCGATGACGCAGGAAGTTTTGATGGAACGATCCTGTCGGGCGATGCGCTGAACCGCGAAACCGGAGCATTTGCCGACACCGATCTTGTGACGGGTTCGGACGGGCGCTTGCCTGTTACAGGTTTCTTCCCGGATTTCAGTTTCCGCAGTCCGGTGATGTATCAGATCCGGAACACGACGGATACCGGTCGGTTCCTGGTGGGATCGACTTTGCAGGAAGGAACCGATTGGGTCGAGCTGGATTCCAATACCTTTCGGCGGGTTCAACTCCGGCCCGTCCAGTCCAGGGGATTGGATAACTTTGTAAATTACTTCTCGACGCCCGCGCTGTTCAATTCGATCAAGAATTCGCTTTGGATTTCGGTTGTCAGCACGATCGTCACCGTGACGCTGGCCTTCTGGTTTGCCTACGCGCTCAATCGCAGCTGTATGCGGTTCAAAGGTGTCTTTCGCCTGATCGCAATGGCGCCAATTCTCGTTCCCTCGCTGCTGCCGGGTATCGCCTTGGTATACCTGTTTGGTAATCAGGGCATGATCAAAGAACTTCTGTTCGGCGCCAGCATCTATGGTCCGATCGGCATTGTGATAGGCTCGGTCTTCTTCACCTTTCCGCATGCCTTCCTGATCATCTCAACGGCGCTGGCGATTTCGGATGCGCGGCTCTACGAGGCTGCGGCAAGCCTGCGGTCAACCCCATGGCGCACGTTCTGGACGGTGACCGTTCCGGGTGCCAGGTACGGCCTGATCTCTGCCGCCTTTGTTGTTTTCAATCTGGTAATCACCGATTTCGGCCTGCCCAAAGTCATTGGCGGGCAGTTCAACGTGCTTGCGGTGGACATCTACAAGCAGGTGATCGGCCAGCAGAACTTTGAGATGGGCGCGGTTGTGTCAGTGGTTCTGGTGATCCCGGCGATCCTGGCTTTTGCGATCGACCGCATGGTTCAGTCCAAACAGGTGGCGCTGCTGTCGGCCCGGTCGGTGCCGTATCAGCCAACTCCGAACCCGAAAGCTGATCGCCTGTTTCTGGCCTATTGCAGCGCGGTCGGCCTGTTCATCGTTGGCCTTCTGGCAGTGTGCCAGTTCGCGGCCCTGATCAAGTTCTGGCCCTATGATCTGAGCCTGAGCCTTAGGAACTATCAGTTCGACAAGATGGATGGCGGCGGCTGGGGGTCTTATTTCAATTCGATCCGGCTGGCCCTGCTGACGGCAATCATCGGCACGGCGGTTGTGTTCTTCGGGGCTTACCTGGTTGAGAAATCACAAGGGTTCCGCACCGGCCGATCAATCTTTCAGATGTTCGCGATGTTGCCGATGGCCATTCCGGGCATGGTACTGGGGCTGTCCTACATCTTTTTCTTCAACAACCCGTCAAACCCGCTGAATGGCATCTACGGCACAATGGCGATTTTGGTGATCTGTACGGTGACGCACTTCTACACCGTATCGCACCTGACGGCGGTGACGGCCCTGAAGCAAATGGACCGCGAGTTCGAGTCCGTGTCGGCGTCGCTCAAGCAACCGACGATGAAGCTGTTTGCACGGGTGACGGTTCCGGTCTGCCTGCCAGCGGTTCTGGACATATCCATCTATCTGTTCGTCAACGCGATGACGACCGTGTCGGCTGTGGTGTTTCTGTACTCCCCCAAGACCACGCTCGCCTCAATCGCTGTCCTGAATATGGATGATGCCGGAGACATCGCACCGGCGGCGGCAATGGGGATGATGATCTTCTACACAAATGCCGCGGCCCGGATCATTCATCAGATAGCGTCCAAGGGCATTCTGAAACGCACTCAAGCCTGGCGAAGTCGCTAGCGGCCATTTTGACACCCTGCCCCGCCAATCAGCTATTGGCGGGGTTTTCTTTCAAAGTCCGCTGCACGAACTCCATGAAGGCGCGGATGATCTTCACCTCGCGGCGTTGCGAAAGCGAAATGATGCTTTCGCCCATTTGCAGGTTGATCCCCTGCAACTTGATCTGCCGCAGCCGGTCATCATGCCCGTATTCCGCCTGCGAAACAAAACCGATGCCGGCACCGGAGGCCACAAGTTCCCGAATTGCTTCACGCCCTTCGGCAACGATCGCCGGTTTAAGCATGATCCCGTGCTTTTTGGCCTCATCTTCCAGTTTCTGGCGCGTTTTTGACCCGGTCTCGCGAAAGATAAGCGGCAGCTTTGACAACTCTTCCAGGGACAGGGTCGGTTTGGACGCCAAAAGCAAACCCTGGGCCGCAAAGGCGACGATCTCGGTGGATCCAAGGCTAAGAATTTCCATGTCCTTGCCCGGAGACAGGCTGCCGACAACGCCGATCTCCGCATTATAGGACCGGAGTTCCTCCAGAATTTCCTCGGTATTGCCCGAGCGCACGGTGATTGTGACGTTCGGATTCTTCTTCTGAAAAGCCCCCAGAAATGCTGTCAGGTGGTGCGCTGAGTCGGCGATGATGCGCAGCTCTCCATCAACCACGGCCTTGGTCTCGGAAAGGTAGTCCTCGATCTGATCTTCGATCTCGAAATATTGTTTGGTGTATCTGTAAAGCTGCTCTCCTTCATGGGTCAGGGTCACACGTTTCCGTTCGCGCTGGAACAACAACAAATCGTGATCCTGTTCCAGCTTTCGCACCTGCTCGGAAATGGCCGGCTGTGTCAGATACAAGGCTTCTGCTGCACGCGAAAAACCACCGTGTTTAGCCACGAAATGAAAGGCTTTGAGCTGACTGTGCCGCATCGCGTGTCCCCGTTTCCCAGTACATAGGCTGAGCTTATAATTAGATCGATAATTGCAATTTCACATATAGCAACCGTTGCTGCAATTGTGTTCTTGAAAACGCTTTTCTGGAGCATGGATATGACGCCTTCCAACGCAAAAATCGAACCTCCTCGCCTCGGTGAACCATATCTTCTGACACCCGGTCCTTTGACAACGTCCTATGCTGTAAAAGAAGCCATGTTGAAGGATTGGGGCAGTTGGGATGACGACTTTCGCGCCATGACACGCGAAGTGCGGTCCAGCCTTCTCGCGTTGCTTGGCGAAGGGGCTGACGACTACGATTGCGTCCCCATGCAGGGCAGCGGTTCGTTCTCGGTCGAGGCGATGCTTGCGTCGTTTATCCCCCCCAATGGCAAGGCGCTGGTTCTTGCGAATGGCGCCTACGGGCAACGATCTGCGCAGACCTTGGAATATCTGGGGCGCGACCATGTCGTTCTGGACAAGGGGGATTACCTGCCGCCCAGGGGCGAGGAAGTTGCCCGCATTCTTGCCGAAGATCCCGACATCACCCATGTGGTCGCTATTCACTGCGAAACCAGCTCGGGAATTCTGAATCCGGTCGAGGAGATATCCGATGTCACCTATGCCGCCGGGCGCAAACTTCTGATCGACTCGATGTCGGCGTTTGGCGCGGTGGAACTCAAACCCACCGAAATCCGCTACGAGGCGATGGTGTCTTCGGCCAACAAATGTATCGAAGGCGTGCCCGGTTTCGGCTTCATCGTCGCCCGCAAATCCGAGCTTGAAGCCGCGAAGGGCAACAGCCATTCCTTGTCTCTGGATGTGCACGCGCAGTGGGCGCACATGAACAAGACCGGCCAGTGGCGGTTCACACCGCCAACACATGTGGTTGCCGCTTTTATCGAGGCACTCAGGGCACACGCCGCCGAAGGGGGCGTACCCGGCCGTGGCGGGCGTTACACCCGTAATCGCGATGTCATGGTCGCCGGAATGCGAGAGCTGGGCTTTGAAACGTTGCTGGACAATCGTTGGCTCAGCCCAATTATCGTCACCTTTTTCTGTCCCGCGGACGAAAAATTCGTGTTTGATCAGTTCTATAACCTGATGAAATCCAAGGGATTCATCATCTACCCGGGCAAACTGACGGTGGTCGACAGCTTCCGCGTCGGATGTATCGGCCAAATGGACGAACACGTCATGCGAATGGTCGTGACCGCCGCAAAGGAATCATTGGAGGAGATGGGCGTGACCAACGCGGCACCTCCCCTCCGGGCACTGCAAGAACGCGCCAAACTGGCTGCCTAACTATCAAGGAACATGACAAGATGACCATCCAAAACCCCGTTGTAGCAAACGAACGCGTCTATCCGACGCCCAAGGTCCCCGCAGTCGCCATCTGCCTGGATGGGTGCGAGCCTGAATATCTGGAGGTTGCGATTGCCAAGGGCCTGATGCCCAACCTCAAGCGGATGCGCGAAGAAGGCACCTACCGGCTGGCCCATTCCGTGATCCCGTCCTTCACCAACCCCAATAACCTGTCGATCGCCACCGGACGCCCGCCCATTGTGCATGGCATCTGTGGCAACTACTTGATTGACCCGGAGAGCGGCGAAGAAGTCATGATGAATGACGTGCGTTTCCTGCGTGCACCGACCATCTTCTCGCAATTCTACGATGCCGGGTTCCGCGTTGCCATGGTCACCGCCAAGGACAAACTGCGCGCGCTTCTTGGTGCGGGGCTGAAGTTCGACGAAGGTCGTGCAGTCGCCTTTTCCTCGGAACGTTCAGGCGAGACGACTATGACTGAGCACGGCATCGACAATGCCAGCAAATGGTTGGGCATGGACGTCCCCGAGGTTTACTCGGCCGAACTGTCCGAGTTTGTCTTTGCTGCCGGCGTCAAGCTGTTGAAAGAGTTCAAGCCCGACGTGATGTATCTGTCGACCACGGACTATATTCAGCACAAGTTCGCGCCCGAACAGCAAGGCGCGCTGGATTTCTACGCGATGTTCGATCGCTATCTGGGCGAACTGGACGCGTTGGGTGCCGCCATCGTGGTGACCGCCGACCACGGCATGAAGCCAAAGCACTTGCCTGATGGCTCGCCTGCCGTTGTATATGCGCAGGATCTGATGGACGAATGGCTGGGCAAGGACGCCGCGCGGGTCATCCTGCCGATTACCGATCCTTATGTCGTGCATCATGGCGCATTGGGGTCTTTCGCGACCGCCTATCTGCCCGAAGGCGCGGATCAGGATGACATCATAGCAAAACTCAGAGCAACCGAGGGGATAACCCACGTGCTGACCAAGGCCGAAGCCATCGAGCAGTTCGAGTTGCCGGGCGACCGGATTGGCGACATTGTGATGGTCTCGGGCGAGAACATCTGCATTGGCACGTCCGAGCACCGTCACGATCTGGCGGCCCTGAAGGAACCCCTGCGCAGCCATGGCGGTTTGACCGAGCAAGAAGTTCCGTTCATCGTGAACCGCGTCATCGACCTGCCCAACCAACCGGTTTTGCGTAATTTCGACGCCTTCTTTTACGCAACCACAGCAGCGGCACAGTAAGTCATGAAAGATCAGACCATGTCGAACATCGAAATACGAAACGAAGGAATGCGGATCGGCGGTGAAGTTGTCTTCACCGACGAAACCGTTCCAGTGCACTACCCCTATACCAACGAAGTTGTGGGATACGTTCCGGCCGGAACCGCCGAGCATGCGCGCAAGGCTTTCGAGATTGCGGCGAATTACAAGCCGAAGCTCACCCGGTATGAACGCAGTCAGATCCTGCAGCGCGCGGGTGAACTGATCGGAGAAAAGCGCGAATATCTGGCCAAGTGGCTGACGCTTGAACTGGGCATCTGCCACCAGCACGCGATCTACGAAACCAAGCGCGCGCAGGATGTCTATCAGTTCGCTGCCGCCGAGGCACTGAAGGATGATGGCGAGATTTTCTCGTGCGATCTGACCCATAACGGCAAGGCCCGGAAAATCTTCACCATGCGCGAGCCGGTCAAGGCGATCAGCGCGATCACGCCGTTCAACCACCCGCTGAACATGGTCAGCCACAAGATCGCGCCGTCGATTGCCACCAACAACTGCATGGTCTGCAAACCGACGGAATTGACCCCGCTGACCGCATTGACCCTGGCGGATATTCTGTACGAGGCGGGCTTGCCGCCCGAGATGTTCCAGGTTGTCACCGGCTGGCCCGCTGACATCGGCGACGAGATGATCACCAACGAGCATATCGACATCATCACCTTCACCGGCGGCGTGCCTGTGGGCAAGATGATTGCCGAGAAGGGCGTTTACAAACGTCAGGCACTGGAACTTGGCGGCAATGATCCTCTGATCGTCCTCAACGACCTCAGCGATGCTGATCTGGACAAGGCTGCCACGATTGCGGTTGCAGGTGCCACCGGCAATTCCGGCCAGCGCTGTACGGCGGTCAAGCGCATTCTTGTACAAGAGAGCGTCGCGGATAAGTTCGTGCCGCTGGTTCTGGAGAAGGCCAAAAAGATCAAATTCGGCGATCCGCAGGATCCTGAAACCGAATTGGGCTGCGTGATCCACAACAAAGCGGCGGAAGTCTTTGAGAACCGCGTTCATCAAGCCGAAAAAGAGGGCGCGGAAATCCTCTATCACCCCGGCCGTCAGGGCGCGCTTCTGCCGCCGATCGTTGTCGACAAGGTGCCCCATGACAGCGAACTGGTGATGGAGGAAACCTTTGGCCCGATCGTCCCCATTGTACGTGTGCCCGACAATGATGAAGAAGTAATGGCTATCTCGAACTCGACCGAGTTCGGCCTGTCCTCGGGCGTATGCACCAACGATCTGAACCGCGCCATAGCCTATATTAACGGGCTGAACGTGGGCACATGCAACATCTGGGAACAGCCGGGTTACCGGATCGAAATGTCGCCCTTCGGCGGAATCAAGGACAGCGGAAACGGCGTGAAGGAAGGCGTTATCGAAGCGATGAAGTTCTTTACCAACGTGAAGACTTATTCGCTGCCCTGGCCTGGCTAACGTGCCTGCCCCTTCTGCAAACAGGAGGGGTCCAGGAAATTTCTCCCCGGAACTGGCGGACCCTTCGGGGCCCGCCCCTTTTCCAAAACGACAGTGAGAAACGGATATGCCACAGATTGTCCATACAGAAGGGGAATCGAATACCTCGGAAGCCCGCAAAGCCTGGCTGAAGAAGTCCATCGGGCCCAAATCATCGCCGCTGCTGAAACGCGACTCGGATGTGTTCCTGCATCAATCCCTGTCCAGCCCCTGCGTCAGCACGATTGCCAAGGCCGAAGGTATCTGGATCGAGGATTTCGACGGTCGCCGCTACATGGATTTCCATGGCAATTCGGTACATCACATTGGCTATGGCCATCCCCGTCTGGTGCAGGCGATCAAGGATCAGCTGGACGACCTGCCCTTTGCCCCACGCCGTTTCACCAATGACCCGGCGGTGGAACTGGCCGAAAAGCTGGTGGCCATCACCCCGGGCGATCTGGGCAAGGTACTGTTCACCACCGGCGGTTCGGACGCCAATGAAGTCGCGCTCAAGATCGCCCGCGCCGCGACGGGCCGTTTCAAGACGCTGAGCTTCTGGGACGCCTTCCACGGTGCGGGCTTTGGCGCAGCAAGCGTTGGTGGCGAGGCCACTTTCCGCAGCCACATCGCCGGGCCGCTTTTGCCGGGAACCGAGCATGTAGCACCCTTCCACCCCACCCGATGCCCCTATGGGCACACAACGCTTGAAGCCAGCGCCGAAGCCTGCGCCAACATGATCGACTATGTGCTGGAACGCGAAGGCGACATCTGCGCCGTCGTGGCCGAGGCGATGCGTGCCGTGCCCATCGTGCCGCCGCCAGGTTTCTGGAAGCGGGTGCGCGAAATTTGCGACCGGCACGGCGCATTGCTGATCCTGGATGAAATTCCGACCGGGCTGGGCAAGACCGGGCAGATGTTCTCGTTCCAGCATGATGAAATCGTCCCCGACATTGTCACCATCGGCAAATCGCTGGGCGGGGGTATCTTGCCAATTGCCGCCTGCATCGCCCGGAAAAATCTGGATGTTTGCGGGGACTTTGCCATTGGGCATTACACGCACGAAAAGAACCCCGTAACCTCTCGGGCCGCTTTGACGACAATGCAAATCATAGAAGACGAGGGCTTGGTCCAGCGCGCGGCCGAGTTGGGCGAATACGCGATGGGGCGCCTGGTCGACGCCCTTCAGAATGTTCCCATCGTTGGTGACATCCGGGGCCGCGGCCTTATGTTCGGGATCGAGATTGTCGAGGACCGTTCCAGCAAGACGCCCGGAAATGCCCGCGCGGAACAGATCTACTATGCCTGTCTCGAAGCGGGGTTGAGCTATAAGATCAGCCAGGGTTGCGTTCTGACCCTGTCGCCGCCGCTGACGATTTCGCAAACTGAACTGGATCGTGCCATCGACATCGTTGTTGCCGCAATCACAGAGGCAAACTGAGCCGACTGGCCATGGCGGCGGGCAAGATCGCCAATTGGTTCGGTAACGGGCGCACTTGGCGCAACCCAATAAGATGCTGCAAAATAGACCGGATTTCCTGTCCTTGTTTGCCGTCGCCTAAGGCTCAAAAGCCATCTGCAGCGGATCGCAAACAAACTGCGGTGCAAATACCTGTTTTGAAGCCGGAGTGAAGCATGGCAGTTGTCACCTTCCTGATCAGTTTGACCGGGGCAACCATGCTTCTGCTTTATGCAGTACGCATGGTGCGCACTGGAATCGAACGCAGCTACGGCGCGTCGTTCCAACGGGTGATGACGCGCCAGCGCAGCTACCTGCATGCCTCGGTGGTTGGGCTGATGATGGCGGTCGTGCTGCAAAGCTCGGCCGCCGTGGCTTTGCTGACGTCCGGGTTTTCCGCCAGTGGGATGCTGAGCTTTCCAGCCGGTCTGGCGATTGTACTGGGTGGCGATCTGGGCTCGGCGTTGATCATTCAGATCCTGTCCTTTCGGCTGGACTGGCTTGTACCGCTGCTTCTGGCAATTGGCGGCTATCTGTTCGTCAAGACCGAAGCCAAGAAAGCACGGCAGCTTGGGCGTATTCTGATGGGCGTGGCATTTATCCTGATCTCGCTGAGGTTCCTGCGCGAGGCGATGGACCCCATCCGGGACAGTGCATTTCTGCCCGCCGTCGCCGATTATCTGGCGCGCGATTACATCACGGCCTTCCTTGTCGGGGGTGCCCTGGCTTTTGTCATGCACTCGTCGGTCGCGGCCATCCTTATGTGCGTGACGCTTGTACAGATCGGCGCAATCCCTTTTGCCGCCGGTATGTCATTGGTTCTTGGCGCGAATTTTGGCTCTGCCTTCATTCCGGTCTGGCTGACCCGGGGAATGCCTGTGACGGCACGACGCATCCCCTACGCAAACCTGGCGCTGCGGGGCAGTTGGGCTTTGGTGACCCTGTTTGTGGCGAAACTGGCCCTGCGGACCGGGCTCTTGGGAGAACCGCAGGGGGGACAGATGCTCGTCAATGTGCATCTTGCATTCAACCTGTCACTGCTGGTTCTGGCGCTTCCGTTTTGTGGGCGCTTGCAGGCACTGTTCGAAACGCTTTTGCCAGACCCCCAAAAAGAACAGAAGCCGCAACCCGCAAGACCGGTCAGTGCGTTGGACATCAGATGCGTTTCGAACCCAAACCAAGCGCTGCCGAGCCTGAAGCGGGAACTTCTCCGGATGAGCGATCTTCTCGAGACCATGTTCCGCCCGGTGCTGGAACTGTACCGACACGGTGATAAGGAACAGATCCGGTCTGTTCAGGCGATTGACGAGGATGTGAACCGGTGCCTCTCGGGTATTCGAACCTTTGTTGCAGCGATACCGGCTGAATTATACGAAAAACAGGATGCCAAAACCGCGCGCGATCTGATGGAGTTCGCTATTCGGCTTGAAACGGCCGGGGATGTTGTTGCCAAACGCCTGACTGTTTTGGCGGGCGAAATGCGCGCCAAGGGTTCAAGTTTCTCACAAGAGGGCTGGTCGGAACTCGTCCACATGCACGAGAGCATTCTGTCGAATATGAAACTGGCTTCGAACGTGCTTATTTCGGACGATCTGGAAAGCGCGCGCCTGCTGAGCCTTGAAAAAACCGAAATAAAACGCGTGGAACGTGACAGCCGCAAGCGACACCTGCGCCGATTGCAACATGGGACAACGGAAAGCTTCGAAACCAGCGATATGCATCTGGAGACTTTGCGTGCGTTTCGAGAGTTCAACAGTCACATCGCCTCTGTCGCCTACCCGGTCCTGTACCGCTATGGGCAATTGTTGGAGACGCGATTGATCAAGGAAATTGCCGACGAGCCAAGCGGTCCGTGAGATCGTCTCAACTCGTTTGCCTTTTTGATAGCGGTGTTCGCAAAGTCTGACGGTGGCCTTGCGCTGGTTCCGACCCCGGATACAGATGCGCACCCTTGTCGGTCAGAGCTTGCCTGAACCAATCAACATCCTAGGCTCGAACTCCACCTAGCCAATCGACATTGGCGGGTCCCTCAAAAGGGCCCTTGTCGCGCCACCGCTTTCAGCAGTTTCACAGGGCTATCCTTTATCCATGGGCAGTACCTTCAGCCATTTCGAGCGCCTGGTCGAGGCTGTTTGCCACCTGGTCCACATCTTCCAAGGACAAACAAAGTGGCGGCACCATCCGTAGGCATTGCTGGAAAGGACCGGACTTTGACAGGATGATCCCCTGCGCGCGGCAGGCTTCGAAGACCTCTGCTGTCATCTCCTTGTCAGGCGCTTTGCTGTCCCGGTCTTTCACGAATTCCAGCGCCAGCATAAGACCCTTGCCGCGAACATCACCGATGGCCTTGTACTTGTCTTTCAGGTCATTAAGCCGTTCCAACAGCGCTGCGCCCACAATACGGGCGTTTTCCTGAAGCCCTTCGTCTCGCATAACGGCCAGTACGGCACGGGCGGCGGCAGCCGAGGTCGGGTTGGCGCCGTAGGTGTGGAACATGAACCTTTCGGCCATCGGCGCCGCAACTTGTTTTTTGGCCACAACCGCTCCGATCGGAAAGCCGTTTCCAAGGCCCTTGGCCATGACAATGATGTCGGGGACAACGCCGTCTGCCTCGAACCCCCAGAAGTTTTCGCCGGTGCGGCCAAAGCCTGACTGAACCTCATCGGCAATGTAAAGACCCCCTGCCGCGCGCACGCGATCTGCTGCGCCGGACATATAGCCCGGCGGCATTTCGATGATGCCGCCATAGCCCTGCACGCTTTCCACAAAGATGCCCGCCACCTGACCGGATGTCGCTGTGGCGATGGTGCGGTCGATCTCTTCCAGATACGGCTGGGTACCTGGCCCGAAGATGCCGCGATACTGGTTGGGTTCGGGAACGAAGGCGACGTTGCCGGGCATACCCGGGTGGCGCCACCCGGCAATACCTGTGATCGACTGCGCTGCGGCAGTGGGCCCATGATAAGCAGTGCGCAACGCCAGCAGGTCCAGATTGCCGGTATAGGTACGCGCCATGGTCATCGCCAGATCAATCGCCTCGGACCCGGAGTTGGTCAGATGCACCACCCATTCATAGCCCTTGGGCATGGTCGCGGCCAGTTCCTCGGCCAGATGTGCGGGTGTCGGGTGGTAGAACATTGTCGTGCAGTGGGTCAGTTCCTGCGCCTGCGCGCTTGCTGCTGCCACCACGCGTGGGTGCGAGTGCCCGACCGAGATACAGACATTCATCCCCAACAAGTCCGTATATTTCCGCCCGTCCGTGTCCCACAGGTATTGGCCCTGGCCTTTTTTGAACACAATGGGCTCGCGGAAGGGCGTGAACCGCGTCAGCGAAGCGGCATAGTACCGGTCCCGTCGCGCGGCGGTATTCGAGAAGTCCCAGTCGGTGTGAAGGGGGTGGTCAGTCATTTGGAACCTCCGGTTTTCAGTCGATGGTTATTGGGGTCAAAGGGGGCTTCCGGCAGGATGGTCGCGGCACGGTGCTGACCCAGGATCGAGATGGTCAGCCCCTCGCGCGCGGTCGGGTCACGCAGGTAGGCCAAGGCAAGAACCTTGCCGGTGCGATGACCATAGGCCCCCGAGGTGGCGATCCCTACCGGCACCCCGTCTTTCCATATCGTGTGCGCGTAGAACGGATCGACCTGACCGGCTTCGACATCCAGCAGCACCATGTCCCACGCGTCGTCGCGGGCCAGCTTGGTGCGCAGGTCGTTGCGGACAAAAGGGGTCAGCCCAGCCTCAAGAGGGCTGCGCTCGGTCGTCAGGTCACTGCCCCAGCCACGATAACCCTTTTCGAGACGCATGGAATTTGCGGCATAGGCCCCGTAGAAGCCAAGGCCAAGAGGTTTCGCAGTTTCCTCAAGCAATACGAAGAGCCTTGCCGCGTGCTTATTGGCGACATGCAACTCCCAACCGCATTCGCCCAGATAGGACACACGCAGGGCGCGCAGGGGGATGCCCGCCACGTGGGTCTCGCGCGCGGTCAGCCAGGGCATATCGACCAATTCGGGTAGAGCGTCAGTAGACTTGGGTCCCATGACACCGATGACCGCCAGATCCTCGGAGACGTTTCGAACCATGACGTCAAAACCTTCGGCGACATGTGTCAGCAGATCAAAATCGATCTGCTCGGCCGCCGCGGCACTGGTAAGGTAGGCATGGTCTTCGGTCAGGCGCGTGATGGTGAACTCCGACAATACACCATCTGTCGGCGTCAACGCGTGGGTCAGGCCAATGCGGCCCGGCGCGGGTGCGCGGTTTGCGCCCAGCGCCTCCAGAAACGGGACAACATCCGGGCCGGTGACGTCGAATTTCGAGAAAACCGACAAATCTGCCATCGCAACGCGGTTATGCGCGGCGTCGACCTCTCGCGCCACATGTTCGAACCAATTGGCGCGGCGGAAGGTTTCGTCGGCCACAGCCCCGGGCATGTCCGAAAACCAGTTCGGACGCTCCCACCCATAGGCCGCCCCCATTACCGCGCCGCGCTGGACCATCAGGTCGTGCAGCGGAGACAGGCGCAAGCCGCGCCCGGCGGGACGTTCCTCGTGCGGGTAGTGCACACCGAATTGCAGACCGAAACATTCGATGGCCTTGGCCACGCGGTAGTCCCGATCCGCCCAGACGCCAAAGCGTCGGCTGTCCACTGCCAGCGCATCCATTGGCGGTGCGCCATGGGTCATCCAACGGGCGAGGAACCAGCCTGCGCCGCCGCCCTCCATCACGCCCATGGACGAACCGGTCAGCAGCCAGGCATTCTCCAAGCCATGCGCAGGCCCGATCAGGGGGTTGGCGTCCGGCGTGAATGTAATGGGTCCGTTGATCACCGATTTCACGCCACCCGTTTCCAGCGCCGGAATACGCTCCATCGCGGCCATGATGATGTGTTCGACACTGTCCAGATCCGGCGGCATCAGGTCCGCGCCGAAATCCGGCGGTACACCGTCGACTGACCAAACCTTGGCGTCCTTTTCATACGGCCCAAGGATCAACCCGTCGCGTTCCTGTCTGACGTACCAGCTTTCCTCGGGGTCTCGAATGATCGGCAACTCGGGCAAGCCCTCCTTTATCCGGGACGACACGGCGTCGACCGTGTCTGTCACCAGATATTGGTGCAGCACAGGAACCGAGGGGATGTTGAGCCCCATCATGCGGCCAACCTCCCAGCCCCAAGTGCCTGCGGCGTTGACCACGTGGACAGTCTCGATCGTCTCTTTCTCGGTTTCGATCCACCAATGATCCTGCTGGCGCTCAATCGCGGTGACCGCGCAATTGCGCAGGATCCGGGCGCCGCCACGTCGGGCGACTTCGGCCATCGCGTGGGTTGCAAGCGTTGGGTCTACGTGGCCGTCATCGGGTTCATAAATCCCACCGATCAACCCATCCAGTTTTGCCAGGGGGAACAGTTCGGCGATCCGTTCCGGTGTCAGCACCTCCAGCGGGTAGCCGGTGAACTCGGACAGGCCGGCCACGTGGCGGAACTCGTCTATCCGATCGGGGTTGCGCGTGATCCGCATCGCACCCGAGCGATGAAACCCACAATCGCGCCCGGTTTCCTGCGGTAAAATATCCCGGTAAAGCCGGACAGAAGTTGCACGCAGTTCCTGAATCGTGGGATTGTGCGCGAAATGGGTGCAGAGCCCGGCCGCATGCCAGGTCGACCCATGGGTCAGGTCGTTCTTCTCGACCAGCAAAACGTCGGACCAACCCGCCTTGACCAGATGATACATCAGCGAGACGCCCATGGCCCCACCGCCGATGATCGTTACCTGCGCCTTGATCATGCGCGCATCCTTTCGCCTGAGGGATCAAAGGGCGGGCGGCGCAGGGGCTGCGCGGGATAGTCCTGCCCGGCGACCCGAATTGTGAAAATTCGGCCGCATGTCTCGTCCAATGTCTCGCCCAGCCGGACCGATACCATGGCAAAACACAGGTTCAGCCCCGTTCGTAGCCCGCGTCCACCCGAAGTTGTCAACCCGACATAGGTGCCGTCCTCGAACACCGGTTCGTCATGCAGCAGCAGGGCCGCGCCCTGAACCTGCAGCAGGACAAGACGTCGATGCAGCCCCTGGTGTTTTTGCTGTTCCAACACCGCTTTACCCACAAACTCTTTGGACCAATCGATGGTGAACCCCAGACCGGCTTCAAGCGGAGTGATCTCGGGTCCAAGCTCATGCCCCCAATGTTTGAAACCCTTTTCCAATCGGCATGCATCCACGGCGTAATGACCCAATGGGGTTGCACCTGCGTTTCGCAACGCATCGAACAGCTTGGGGGCATACGCATTGGACACTGTCAGTTCCCAGCCCAGCTCTCCGACAAAACTGACGCGGGTCGCACGGCATGAAGTGCCCGCCAATTCGGCGGTGGCGGCGTGGCCAAAGGGTATCTCGGGAAGGTCTCCCAGGCTTTGCAGAACAGACCGGCTGCCTGCCCCCATCACACCGATGGTGCAGAGCGCCTCGGTCAAGTCCTGAACCATGACGTCGCCCTTCAGGTGGCGGCGCAGAAACGTCAGGTCGCGTGCGCGCGTGGCCGCGCTCGAGGTCAGGTGAAACGCATCCTCGCGCAGCCGCGTGATGGTCACATCCATCTCGATGCCCCCGCGCGCATTGAGTATCTGGGTGTAGACAGCCCGACCGAAAGGCACCTCCATCCGCGCTGTGGTGAGGCGATTCAGCGCCACCAGAGCCTCCGGGCCGGTGATGTCCAGTTTGGTAAACGGGCTCAACTCGATTAGGGCGGTGCCATGACCCATGACAGCCGCTTCCGCCTCGGCCAGAGGCCACCACCCCTGATCGGCTATGGAATAATCCTGTGCCGGGCCGTAATACAGCCCGCGTTCCCAACCTGCTGTCAGCCCGAAATGTGCTCCTTCCCCGGCCCAGCGGTCGTGCAAGGGGGTGGTCCGCAAGCCCCGCCCAGCTTGGGGCTGCTTATACGGCCAGTGCAAGGTAAAGAGATCCGCGACAGCTTCTTCCATGCGTTGTGCCATGTGCCCGGCAGTCGCCGTAGCGGGGTCGACCCGGGCCACATCGACCTCCCACATATCCATGGAGGGGTGGCCGTCGATCACCCAATCCGCCAGTGCCCGTCCAATTCCTGCCGAAGACATCACCCCGACCGAATTCATGCCAGCGGCCACAAACAGGCCATCAACCGAGGTCTCACCTACAAGTGGCCGGGTGTCCGCCGTAAAGCTTTCGGGGCCATTCATGAAATGCTGGATGCCCACGGTTTCAAGGCTGGGGCACAGCTCCAACGCGGCCTCCATGAAGGGGGTGAACTGGTCCCAATCTTCGGTCATCTCAAGGAATGGGCGGTCGCCTTCGGGGCCATAGGCGTCCCAGCATTTGGCGTTGGGTTCAAAGCCGCCGATCACCAGCTTGCTCGCGTCGCCCTTGATGTAGATGCCCCAGTCCAGATCCCTGATCACCGGAAATGGGTTTGGCAGTCCGTTCATGGGTTCAGTGACCACATACATGTGTTCGACCGCCTGTAACGGCAGCGCCACGCCCACGCTGGCCGCCAACTCGCGTGACCAGGCACCGGTGGCAATGACCACCTGATCTGCGTCCAGTTCGATTCCATCGGTCAAGGTTACGCCAATGATGCGAGTGCCTGACTTGCGGAGGGCCTGAACACCGGTGTGCTCATGGATCTTTACACCACTGTCGCGCGCACCTTTGGCATAAGCCATGCACAAATCGACCGGGTTCACATTGGCATCTTCAGGAACAAACAGGGCGCCGACGTGACTGCTCAGATCAAGCTGCGTCAGGGGTACGTCCGAGGCCGAGACTATGCGCGGGCTCAATCCCAGCGTCTGACCCAGATCCGCAATCCGGTGCAACTCGTCCAGACGTGCGGGATCGCGTGCCAGCCAGTAGCCTGAGGTCTGGCGGTAGCCGGTCGACATTCCGGTTTCGGCCTCAAGGGCTGGAAATACCTCGAGTGCGGCCATCGCCAACCGCGTCATGTTTGGAGTTGCCCGCAAGGGACCAACGATCCCGGCCGCGTGCCACGACGTGCCCGAGGTCAGCTGGTTTCGCTCCAGGACGGTGACATCTTCAGCACCGCGCTTGGCCAGATGGTAGGCCAGGCTGAGACCAATCGCGCCGCCCCCGATGATCAGGATACGGGTCATGCTGCCCTCCATTGACGCGACAAAGGCACCGAACTTAGGGTCGGCGCATGACGATACATGCTTTGTGGTGCCATCCCCGCTCGGTTTCGACCGCTTTTGAACGTGTCATGCGCGAGCGCGGTGATCTGACCGTGCTGCACGAGCCGTTCATGTACCATCACTATCTGACCACCAAAGACCGGCTGTTTCCGGGTTTCACGCCCGAACCCGGGCACCCTGCGACATACGACGATATTCGGGCCATGATCCGCGCAAAGGCTGCAATCAACCCCTTGTTTTTCAAGGATATGGCTTACTATGTCACCGAATCCTTGCCGCTGGATCCCGAATTTACTCATCAGATGAGCCACGCATTTTTGCTGCGCGACCCGGCCGAAGCGGCGCTGTCTTATGCTAAACGGGATCCCGAATTTACCCGATTGGAACTGGGACATGAAGCCCAGTACCGACTGTACACTGCACTGAAAGAGCTGGGACTTGACCCTTTGGTCATCACCGCTGATCAACTGCGCCGCGATCCGCAAGCGACGCTGCGCCGTTATTGGGCGCATGTCGGGCTGCCCTATCTCGCGCATGCGTTTTCCTGGGACAGCAGTGTACCGGACGGCTGGCAATCGGTGCAAAGCTGGCATACCGAAGTACTGCAAAGCGGCGCGATCCAGGCGCCCGTGGTCACGGACGTGCGGGCGGAACTGGATGCGCTTGGCGAGCCATATGCCGACCACGTGGCGCATCACCTGCCGTACTACACTCAGATGCGTGACATCGCTGAAACCCAAGCTCATCAGAAATAGTCCCGATCGGGTTTCTCGGCCTTTCGCCGTGCGATATAGTCCTGCAATTCCGTGTCAATGTCCGGGTCCAGACCAGGATCTTCATATGCGTCAAGCTGCTCTTTCCAGATTGCATTGGCGCGGGTTGCGGCATCCTTCGCTCCCGCCGCGTGCCATTGTTCGAACGAATTGTCATCCGGGGTCCAGGGCCGGAACAGAGCGGACATGAAATTGGCCTGCGTGTGTTCGGACCCGAGGAAATGCCGACCCGGGCCTGTCGCCGCGATCGCCTCCATCGCCTGGGCATTCTCGCTCATGTCGATGCCTTCGAAGAAACGCCCGATCTTGCCGCACAGATCGTGATCCAGGATCGTTTTTTCGAACGAGGTCACCAACCCGCCCTCCAGCCAACCGGTGGCGTGGTTGATCAGGTTAGCGCCCGCGAACATCGACATAATCAGACCCCAGGTAGCCTCTTGCTGGCTCTGGGCGTCCGGAACTTTTGATGCGCTGAGCGTACCAACCGTGTGCAAGGGTACATTCAGCCTGCGGGCAAGCTGTCCGGCCGCCAATACCATCAACCCGGCCTCGGGTGTGCCAAAGGTGGGTGCGCCGGACTTCATCGACATGGTCGAGGCGAAACTGCCCATCATGCAGGGTGCCCCAGGGCTTACCAATTGGGTCAAAGTCATTGCAGCCATGGTTTCAGCCAACACCTGAGCCAACGTCCCTGCCACAGTGGACGGCGACATGGCCCCGGTCAGAACCCAAGGCGTGCAGGCAACCGGCTGCCCGGCGCGAGCATAGGTCTTCAATGCACCCGACATATGGCTGTCCATCACAAGGGGCGCGTTGGTGTTTGACACGCAATAGAGGACGGCGTTTTCGGCCACAAAATCCTCACCGAAAACGATCCGCGCCATGTCGATCGCGTGGCCTGCCCGCTCGGCCCCGATAAAGGCCCCCATGAAGGCCCGATCAGAATAGCGAATGTGGCTATATAGCATATCGAGGTGGCGTTTGTTGGCAGGCAGGTCCACCGGCTCGCACACAACGCCACCCGAATGGTGAAGCCACGGCAGGCTATGATGCAGCTTGATCAGATCGATGAAATCCTGATGCGAGGCATAGCGACGACCGCGATCCAGATCGTGCACAAAAGGCGGCCCCCAAGCCGGACAAAGCACACTGGCTTCTCCGCCAAGCTGAACGCTGTTGGCCGGATTGCGGGCATGTTGCGTGAACTGCGCGGGCGCGGTTGCAGTGATCATTTTTCGACAAAAGCCGGGTGCGAACCGCACGCGCGTTCCGTTTACGTCACAGCCTGCATCTGCAAAGATCTTCAGAATCTCTGGGTCATCCTGAAACTCCATTCCGGTTTCGGCAAGGATGGTGTCCGCATTGGCCTCGATCTGCCCCAGCCCCGCCTCGCTGAGCACATTGAAGGTCGAGAGCTTTCGCAGAATAAACGGCGCACGCATCTCGGCGGAGGTGCGGAGTTCCGTCGCCCTGCGACGGCGGGATGGGCGCGAACGTGTCATGGCAAAACTGTTGACCCGGCGCTTGACGGAAACCAAGAAAATCCCAACAGTATAATCATTATTTATACTAAGGTTGAGCTATGCTGGATCGTCGCAAACTGTCGCCAAGCCTGATGCGCTCACTCGAAATCTTCGTCGCCGTTGCGGAAACAGGTCAAATGCGGGCGGGTGCGAAACTGCTCAATCTCTCGCAGCCGGCGGCATCCCAGCACATCACCGCGTTGGAAAAGGCTTTTGGCACCTTGCTTCTGGATCGTAGCACACGTCCGGCCCGGCTGACCTACGCGGGCGCGCGCCTGCACAGCAAAGCGCAGAAGATTCTGGATGCGTTTTCCGACATGGAAACCGAATTGCGCCACGTCGGCCAGAAATCCCTGACCCTGCTTCGGGTCGGCATTCAGGCCTCAATCGCCACGACCCTGACGCCCTCATTGATCGACCTGGCCCAGCGTGTCTTTAACGTCGAAGATATCACCCTGCATGCCGGGCAAAGCGGCAACCACGAGCATTTGCTGAGGACCAAGCAAGCGGATCTGGCGATCACCTCAAATCCGTTTCTGGACATGGATGGCCTGGAGCGCCACCATGTTCTGACCGAAAGATACCTTCTGGTTCTGCCCGAAACATATGATGGCCCGACAGATAGCCTTGAGGCGATCCAGACACGGCTGCCCTTGGTTCGGTTCGGAGATACAACAAACGCCGGACGCCAAATTGCACAACACCTGCGCCGTTTGCGTTTTGAACCCGACAAGGTCATTCAGGCGGACCGTTCAAGCATGGTTACGTCCTGTGTTTCTGCCGGACAGGGGTTCAGCCTTTTGACACCAACTTTGCTGATTGATGGATTGGTGGAGAACATGAGCTTGCGATTGAAAGAGCTTCCGGTCTCCGGCCTCTCGCGCACCCTGACAGTTGTCGCCAGAAAAGAAGAGCTTCAGAGTTTTCCAAAAGCGCTTGCTGAGATGTCCAAACAGAAGCTGACACAGCAAATTACCAAGCATATGGGAGATGTCGGAACAACAAACGTGGAATATGACTTGGCCGAAAACTTGGTAAATAACTGAACGAGGCCGGGCTTCCGTCGGCGAACTATTGACGATTCGCTTGTACGATCCATTCATTGGTTGAACGCCCCTGTTCTTGGCGTACGGACCCCAGGGACGCTGCCCCACCTAAAGGTTCGGTTAGGGCCACTGCTTGTGAAATTCAGGTAGTGCGTGCATTCCGCGCGCGGATCGCTTCCAGCAGCGGACGGGGATTGTTGCAGCGGTCAATGGCACCGTTTCTAACAAAATACCCACGATCGACATCCGCCAGCGTATCGCAAAAAATGCTATGTTCCTGAGGCCGGGACAAGTGTTCATCGCCTCGGTGACACGTGCTTGCGTGGCGGCGTCATCTTGGTGCGGGGTGGCAGGGTTGCCGCCCGCCACCCACAGGTGGACTGATGCTTTCAATCCGTGGGCCGCCACAGCCTGGTCCACTGCGTTCAGACGCTCGAGTACAGGGTCGGCATTGCCTAGCCGGAACATTGCACCGTCGATCCCGCAGGATTTTGGCACGGCGGCAAGCGCGGACAGCTGTTCGAAGTCAGTCGCGTTGAACACGTGGTTGATGACGTTAAATTAGGTGACTTCGGACTTGATATCACCCTTTGTCCGCATTCGCGAAACATAGATTGGCAGATCGATTGCCGGTTGCGGGATGGTCAGAAGATCGGCAGACACCTCAACATCACGCCAGTTCAGCGAGATTTCCCAATCCGTCAGATTGTGCGCTTCGGCGTCATGATCTCCAACATTGCCTCATTGACGCTCCGACCGAACAGCGTTGTCCGGAACCCAAGATGCTTGAGCATAGCAAGCCGGGTCCGACGCGCAGGGTCCAGCAGATCGTGCAGCGGAATGCGGACGTCGCGCACGCCCATCTCCTGCAGTGTCAGAAGGTGATAGTCGTTGCGAACGGTTTTGCGGTCAAATTCGTCCAGCCCTCCGCTGGGGGGCACTTCAGAGATCTCGGCCCAGTTCTGGCGCAGGTCGAAGCCGATCAGCGCGTTGGCGTTTTCCCTTGGCGCGGGCGCCAGGTCCAGCATACCTCCCAAGGGGCTTTCGCCCGGCGCAAGTTCGGCGCCGTTTGTACAGACAAACTTGGTGACGTGGCCGTTATCGTACACGTTGACGATGAAATACCCCAACTTGGCGGAATCGTTGCGACCTGACACGCTGCCTTCGGGCGGGATGGCCCGCAGCATTTCGGAATAGTCCTGCCGGACAAAGCTGGTTGCCGGCGCAAGGTAATAGTCGGTGTCGCCGTAGCGGTCATACCAGAAGTTGTGGGCGTGGCCTCGACCCCGTGTTTCTCAAGCAGCCCCAACAACCAGCCGCGCCCCGGTTGATCGGTGTTGTCACAATGATCCAGCTCTTGTGAGCAACACAGATAGGCCGGGTGATGCAACATCAGCATGACGCGCTGCCCGCTTGCCGCGGCAAGCTCGTCCTCAACCCATCGCTTCTGATCCGCGCTATCCCCGAACAAGGTCGTCCTGCGGTTGTGAGTGGTACAGCCCTGTCTTGCTGGAAAGCCTTACCCATCTGGCACCGCTGCCTTACGTCACGGACCCGTCAGGAAGAACCATCTTTGTATACGGTTTGTCTTGACGTGCTGGGCTCGTAGATTGAAAAGTAACGGTATTTCATCGTCATACAATTTATGACAGTCGACGGAACTGGCGCGAACAGGGGGTTTGAGAATGTCATTGAAACTGGAAGAAGTAAGCAGCGGACTGGGGTTTCCGGAAGGTCCCGTGGCTATGAACGACGGATCGGTTCTGTTCGTCGACATCAAGGAACAGACATTGGTTCGGCTGGGTACGGATGGCAAAGTTGCCAAGGTTGCCGAAATTCCAGGCGGACCAAACGGCGTTGCGATCGGACCTGACGGTGCCGCATATGTCTGCAACAACGGAGGTGTATACAGCTTCGTTCCATTTGGTCCTGACCAGATCACGGTTCCCGCTCCCATTCGTCCGCACTATCAAGGCGGGTCGGTTCACCGCGTTGATCTGGAAACCGGTGCCGTCACGCAATTGTTCGATTCCTACGAAGGAAAGCGGCTGATCGCCCCGGACGACATTGTCTTTGATGAATCTGGCGGCTTTTGGTTCACCGATACCGGGATCGAAGACGAAGAGTCGACGCGTTATGGCGGATTGTACTATGCCTCAATCGACGGCAAGACCCTGATCAAAGCGGCGACAATCCCAATGCCAAACGGGGTCGGACTGTCGCCGGACGGCAAGACGGTCTATGTCTCGGACACCGTGTTCGGCAGGCTTTGGGCGATGGAAATCACCGGAACGGGGCAAGTCAAACCGGGACCGATTCCCGGCATGCCCGGCAATGTCGTGCAAACCTTGCCCGGATATCAGTGGCTGGACAGTTTGAGGGTGGAAGAAGACGGGCGTGTTTGCGTCGGCACGATTTTCAATGGTGGCATTACGGTGTTCAACCTTGACGGGACAACCGAGCATGTCCCGGTGCCGGATCTGTTTACAACCAATATGTGCTTTGGCGGGTCGGATATGCGTGATCTGTGGATCACGGCGTCCAGCACAGGCAAGATCTACAAAACCAGATGGCCGCGCCCCGGGCTGAAACTGGCCTTCACAGCCTGAAGGTTTCGCACGGAATCCAAGCTAAGCGTGCCGGACACAACCCACGGTAGCATTTCCCGTGACATTTTGGCTGCCAGCCGCGCTTGCCTTAACGGCAAGGTGACGCCTATTGCTGGCGAGAGATGCCAAGGTGTTGTAAACATTCTGTCAAAATGGGGGATGTCAGCAACATAAGAACGCGTCGACCGGTTGATCCGGGAGAACGGCGCCAGGTCTGCGTACTGTTCGCGGATATGGTCGGCTATACCCAAATCGTTGCTGAGCTGGGCGAAGAAAAAGCGCTTGAGTTCGTTCGGCTGGTTTACGACATGCTGGTGAAAGCTGTCGAAGAGCATGGCGGCACAGCGCGTGAATTCGCCGGTGACAGCATCATGGCCCTGTTCGGAATCCCTGACGCGCTGGAAGATCCCGCACTGCGGGCTTGTCGGGTGGCCAAAACGATCCATGCTTCGTTTCTTGCCGAGGCTGACAATATCGAGACCCGGTTCGGGGTTCGCCCCCACATGCGCGTTGGCATCAGTTCCGGCAACGTCCTGATGGCGGCGGTTCAGGGCGATGATGGCCCGACGACCGCAGTGGGCAGTACGGTTAATCTGGCAGCACGGCTGGAGAACCTCGCCCCGCCCGGCGGCACCCTGTTGTGTGACACAACGCGGGGTCTGGTCGAGTGGGTGACAGAGCTTAGCTTCTTCGGCGAGCAAGAGGTCAAGGGATTCTCGGCTCCGCAAAAGCTCTGGGAACTGCAGGGCATTCACGATGATGCCACCCGGTTCGATGTCTCAATGGCCAAGGGTCTCAGCAGCTATGTCGGTCGCGCCAACGAGTTGAATGTCATGTCAGCGGCGCTGACACGGACGGAAGGCAAACTCCAGGCGATTGATCTTGTGGCCGAACCGGGGCTAGGCAAAACCCGCCTGGTATTCGAATTCCTGCAACGGATCGGCGGCGAGGGTGCTGCGGTTCTGACAGGATATTGCTTTGCCGACGGTCAACATGTTCCATTTCTGCCAATTCTGGAAATTGTCCGAAAGGCTTTCCTGATCAGCGACGGCGATGATCCCGTCAAAGTTGCCAACAAGTTGGAAGCGGGCCTCAGGATCTGGGATCAGTATAGCGATGAAAACCTGGGACTTCTTCTGAACCTGTTGGGCCTCACGCCGCCTGCCGGATCGCTGGATGGACTGGACGGCGTTCTGATCGGATTGCGCACGCGAGAACTGCTTCCACTGTTGTTGAAGGCACGCTGCGAAAAAGAGCAGGTGATACTTCTGATCGAAGACACCCATTGGATGGACAGCGCGACCGAGGATCTGCTGCGTGCTCTGATCCTGCGGGACGACCTGAAGAATCTACTGCTCATCCAGACCCGAAGACCGGAATACACGCCGCCATGGCTGGACGAAGTGTCCGTTACAACGGTTGCCCTGAAACCTCTGGATACCGAAGATTTCGCTCAACTGGCGCGACATCGGCTGGGTGTCGACGTTCTGCCGGACGGTTTTGCCGCGCAGCTGGTGGAACGGGCCGGAGGAAACCCGTTGTTCGGCGAAGAGATCCTGGGCTTTCTGCTGGATCAGGGTTCGTTGCGTGTCGAGGGGCGCAAAGCCAGTTTTGATGCCGACATCAGCAAAAGCGGGTTGCCCGTCACAATACGCAGCCTTTTGACCGCCAGAATGGAGCGGGTGTTGGCTGAGGACCGACCGGTATTGCAGGCCGCAGCCGTCATTGGACGGCGGTTTGATCCGGGGCTGTTGTCGCAGCTCGTCGAGAACTCGGAAGAAACGGGGGCGGCACTGAAGCGTTTGCAGGCACAGGATGTGCTGTATCGCGAACCTAATTCGTCGGACTACATTTTCAAACATGTGATGTTGCGGGATTCGGTTTACCAGAGCCTTGTCTCCTCGCGCCGGTCTGAACTGCATCTTGCGATTGCCGATAATCTGGCGTTACGAAACGCGAACAGGTTGCAGGAAGCGGCGGACACGCTGGCCTTTCACTACGGGCAGACGGATCGGACAGATCAGGCCTTCCGCTACAACGTGATGGCGGGTGACAAGAGCCTTGGCGTTTATTCACTGGACGAAGCCAACCGGTATTTCGATTCCGCGCTGGAACTGTATCAGCGCGACCCCGATATTGCTTCCAAAGAGCACTTTGCCCGCTTTCTGTCCAGTTTCGCGCTTTGTTCGAACATCTCGTTGCGGGTCAAGACGATTATCGAATTGGCCGGGACAGTGCGGCCCATTCTTGCGCAGGTTGGTGACAACCCTCATCACGCGCTGTTCCTGCACCATTATGTGTCCTGTTTGGTTTGCAACGGCAAATACCGCGAAGCGCATTGGGTTCAGCAGGAGCTGACCGCCATGGCGAAACGACTGGGAGACCCGGCCTCGCAGGCTTATGCCATGGTGAACGAGCTTTCGGTTTCCATATATTTTGCCCCCATCGAAAACACGGAATTCGACGCCCGCTCGCGCGAGGTGGAGGAGATTCTCAGCAAGATCGATGACGCGTATATCCAGAACTTCTTTCTGGCAACGATGGGCTGGAACGAACTGACCCGGGGCCGTGTTGCGCGTGCGCATGCGGCATCGGACAGGATGATTGCGATCGGGACATCCAAGAATGACCCACGTTCGCTGGGTTACGGAACCGCGATGAAGGCGCTGATTGCGATGGTCACGGACGACCACGAACTGGCGCTTCGAATGGCCGAAGAGGCGCGCAAGGCTTCACAGGTGGAATTTGAACTCGCCATTGCCGAGGCGGCCCGGGTCGCAGCCATGGTGCCGCTGCAAAAGCCCGGGGCCATCGAGATTGTTCAGAAACACATAGACAATTGCGCCGAAAAGGGTTGGACCCTGTTCACGATGGGCCCGGCGACGATGCTGGGCGTGGCCTACGCATTGAACGGCCAGGTAGCTGCCGGGCTGCAACAGGTCGAGACTGCGATCCGGAAGCGCACAGATGAAGGAACGCAGGTGTCTGCCGACTGGGCCCGGCTGTTCTTATGCGAATTGTATCTGGCCATACTCACCGGCGAAGGCGAAAGCTCGCTTGGCGTGTTCTTGAAGAACTTCCGCTCGGTTGTCTGGGTTATGATTTTTGGCGAGAAGAAGCTGATCCAGATGATCGCGGAAATTCGCAAAAACCCGCAGTTTGACGACAAGGGCCACTACATCGCCCGTTGCGACATGATCATGGGGCTTCTGTACAAGGCCCGGAAAAAGCGTCAACTGGCCTTCGAACACCTGACCAAAGCCCGCGTCATTGTTGAAACGGCCGGGCAGACGCCAATGCTGGCCCGAATAGACGCGGCGTTGGCGGATCTTGGTTAAGACGGTTCAGGTGTTCAACTCGGACAGGTACTTGATCGCCGCGAGGCTTGGCAGGAACGTGTAGGCACCGCCCCGTGCAAAAATCAGGCGCGGAAAACCGCGCAGGCGGATCGTGTCACCATCCGGCAGGGTCATATCGAACCAACTGGTTTCGGACGTATTCGCACCCAGCAGCGGATCGTTTGCGCCGGTAATGTTCGGGTCCTGCAGACCGAGATTGATCCAGTCGCACATGACGGCCTCGAATTGCGCGCCAATATTGGCACCAATGAAACTGCCCAACAGACCGCGTTCCGCGGTATCGGGATTTTGGGGGTCAAAGTCCGGGCCATAAGACATGCCGCGTCGGACCAGTCGCCGCGTGTAGTTCGCAATGCGCTGAACGATCGGCCCGCCCCGCGGGTTGCCGCGCCGCAAATGCGATCCGGCCGGGCAGCGTGAGCCGTGCGAATAGTCGAAATTGGTTAGCGAGACTTCTTCCTCGGGAAATTGGGCGTTTGGCGACAATTCGTATGGGGTCCCGTTGCGCCAGCGCCCGCACATCTGCGCCGCGACCACTTCGCGAAGGGCGCCATGCATATCCGGGTCTTTGACGATGAGATGCAGTTTCTTCGGGTCCGCCAAAAGGTCCCTTTTGGGATGGCTCATCAGTTCCGTAGCGGCGTTGTCCAGATAGGCCTCGAATCCGGCGGCGTCTTGTTGCAGCACCCGGAAGGCATTGAAAGACCCGTTGAATCCCAGCTCGTGCGGGGACGGAACGCGGAACAGCACGCCTTCTTGTTTGGTGGGATATCCCAGCAGCGCCGTGCCGAGCGGGTCCATGGGTTCATCCACACCCACCTGATCTGGATCGGTGACATGCCTGAAGCGCGGCTGCGAGATACCGTCGACATACCCGAAGAACACTTTCCCTTCGGGCAGATTCCGCCCATTGCGCACACCGAGAATGGTGAAGGCCTTGGCAACTTGCGCCTCGACCTGATCAAGATGGTCTTCGGTGTCGGAATGAACCGATGCAATCAGGTGTATCCGCTCGGGCTTGTCAAACGGAGCAGGCCAGTTTTCGGGCGCGCTTTTGCCGAAGTCCCCGATCTTGATCGCCCGTTTGGTCATCCCTTGAACGAATTCCGTCGGGAAGGTCTTAAGATGCTCAGCCGGCGTGCCCAGAGCGCGCAGCCCTTCAAAGGTAATTCCGATGTTGAAGCAGAACGGCGGCCTGACGGTCCAGGTAACATCGCGGGTAATCGCCGGAACGTCGCCGTGGCTGTCATCCACTGCTGCTGCTAGAAACTGCCGGGCCGCTACGCGGTCGCTGACCTCAAGAACCAGATGACGTACAAGATTGCGGCGATATCCACGCAGGATATTGCCTTGAATGTCTGCGAGGTTGAATTTTGTGTTCACCAGCCCTGTCCAAATTTCTGGCGCACCTGCGCGGCGGAAACTCCGGGATAGGCGCGATAGCCTCCTCCCAACGAAAGATTGCGGTTCGCGTGCAATTGCAGAACGAACTCACGCGGCAACGTCGCCAGTTTGTGCGGCGGCTGGTTCGGCGGCAGCCCTTTTGCGGCGTCCTGCAGCCCGAACAGATCAGTCGGGAAATCGGCGGCCTGGAACAGGTCATGTTCCTGCACCCAGTCGATGAACTCCTCGACGTTGTGTTCCGTCGGGATCAGGTGTTCGGCACCGTCCACCAGCGAAATAACATCGTTGAAAACACTGCCGATGGTGGTGATGAAATCGCGGATGTAGTTGCTGAAATCACCGTCATAGACCGAGATCATGCAAATCTTGTCTTCGATCAGCAGGAAACGCGCGAAATGAACGGTTCCGACATTGTCCAGCCCGGCAAAGATCTCGTCCACATTCTGTGCAATCGCCAGCGTCGCATGCGCCCTTCCGGCCGGCGAAGGATCCTTGAGCGGCATGATCAGGTTCATCATGCGCTGGACGTTTTCACTGGGCTGTGGCGAAGGTCTGGGCCCGCCCGGAAGCTTGGGCTTGGGCTCTTTCCAGATCCAGAACGGCACCACGACGTAGCGCGACAGGAACTTGAACCATCCCCGCTCGGGCAGGCTGTTGACGTAGCGATTGAACCAGCTGTCCTTACGTGTCATCGGATGGCCTCTTGGGGAATGGGCAGGGAGTCGCGTCCCGCAGCTGGCTGGAGAATTCGTAGGATTCAATGCGGATCTTGAGAACCGGATCCTCTGAAACCTCGATCCCGGGCGTCAATAGGCCCGGATTGAAGCTGAGCTTTTCCGCATTCTCGATCTGATCCTCAGGCACCGCGTCCAGCGTCAGTGTGCCCATCATGATGCGTTTGCGGTGCGGCGGCCATGGCCGGGCCGAATTTTCGAAATCGTCGCCCACCTCACCAATGGCCATCATCAGTGAAAACCGTGCGGGTTCGACGGCCAGCCGGTCTTTCAGCTCCTGCCGCAAATAGTCATCGTCCGGGGTTTCCGCGGGATCGGTTTTGAGAACACCGGCGATCGGTTGCCATGAAAAACGGACCCAACGCTTTACGTCATCCTCGCCGGTGACAATAAATGTATGAACCGCATGATAAGCCGCGCGAACATAGCTGACGGGCGCGCCGATGGCTGCCGCCTGCAGAACGCCCAATTGTGCCTCGGCGTTCTCGTCCGCGAACTTGATGGCACCGTCATCCGGGCTGATGGTTTCGTTCGGGTAGGGATCCCGTTTTGGCAGGATCAATTGCAGCAGGTTGATGATCTTCCGCCACGGCGACTCGCCATAGTACATTTTGGGTTTCGCCGCCTCGGCGAAATCCAGAAAGTTCTGGGGCGTCGACGAAAAGAACTCGGGCAGCGTCATGGCGATCAAGTCGGTGTCGGTGCCATCCGAAAGGTGAAACCGGACAGCCATACCGCGCACGTCGGACCAGCCGTCATGTACGGCGGCACATCCCGAGCCGTTCGAGAACCGAACGATGACATCCGTCTTGTCGGAACGGAAATGGTCGGCGGCGCAGAAGTTCCGGGCAATCGGAGAGGGCTTGAAGAAACCTGTCGCGCTGATGCCTATTGTATGAACCGGTCGCAGCTTGGGATCGCCATCTGGTCGATGCAATACATGAACCAGCTGCTCGGCAATGCCGGGAGCGCTCATATTTCCCCCCTGAGCGTTAATTAATCACTAATACCTATGTGTTAACCTTAACGGCTGCGGCCCCAAAGGCAATAAAAACGTCACATGTACACGCGCTTGGGTCGCGGTTCCCTGACGGAAGGAACGTGATGCAATCCTTACCAGCGGCGCGCCATCTCGACGGCCTTGGCCCAATCCCTGCCTTGTTTGCTGGCCTCGAATGCCTGGTCCATCAGGGTGTAAGACGACGGTTTGTGCGTCGCCAATCCGACCATTTTCGGCAGAGGCGGGTTTATGCGGACCAGACGGTCTTTCAATACCAGGTGGGCCATCCAGTACAGGTTCTCGGCCGATGTTGTAAGCAGCAATTCGATCAAAGCACCCTTGGGCGCGTTGGAAGTGACGCCAAACCACTTGAGCAGACCCCAGTCGTCGGGATCCCGGATCATCTGTTCCGAGATGTCGGTGGGTTGTTGCCCGGTGCCGATCGACAGGGCCTCGATCTGGTCCAGCCCCGGTGCCCGGCCCGCAGCGATGGCAACGTTGATTCCGTTCATCACCGGGTTGTTGGCAAAAGCGCCGCCATCGGCAAAGTAGCCGTAATCAACCCCCTCTGCCCTGATCAGGTGCGGCGGAAAATAGGACGGCGCCGCTGAACTGGCCATGGCCACGTCCAGCAGTTTGACCGCACTCATATCCAGCCAGGCGTCGCGCTCGACGTCATGGTTTGTGATGGTGAACGGCGCCCAGCCTACCTTGTCACTGCGATGGAGGCACACAGTGTTGACCGCCAGAACCAGATCGCGTGATAGCGAAGATATGGTCCGGTCGCCGACAAGCGACAGCCCGATTTCCGCCAGACCCGAGGCATTGTATTGCGCTGCCGTAATGCCTGGCCCGCCGCCCAGCTTGAATTTCTGCAGAACCCTGTCCGCCACCTTGTCCAGCAGGCTGCGTTCGTTTTCGCGGAAAATCGTGGCGGCGTCGTCCCGGTAGTGTGCGGCCAGCTTTTCGATCAGCGTGGCCATATCCTTGCCCTGGGTCCGGCCGTCGGCCAATGCCACCGCGATCAGTCCACCGGTCGACGTGCCCGCAAAACCGTCCGCCTTGTCCAGAAGCTGAGTTTCCTCGTGCAGACTCTGCAGAATACGGCACGTCAGATATCCACGAATTCCGCCACCGTCGCAGGAAACCAGTTTGAATGGCATCCGATTTACCCCGTTATTGTTTTCAGAGAAGGGTTGCGGACCGGGTCGAAGTATCACCCCTCCGCGAGCCTGTCTGACTGCTTCGTTTTCGTTCTTTCCCATATCATCAGAAAATTGTCACCGGGGTACAAGCACCTGGCAGACAATGGGCGCGTCGGGAAATCAGGCGCGGTCTTTGTGCGAGAACAGTATCTTGTCGCTAGGGAAATCAAGCCGGAAGTCTGCTGCACGCCTTGGAAGCGCGCGGTAGAATCTCAGCAATCCTGGCTCAACGGGTTTCGCAAGCGTCGCGCATTTATCGCACATTTCCATGATCCTGAGATGGGGCTGCCGGTTGCGAATGGCTTCCAGCAGGTTCGAATGCTCTGCGCTGAGTTTCTGAAACTGTTCGCTTTCTAGCAGCTCCTGATCGCCTACCAGCGCAAATACGGGTTCCGGGTGGGATTTGCCTTTCAGATCGACAAACCCGGCCCGCAGAGTGGCAAGGGTCGTTTCAGTCGCTTCCTGTACCGAGTTCGAGACCAGAATATCATAGTCGACATTGCGACAGCTCTGTTCGATGCGCGCCGCAACGTTCACCACATCGCCAATGACGGTGTAATTGAACCGGCTGCGCGACCCGATATTGCCGACACAAGCCCAACCCGTCGCACATCCGGTTGCCAGGGCAAGCGGAGGACGATCCTTCATGATGTCAGATCTGTTGAATTCAGCCAGTGCCTTGCGCATGTTCAATGTCGCCAATGCGGCGCGATGCGGGTGATCCTTGACCGGCAGGGGCGCATTCCAGAATGCCATAACAGCGTCGCCGATGAATTTGTCGATCGTCCCACGCTCGAGAAGGATCTGGTCCCCGATTTCAGAGAACAGCTCATTCAGAAGTGCGACAAGGTCGGTGGCGGTCACCCCTTCGGACAGCGGCGTGAACCCGCGGATATCCGAGAACATAACGGTTATTTCCTGAATTTCACCGCCCAGATGCAACTGATGACCGGTTGCTTCCATCTCATCGAGAATTTCGGGCGCGACGTAGTGCGAGAACACCTTTCGAATGGCGCGTTTTTCGCGTTCTGTCGAAATGAACATGTAGCCCGCCAACAACCCGAAATTGGCCATTCCGCCAATCATCGGGAACGTCACATCAAAAAGGATCTGCTGGTTCTGAAAGACCAGCCAGCCAACCGCCATCACAACCGCTGCCGCAATGCCGCCGGCAACAAAAGACGCAACGGCTCCAAAGCTCGACATGACTGCCGTGACCACCAGCCCAAGAATGACAAAGGCGATCAATTCCAGCGCTGCGATAACATCTGACCGGTTCAACATATCGCCTGTCAGGATCTGTTCCAGAATCTGCGCATGAATGGACACCCCGGGCACCGATTCCCCAAGGGACGTCTGGTGAATGTCGAACAGACCAGCTGCCGAGGTGCCGACAAGAATGATGCGGCCTTCGATTTTTTTCTGTAGATCCGGATCGTCGGCCGAACGCATGACGCGGTCTGCCGACAGATAAAGGTCTGGATTGTCGCGCCGGTATTTCACCCAGATCTCACCGTGTTCCGTTGTAGGCACCGCGTAGCCCCCAACATCGATGCCCAGCATTATTCCGGGTTCGTCCTGAGACCCCTCTGCCAGAATGATGGGTTCATCCAGTGCGATCCGCAGCGCCTCGATTCCCAGCCCCGGCATCACTCCATCAGGTCCGCGCCACAGTGCCGGAACGCGCCGGACCACGCCGGTTCCGCCCAAGGGCGAGACATTGACCCCTCCGATGCCAGCCGCGGCGCGATCCAGCGGCTCGGCGGGGGGCGCCCAGTGTGGAACCGAGATCAAACCGGTCGTCGGCGAGTCGCCAATTTCGACAATACCCGTTTTGGGCGGCACCTCGCGGTCGCCACCCGTCGGGCGCGCCGCGACGCCCAGCACGACTGGCCAATGGGCCATTTCGAACCCGAACAAGACATCGTTATCCAGTGCTTTTGCACCTGGTTCGATATCAACCAACCCTTCAAGCGCCGGGTCATTGAGAAGACGGGAAGGCGAAAATCGATCTGGCTCGACAAAAAGCATGTCGAAGGCGATGACCGCCGCGCCATATTCACCCAGGTTTTCCACCATTTGCGCCAGCAACGTGCGTGGCCAGGGCCATTGCCCCCAATTGGCCAGGGAAGTCTCGTCGATATCGACCACGCGCACCGGCAAGTCGGGATTGTATTCGCGTGGAGACAGTCTTTGCAGAATGTCGAAGTAGATCAGACGGGACATCTGAACCGGATAGGGGTCCATCGAACGAACCAGGCAGCCGAACAGGATCAAAGCAATTCCGAATAGACGGAATGCCCATTTTCGGCTGTTTTTATCCCTTGTTCTTGCTGTCACCTCTGCCTCCGGGCGCAAGGGGGTCAGGTTTTGCCAGCAATCCGGTCCACGTCATTTTTCTGGACGACCCTAGTCGACTTCGGGATCATGCTCGGGTTCGGGATCATCTTCCGGTTCGGATTCAGGCTCGGTTTCGGGTTCGGGATCATGTTCCCCCTCGGTTTCAGGGTCCGGTTCCGGCTCCGGGTCACGTTCTGGTTGGGATGGCGGATCAGGACGGTTGTCTGGCGGGGTGGGGTCTGACACAGCACGCGCCTCATTGGTACTCGTTTCACCGGGCGGCGCAGGGCGGGGTTCAGACCGACCGGGTGATGCAAAGAAGCGAACCGGCCTGGCGTTTTCGGAACAGCCGCCGAATTCGACCTGAAGCGGCGGAAGCAACCCTTCCTGCGACCGCGCGAACGGGAAACCGCTTTCCAGCGCCTTCCTGTATTGCTCGCGATCCACCGGCCTTCCGACGCCGCCACCCTTACTGTTCGCAAAAAGGCTGCATTGTCTCCCGGTGGATCGGCACGACCCGCTTAGGCTGCACATTCGAACAGTGCCTTCCAGAACCAGCATCGCGCTTTGGTCGCCGGAGGCAATCCAGAGATCGAAAGTCGTTCCGCGCACCGCCATGGTCGCTGATGGCGTCGAAATGGAGTAAGCCCGCTTTCTGCTTTTTCCGGAAATGAACCGGAAGCTGCCACCCAGTGCCTGTACCGCAAAGGACTTGGCCTTGCGGTTGTTCCGCAGCATTTTGACATCAATGACCATACGCGCATTGGGGCCGATGGCTATTTTCGTGTCATCGACAAACACAAGCTGAACCACGCCGGATCCGTCAGTCGCGATCGCATCACCCGAGTCGACCTCCATCCCCGTCCGCAACGCTTGTGTTTCTCCGGCACGCGTTACCTGAGCGCCTTGCTTGGCGCTGACGACTTTTCCGATATTTGCGACGACCTGCGACGGCAGAATCACAATAAGGCAAACTGCCAAACACACTTTTAACCAAGCCAATCCAAGCCCCTTTCCCCCAAAGGTTCCTGCCGGGTACACACCACCCCAAGCCCGATTGATGCCTCACAACAAACAGAATAAATCTGCAGACTAAATATAGGCAAATATGCAGTAATGCTTATGTTTTTGGCAAGTTTAATATCACCGCCCCAAAAAACGACTGTGGTCAGGTGACGGCCGCCTCGTGTTGAACCGTCGTTTTTGTCCGGCACTCCCTGCCAAGAAAACAGCTGTTATTCGACGAAGACTGTCACACGTACGGCCCCCCGGAATTCCGATTTGCAGCCGTTTGCAGAATTTTGCCATTTAGCAGGAAAATCGCCTTGTATCTTGGTGACAGGCACGGATATACCCGTCGGCGGAGACGTGGCCGAGTGGTCGAAGGCGCTCCCCTGCTAAGGGAAAACTTGGTAAGAATATTCCCTTATTTTACAATACGTAAGCGGGAATCTAGTTCGATGTTGCCAGATTTTTGCCGAAAGTCCCACCCATGTTCAAGCAGGCGATCCGCTAAGTCGTCAGGTGCAATCTTTCTATAACGATTGGCCATTTCGCTCTTTGCCCAGCCCCCGAGGTCCATGAGCCCACCGAAGTCTCTTGTCTGAGCGTAGTACCAAGTTGCCCAAGTATGCCGGAGAACGTGTGGTGTCACATCTTTTCCAAGGCCGGCCGCATCTCGGGCCTTGTTAAACGACGCTTGCATTTGGCCGCCGCCATTCTTTCTCAACTTGATCGGTTTTCCATATGGCGTGCGGAACATGCGTCCCGACTCGGGCAACTCCCCCATTAAACATACAGCACGGCTAGGTAGCCGTACCAAGCGCTCACTCGATACAGTTTTACCTGCGCCGTCCTCCTCAGCAGGAATAAACTGTTGAGAGGTTGCTGGATTCCAATCATTAATGTCCGCTGCAAAGCACTCTCCTGTTCGGCACCCAGACCCCAAAAGGAAAGCAATCTTCTTGAGTGTATACAGTTCGGGCTTGTCGTGGCGCGGCAGGGTAAGTTGGGCGGCGGCTTTCAACAGCGCCTCAGCTTCTTCTGGATGGAGCCAGCGAACTCGCTTGTTATCTGTGGACGGCCTTTTCCGCTCTCCCCTGGCCCAGCGAACTACCGCGGTGATCGGTACACGCACTTGGCGTCTGCGAGTTTCGGGAACTGCGTTGGGGTACAACTCCATGGCACAGTTCACGATTTCCAACTCTCCAATTTGATCAATTGTTGTGTACTTGCCGAAATACCCGATGAGTTTTGGCAGGAAACGTGCTTCACCACCATCGTCGACGTAGCCCTTTGCCGCCTCCCAAAATGGCACCTCTTTGTTTGTAGGAATAGCTAATTGGGCCGCCCATTCCTCTTTATAAAGTTGCTGGGCCTTAGCGCGAGCTACGCCTTTGAGGCTTTTGTCACGGATGCCAAGGCGTCGGCGAATCCGCCGCCCTTCGATTGAAAACGAGACCGCCCAACCTTGCTCCGTCCACTTCGGTTCCCAGTCTTTCTTTGGCATTTTAAAGCCTCTCTCAGTTCCTCAATGTGTTCCGGGTAAAACACCTTTTTGTTGCCGCGCCGTTCGTAACATTGATGCTTTGCTAGAATGTCTGTCAGACTTCTTCGTGAAATCCCCAGAGCTCGGGCTGCGTCATCCATGCCGGCTGGTTGTACTATCCAGTTTGGGCTTGTGTTCATCTCTGCGCATCCTCCACGGCTCTGAGTGAAAACCCAATCGGAAGTGTTCTGCCTTGGTCTATGTACCGACTGCCTGTTAGCTGATTTTCGATCATTCGAGCACCGATTGAGTTTCTTCTGCTCGCTTCATCGATACTTTCGGTATGCAGTCAAGAAAAATTATTATTACAAAACATGAACTTGCGTCTACTCCAGGTTGACTTTTCAGATTGAACTGCTGGGGTCAGGAGGGCGCCTCAAAACACATTTTTGCTGCGTTTTGAATTGGCTGCGCGTTTCTTTGCCGGAGTTTAAGTTGACACCTCCGATATGACCTCGGTTGAGTGGAAAATTTCATTACCATAGGGCGAGTCACGGAAGCGTGATGTATGTTTCATCTGCGATGCAGAGACGAGTACCTGCGCCGACGTTCACAGATCAAAACAGATACATCTTCTGTCCGTACGTCAGAACAAAATGGCAAACATACAGAACAACGCAGACCTCGTGTGCGCTGTGAAAGAACTTGTGGAGAAATGAGAGCATTGCTCCCTCCCTTGGTTGTTGATTTTAAAAGTGTGTATAGTGTGTATAGTGTGTATAATGATTCGACTGGCGCGTCAACATTTGACGCATTGTGTGTATAGTGTTAACTTAAGGTCATGGAAAAACTCTCAGAAGAACCGCCCAAAAGGCTACAAATACTAATGACTGAGGATGAGCTGGCGCTTGTTCGCCAGTACACACATCAGAACGAGATCTATGGACGATCTGCCGCGATCAGAGCGCTTGTTCAGGCGGGCTTGAAAGCGGAACAAGCGGCTGGTCGCTTTGATCCAAACCGAAAATAGGTGCCAGAACAGGCTTGTGAAAAATGTGTTCCAACCTGTGGAATTTGGTTTCTTTTCGATGACGTAATGGGGGGACGATCAGAAATTTAGTTTTTCACTCGTTCCCAGAACTGCCGGCATACAGACTCATTGCCGCCGTCAGGTTTCTTAAATTTTCGCAAAACTCCCAATCCTTTAAAAAGTCTGAAACCGCGTTCGTGCCATGTCCTTTGTTGCGAGCGGCGGAAGCAAATTCACGTCTTGAACAGACGTGAAGGCAGCACTGGTCGCAGGAAATTGCGGTCAGAGGCACGGAGTCAAATAAGCTGAAAACGGCAACCGACCTTTGGCCATCGAGCTGAAGGGCAAAGGTTGTGAAGAAGAACAACGCGGGCAGATCCCGCGAACAGAGAAAGTGTGCTCAGAGCAGAGGTGATCACCGGAAGCGCAAGCGGCAATGCAGGCAAGCGAAGCGGATTTATGGCCATGAAGTGCTTCGGCCAAGAACACTAAGGATGGCAGGGAAAAAGGTGGGCTATCATGGCGGCTTTCGACTTGGTCCAGGCTCAGCAAGGTATCGGGAAATGTCCGCCATGGTGGCTGAAATGGCAGCCGAGGTCGGTCACGACCTATACCGGCCCGGCAAGAAGAAAGCAGCACAACTCCTGTTGGGCTTGCCCGACAACGAGTATCTCGCGATCTGCTATTCCGCATACAAGCACGACAAGCGGCTACCGTCCGTTGCTTTAGTTGATACGACACAAACTGCCGCCAATCTTCAGTATCATTATGAGGTCAAAGTCAAAGGCCAGGCGCAGTTTGCTGCTCTGACATTTCCTGCCTTGGAACGCCGAGTCTCAATCGATGGCTATGAATCCGGTTTGGCGTTGGCATTCAAACGAATGAACAAGCTAAAGAAGGCCCTCAAGAAATCCGGACTAGGTGAATTTGTATACGCACAGCTAGAAGCACCCTTCGAACCAAAGACAGAGACCTTTTATCTCCATTTCCACATATTTTTGACGTTCGACTTCGGTGATCAATGTCGTAAGCAGGCATTGACGTTCATCCACGAGAACACGCCTTGGCTGCAAAGTAAGGCGGGGGTCCAACTAAAGCGCATTGCCGACGGAGATGTTGCACGGTTCATTCGATATGGCACGAAGCCGAGCGTGACCGCCTATGAGATTGCCAAATCAGAGAACATGAGGGTGTTTGAAGCCTTCCTAAATGTTTCTAAAGGCAGGAGACTCACGAGGACAGAAGGGGCACTCAAGACGACACTCAAGCAGCTCAAAGACCAGGGCCGGCGAACAGTATTTCATAAATGTGAGCGGACAGGCCAGTCTAATGTGGCCTTGGTTGAGAAAGGAACAATGAAGGATCTTGAGAAACCAAGCCCCGGCGAAACAGCTACTGTCGAAAAACCCAGCTCTCCTAGAAAAAACATCTACTGTGGGGCTTGTCGGCCGGTAACTTCTCCTGAGGGACGTTTGCTTGCTTTCGGTATGGTACAGGACTTTTGTGAAGACAGCTTTGACATTGGTGCGGGAGAAGGTGTTGCCGGCAGTTTGTTTGACGCCAACAGAATCGCCCGTAGTTCATGGGAGCGAAATACGGGCAAGTGCTACGATCTGAAGGAGTTTCTGGCTCCAATCACAGATGACATCATGCGGCTCATAAAGGACGCAGATGTACAGAGTTACACGGTAATCGTATCCCCCAAAATTCTAGCGGCACTACGGGAAATTAAGGAAGAGCGAAAATCGGGTGTCCGGCGGGCAAAGCCAAGTTCTAAGAGTTACGCTCCTGAAACATCATTTTGGAGCAAGTTGAAGTTCTGGGGTTCTAAACTTGTTGCTGGGGTCAGTCGGATACGTGTCCCATACCTTGATTGGATACGGTAATCAAACGTCAACGGCGACTAAACAATTCTTTGGAAAGTGGTTTGTAGGCGATAGCGTTAGGGCTCCTGTTCGAAAGTCGGTATGACTTCTGAGTTCGCCAGGATTGTCTCACACAACCTTGGTTATGTGACAGCAAACCGCCCAGCGTAAATTCTGGTGAAAACAGTCTCGCATACATTGTCGTGACATTGAGACAGCGACATCTCAATAGGACCTAAGATTGGAGTAAGACAGTTGCTGATTGGGTATGCAAGAACATCCACCTTGGAGCAGGGCTATGGACTGGAAGCGCAGATTGAGGCTTTGACGAAGTATGGAGTCCAATCGGATTTCATCTTTTCAGAAAAGGTATCGAGCCTTTCAGATCGTCCTGAATTGCAAGCAGCGTTGCGAAGCCTTCGTGCCGGCGACAAGCTGGTGGTAACCAAGCTGTGCCGTTTTGCGCGTTCGGTGACGCACCTGGGGAGGCTTTTGCAAGTGGTGGAAGCCAATGGCGCTGACTTGGTTATCGTAGACATGGGTGTGGACAGCTCGACTGCGACAGGAAAGCTCATGCTGAATGTTCTGGGCTCAGTTGCTCAGTTCGAGCGAGAAATCATGCTGGAACGCCAGAGGGAAGGCATTGCGAGGGCCAAGGCAGATGGAAAATACAAGGGCCGTGCTCCAACGGCCCAGAGACAGAAAGAGAAGGTATTGGCGCTTAAGGAAGCTGGCGTCCCCGTCGCGCAGATCATCGATCAGCTGAACATTTCCAGAGCCAGTTACTATCGTCTGGTTAAGGTTCAATAATTCTTGGCCACTCTGAAACAAATTAAGCGGTTGCTGGGAAGAATCGAAATGAGCGTCGGAGGTTCATTTATTCGCTCGCCGACACGTGACCTAGATCGCCAAACATGGGCGGACTGCCGCCATTCGCTGCTCTCTCAACCAACGGCAACTATGCGCAGAAAGCGGACTTTGCAAATTTTCGGCGTGCAGCCCAGAGCTGTCGTTGTACAGGCTATCCGGATGCTGTTGACATAGTTCACGCAGCCGACATTGGAGCACAACCAAGCTGATCTGTGGGACGCTGTAATCTACTCTCTGGGAGCCTAAGCATCTTCGGTAAACTCAGTAGGGTCGACTTTGTTTGGCGAGAACTAATGCTGCCCTTGAAGCTCTCATTCCTACGAGTTGGCGTGCAACATCGATGGTTTCAGTGCAAGTTTGACACCAAAGAGAAGTGTTAATTTCCACAAGCCGTTAAACATCCAGCTGGCTACGGATCCAGCTGAGAAGGGGAGATCGTGCGTCTCGCTCATGCCAAATTGCACGGATTCCCAATTCCGGCAGAGGAAAAGGGCAATCGTGCGTGACTAGGTTTTTGTTGTTGGTAGCAGCTTGGGCGAGCGTCTCCGGCACAAAAGCGATTAGATTTGTTCCTTCCAGGAAGGCCGGTTGCAGATGCAGACTATCCGTCGCCAGCCCAACCTGGCGTGGGGGCAAACCCTGATCCTTTCCATAAAGGTGAACTGGGTCATCTTGTTTAACCATTAGGTTCAGCCGGACGTGTGGATATAAAAAGACCGTCTCGGCGTTCCAGCTGTTCAAAGCTGGGTGGGTTCGGTCCAATAAGCACACTAGGCGCTCGCGCAGTAGAAGCTTTTGAAGAAACTTAGGATTTGCCTGAAGTCCTGCGCCAATGATCAAATCGGCATCCCCGGAATCGAGCATCTGGTAACTGTGATCTGAATAGCTGTGAATTTCGAACACGATCCCTGGAGCTTGATTTCGAATACACCGAACTGCGTTTGCAAGGAAACTGGTGGCGATAAAATCATGGGCATGAATTCGAATAGTTGCGCTCGCGTTTTCAGGTGAGAACGTCACCGGCGCAGTCAGCACGCTGATCTCAGATAAGATCGTGTTCAACCGCGCCGCAAGGTCCAGAGTGCGCGCTGTTGGCACCATTTCGCGCCCTTGCTTGACGAACAGAGGGTCGTCAAACAGGCGTCGCAATCTTGCAAGCGTATGGCTCATGGCAGGTTGCGTTACGTTCATTCGCTGCGCAGCACGTCCAACATGCCGTTCCGAAATGAGCGCTTGCAGAGATTTCAGTAGATTAAGATCAATTCCATCAATTTCATTCATACTAATAAGAAATAATGATAATTTCCAATTATGTCTATCGATTGCCATTTTCCTCTCGACCACAAGAGGAACAGACAGATGAATATTCTGATCACTGGGGCCAGCAGCGGCTTCGGAAAAGAAATGGCCATCAGACTTGCAGACGAAGGTCATTCTGTATTCGCCGGAATGCGTGCTTCGAAGGGGCGAAACGCCGACGTGGCGACCAGCCTAGAGGCGACATCTGCGCGGATTTCATCCATTGAACTGGATGTCGGCAGTGACGCCAGCGTAGACAGCGCAATCGCCGATCTGATGTTAAAGCTGAATGGCCCACTTGATGTCGTCATTAACAACGCAGGGATCTATGTTGGAGGGCTCAACGAGACCATTTCTGCGGCTCGGTTTCAGAACATGCTGAATGTGAACGTGCTGGGACCGGTTCGTGTTCTACGCGCCATCCTTCCCAATGTGCGCGTCCAGGGCTTGGGCACGGTGATCAGCATCACCAGTGACATGTCGCGGTTTGCGTTGCCGATGAGCGGTTTTTACTCAGCCAGTAAAGCGGCGCTGGAACTGGTCGCCGAGACCTATGCCCTTGAACTCGCTCCTTTGGGACTGGAATCCCTTATCGTTCAACCCGGCGCATTTGACACTGGTATCATGCAAAAGTCGCCGCCAACGGATGAACCGGAGCGCATGGCTGGATACGGCCCAACGTTGGAACAAGCACAAGCGATGGCCGGACGCTTCATGGGGTTGGCGCAAAAAAGCTTTTCTGAGGCGTCCCCTGCAATGGTTGCCGATGCCATCGCCGGTCTGTTGAAGCTGCCCTACGGTAAAAGACCGCTGAGAACTGTCGTCGACCCGTCGGACATTGGAGCGTTGGCCAACGCAATGAATGCCGCCGTAGCCACCGCGCAGGAAACGTTTTTAGATGCTCTCGGAGCGGATTTTTCGTGCCCGGTTCAGGAGGCTGCGGAATGACTACGATTACGGTTTTCGTCGGACTGCTGTCCGTCTTCTTCCTCTTCGCAAGCTCGATCAAGATCTTCGGCTGGCAGAAGTTCATTTTCGAAACCCAACTGGCGATGTTCATCAAGTACGGGTTAAACCGCCAGATCATGGCCTTGGTTGGCGTGGTTGAATTGTTTGGCGCAATCGCGATCTGGTTTCAGGGATCCTGGGTCGGAACTTTAGGCGCGCTGGCTATTCTTGGCACATCCATCGGTGCAATTGGTTGCCATCTGATCTGGGACAGCTGGAAAGAAGGCGTTCCCGCCATGGTCACAGGCACCTTGTCCGCTATCGTGGCCTGGTCTGGCCGTGAAACGGTGTTGAGCATTGTTGGTATTAGCTGAAACCATGTCTATGACACAGGAGTGCATGTTGTGACTGACAGTATCCGCGTGGCAAATGCCAAGGGCCTTTATCTGGAAGGCATTCGTGACGGCAAAATGGTCGAAGCGCTCGATAAATATACCGGGGATCGCTACACGCAACACTCAACGGGTGTACGCGACGGTAAAGAAGGTTTCATTGAGTTCTTCACGCCTTTTCTTGAGCGGAATCCAGTGCGCGATATCCAGGTTCTGCGGACTATCGAGGATGGAAACTTCGTCTTCGTGCATGTGTATCAAAGCCTCAACGGTGGTGAAGCGCAGTGGGTGACGGCCGATATCTTTGATACTGACGAAGAAGGTAAAATCGTCGAGCATTGGGATGTGATTGCCGCGTATAAATGGCCAACCGTCTCAGGCCGCAGCATGGTGGATGGCCCAACCGAAATCGAAGATCTCGATTTCACCGAGGCCAACAAGACCGTGGTGCAAGGGTTCATCGACAAGGTCCTGATGGCAGGGCGCACCGATCTTGTGAATGACTACATATCGACCGAGCAATACGATCAGCACAACCCAGAAATAGCCGACGGATTGGAAGCTCTTTTCAAGCATCTTGGAGAGGTGACAAGTAGCGGAAAAACCGTGCAATACGTCAAAGTTCACCGACTACTCGGCCAAGGAAATTTTGTGGTTGCTTTTAGCCATGTAAAACAAGACGAGGACGACTGGGCCGTCTTTGACTTGTTCCGGCTCAAGAGTGGAAAGATCGTCGAACATTGGGATGTTCAGGAACAGATTGGCCCGAAAGAGACGTGGAACAACTCTGGCAAATTCTAATCGGCTAGAAAGCCGGCCCTACACATGCAAGTCGCCAAAGCTACGCACTTTTGCGCGTTGAGTGGGTGATCGCCTTGGGTCCTCTTCCTCGATGTTTGAACAGTGCTATTTGATTGACCCAGCGCGACACCGCAGGTGCACAAAATTTGCAGAATCCAGATTGCTAACGTCTTGAAGATTAAACCCCTTCGGTTGGTATCAGGTGAACATCGCGTTGCGGGAACGGAATGGATATGCCTTCCTGATCAAAACGTTCCTTTGCTTGCCCGGTTAGGTCCCAGTAGACCGTCCAATAGTCATCGGATTTAGACCACGGACGGCAGAATATGTTGACCGAGTTGTCCCCCAATTCTCCAACAAATACCTCGGCTTTTGGCGAGCTGAGGCAAAGATCGTGGTTTTTGACCAGTTCCTTCAAAACGGCAATGGCATGAGCGGCATTGTCAGAATATGCAATGCCAAACACGAGATCGACACGCCGCTCGTCTGAGGCGCTTACATTGGTAATCACGTCCCCCCAGATTTTGCTGTTTGGAACAACGATGATCTGATTGTCGAATGTACGGATCTTTGTGGAAACAACGGACATCTCATCCACAAACCCGGATGATCCGCCGACTTCGATATAATCGCCGGTATCGAAGGGCTTGAGGACCATGATCATCAGACCGCTTGCAAGGTTGCCCAGAGTTTCCTGCAACGCGAAACCCAAAATGAACGACAAGCCGCCGAATACCGCGAATAACGGTGTTACGTTCACGCCGAACAAGGCCAGGACAATCAGGATACCCAACACAAAAACCGCCCAAAAAACTGCGGTGGCCAGAAACCTCTTTAACATTCGAGACAGTGTCGGAACTCTATCAAGACCGCGCTGTGCCATCCTGCGCACGAAGCGGGCAACAAACATCATCATCCAGACAGCAACCAGAACGCCCAATACCCCAAGGACAATTCGCATCCCTCCGTCGAATGCGACCAGCCATGCGAAGACACTCTGCACCAGCGTCGTGAAATCAACCGACGTTATCGCACTGGTTTGAAGCGCCGAAAGGTAATCAAGATGGGGTTTGAGATCCTCAGGGGCTGCTCCTTTTTTTGACCAAGCCTCGATAACAGTCCTATATTTTTCGAGCGTCGCATTTGAGGTCGCGACAAAAGCTGACAGTTCTAATCTCAGTTTGTCTTCGTTTTCCTTATTTGCTTTCTGCAAGTTCAGATTTATCTGGGCAAATTCTTCGGCCTGATTGCGAACATGAGTCTGCCAAGCAGCTGATGCATCGGACAATTCTTCGGCGGTCAATGGCACGACCAGTATTTCGAGTTCATCAACGCTCGTGTTCTCATCAACTGCCAAGGCGAAAAACTCAGTTTCAGCAACGGATACTTCATCCGTTTCCTGGCCAAACGCATTGAATGGAAAGATAAACAGCAACGCGCAAAGGCAAACATGCATGATCCGATTTCGCGGGTTCCGGTTCATTTGAATGCTCCGTGGATGAATTTCGTGGCCACCCGAAGTGCGCCCTGTTTCACAATTTCGGGTGGACTGGATTTTTGCAGTGGTCGACCGCAGACACCCGGCACCTGACAGCAAATCCAGCGAGGATTGCGTTAATCATCGTCTCTGGAAGCCCCGCCAGTCGCCTTGATCCTTCCCATCAACACACGTTCCCTATTGGTCGCAGCCTCTTCGGAAGTCTGGATTGGTCCAAAAGTCTGCACGTCATCGACCTCTAAAGTAAACGCAGCCTTCATCAGGACAGGACCATCAACAACCAGCATTTCCTTCTGCGTCGGGTCGATCCTGATTTGACCAGTTACAACGATGGGTTCGTAGATTGTCGATGGTGCCCAGGAATCACTCAAGCGCAAACGTACCATCTGGTTTGGTGGCGGAGGCGGTACGTGGCTGCACATTCCACGTTCCGGCACGATATATGCCATTTGGGAACCATCTTCGTTGGGGGGTGCCGGGATCACAAATCCGCCCAATGAAACGGTCACGCCATCGATGTCGACATTGGCGGCCGTGCCGGCCTTCTCACGTCTTTCCATCACAACCCAGCGTTGGGAAATCAACCAGTCCGCTTCAACGCCTTCCTCAGCAAGGGTTGTTTCAGTCGCCTCGATATCCACTTTAATCTGGTTCAGTTGTTCTGGCGTCGGCCCGCCTTTCTCTAGCTGCGCGCGCAACCGGACCAATTTGCGAAGCGCGCTAAGCTGTTTGCCAGTCAATTCGACGAAAGGATCTTCGTAGTCTTGAGCGGATTCATCGATCAGGTCTGGCCACTCGATACGTGTAACTTCTGAATGAGCCGGCAATGCTAATAAGCACGCGGTGATTACTGCAAATGAAAAACGCATTGTCATATGCTCCTCAATTCTAGGCAGGACAGCACACCACGCCACCGGCGGGTCATCATTCAGTTCCTCAGACTCGAAATGACGGTGACTTTTGCCCCTGGGCGAAGCAGCAACTCTGGATTCGGGAACTCGGCCCATACATCCATCAGCTGCGTTTTGGGATTAACTTTGAATGCCCCACCAAAGTAATGACCCTCATAGGGGTACAATTGTCCGTCTGGCATCTGCAAAGACAGACTGAGCCCCTCAAATGCTTCTGCATCTGTCTCAAATACCTGACGCCGTTTGGTGAATTCCTCGTAGGGCACTTTGACGACAACGTAGACCGGGTCGATATCCGATAGTATCGCCAGCGTTTCGTCCCCCCGTCTTTCCGTACTCAGATACTGGTACTGCCTGACATGCGGTTGGCTGATAATCCCCGAAAAAGGCGCATGTAACTCGGTGAAGCTATAGGCGAGCTGTGCCCCTTCATAAGCGAGGCCCGCCCGCTCCGATGCGATTTCAGCAAGATCGCGGTTCACCTGGGCAAGTTGCAACTCTGCTTCCGGTATCAGGTCTTTCAGATAAAGTTCCGTTTTCCGCCCCAAGTCCGCATCCGCGAGCCTGAGTTGGGCTTTCGCATTCTTGAGAGCTGTTTCGTTCAGGCGCAATTCAATGAAGGGTCCTTTTTTTCCAAACTCGAACAGCAGGTCGCCCTTCTGAACATATTGTCCGGCGTGAAACGCAATTCGGGTGACCACATTGTCCACCAAAGGCGACAGTTCTGCTTCGCGACTGGGCTGTACAAAGCCTTCAAAGTGTATTGTTTGCGGGACGTCTGTTGCGCCGTTTTCCTGCGCGAGTGGGGCGCGTGCTGACGAAAAGGTAGCAAGCGCAAAAAGAACAAGAAGGGCGATATTCATTTATTGTTCCTTTGTTTCCCAACATCATTCGACCGGAGTTGAAAATTCCGGCACTCGCTTCAGGGCTTCGACCATGTCCGCGCTCGTCATCAGTTCGATGAAGGTGTAGTCTTTCAGAACCCCCTGGCTTAGACGCGAAATATACATGGCCTGCACCATGCCCGGATCGTCCGGGAAGCGGACGGTGATGTAGTTCTTGCCATCGGCCAGTCCCCAGAAATAGCTGATCATCTCACCGCCTATTGCGGCGAGGGCAGCGCCCATGTCCTTTTCCCGGTCGGTCGGATTGTCGATCATGATTTGCCAGGCATCGGGGTTTGGTTCCCCGATCCCCAGGTAGTATCGGCTATGAGACTCCTCCGCCGCTGCTCCGGAAACACCAATCCCAACTGCGCAAAGAGTTACTGCGATTGCCTTATTCATTGATCGCTCCCCTGTTCAGGATCGACGGCGCAAGACGCAGGTGTCAATTTCCTGCATACTCCGCTCATTCGAGTGTATTCTTGTAGAAGACACCGTCTTTCATGATCACACGAATGGTCTCGAACCCTCGATCACGCGCGGGTGCATCAAACCACTTCGGATTTGCTCCAAGAACCGACAGGTCCTCCAGCGGATTTCCATCGACAATCAGGATGTCTGCATAGGCCCCTTCTTCGATCACGCCCAGTTTGTTGGGATAAGGGTTTCGCCGTCCTGTCAGTTGGGCGAGTTCACCGCCAGTCGAGGTCGCTGCAACCAGGAAGGCGTGGTTACCCAGCAATTCAGCGAAGTAGTACTTTTCAAAGTCCCGGTGCGCGCGGCCAAACCCAATGGTGGACAGCACGGTGTCGACGTTATGCACGATCTTGGGCTTGTACTTCTTGATGTACTCAATGACGTTTTCTGACCCGACCAGATATTCTTCCAGTTTTGGTTTCACCGTCGGCATCGAGAAATTGGGGTGATCAAGCAGCGCTGGATCCATTCCAGCCACATTCAGGGCCCAGAAGATACCTTCATCCGCAATGCGCTGCACGGTCTCTTCACTCACCATCTGAGCGTGCTCCAGCGACTTGACGCCTGCGTCCAGAGCCATTGTGACTGTTTCGTCCGTATAGGCGTGGACTGTCACATAGGTATCAAAGAAGGACGCAGCCTCAACCGCTGTCGCAATCTCATCAACGTTGTAGGCAACGGACCAAAGCGGATCGAGCTCGGATGACACACCGCCACCGGCCATCAGTTTCAGGAAACTCGCCCCGTGCGCGAAGTTAAGCCGCGATGCTTTCCGGATTTCCTCGGCACCATCAGCAATATAGGACAGGTTGAACGTATTGGCGACGTCGTCCGAACCCATGTTGAAGGTTCGCTGCTCGGGGTTTCGCCAGTCACCATGCCCAGAAGTTGGGCCGATGGCCGCACCTGACGCATAGATACGTGGCCCGTCGACGATCCCCTTGTCGATCAGTTCGCGCAGACCTGATCCCATTCCGCCAGTATCCCGCACCGTGGTATAACCATCGTAGAGATAGTCGCGGGCATTTTCAGCCGCGGTGGCACCGATCTGATCCCACTTGGCGGCCTGAAGGCCTGAGAAGGATTGCACGAGCCCTGTAGCGTAGAGATGCACGTGACTGTCAATCAAGCCCGGCATCAGCGTGCGACCACCCCCGTCAACAAGCGTTGCGTCGGGCGCATCAATACCGTCGGTCGAGACTGTCTTTATGAGATTGCCTTCAACCAGAACATTTGCGTTTTCGATCCGCTCTTCACTAATTCCGTCAAAGATATGCACGTTGGTGAACAAAGTTTGCGGGAGCGCGTCCTGTGCCAACGCGCCGCTTGCTGCCAAGGAAAAAAATCCAGCGATTGCTGTCAGTGAGGCCAGTGTTTTCACGTGTCAGTACTCCCATTTGTCAAACTAAAGGGGCGCGGGATGCCGAGGTAAATTCACCCCGCGCGACACTCAATTGAGTGTATTCTTGTAGATCACGCCATCTTTCATGATCAGATCGATGTTGTTGGTGTAGTCGACCAGAATCTCGGCGTCCTCGACCGGGTTCCCTTCCACAAGCAGCAGATCGGCGTATGCGCCTTGTTCGATCACGCCCAGCGGGCCTGCTGTGTAGGGGTTGAGTTTTCCTGACAGTGCCAGAAGTGCCGCCGATTTTGACGTGGCCTGTTGCAGGATTTCGTAGGAAGTCCACGCCTCCAGCCTGTATTTGAACTCGTCATTCTGCTTGGTCAGCGCGACGGGATCGCCGATAATGTCCGTGGAGAACGCCACGTTCTCGATCCCGAAATCTTTGATCAACTGCATCTGATTTCGCGCACCCGCTTGCACGCTGAGGAACTTTTCGGCGGACCCAGGCCCAAGTGCAGTAACAATGGTTTGCTCGTCGATCCCCAGAAGAGAATAGAACGGAACAATCCAGGCATCCGCGTCTTTGATCGCTTGAGCCCCGACTTCGGTCATCAGTTGTCCATGTTCAATGCTGATCACACCTGCCTCAATCGAGCGCACGATGGATTCGTCTGTATAGGCGTGAACCATGACATAGGTTCCCCAATCGGCAGCGGCCCGGACAGACGCCTCAAGCTCCTCCGGCAGACCCTGAACGGTGTGTAACGGATCAACCTGAGAGGATACCCCACCGCCAGCCATCACCTTGATCTGGACAGCGCCAAGGCGCAGGGCTTCGCGTGTCGCGCGCAGCGTTTCCGGCACGCCATCGGCCAGGAATTCCAAGTGTTGGTTAAAGAAGGATGGTTGCGCCCCCATGAAGTTGGGATGGGGTTCGGTGTAGACGCGATGCTCTCCATGCCCCGAGGTTTGCGAGATCACAGGCCCAGAAGCGTAGATACGCGGGCCAACGGCCTTACCCCGATCAATCGCTTTTTGTAGGCCAATTGCCGGGCCGCCCGCATCCCGCACTGTTGTGAACCCTCGCATAAGCATTTTTTCAGCTTCAATTGTTGATACAGCACCCCAGTACATCCAGTCGAAGTTATCGCGCAGATCGGCCACGGGTTCCGTGACTGTCATATGCACATGTGCGTCGATCAGGCCCGGCATCAGGGTTCGACCACCACCGTCAATGATCTGGGCATTGGCGACGGCCAGTGGTTCCGCTGATACGTCTGCGATCAGGTTGTCCACGACCAGAACGTTTGCGTTCTCAAGTCGCTGTTCATCGACACCGTTAAACACGTGCACGTTGGTAAATAGGATCGGAAAGCTCTCTTCCTGCGCAAATCCTTGGCCCGCGATTACCAGGCTTGCAGAAAAGGCTGTCGTGGCCACCATGCGTTTGAGTTTCGGCGTCATCGAGGTCCTCCAAATGCGAATCACAGATGTATATTTCTGAATGTGATTTTAGAGTGATCGCCGAATATTGCCTGACAGTATGACGGGCTTCGCCAAATTGATTTTGCATTCTGCAAGCTTTTCGCACCTTTTTGTGTGTTTTCTGTCTATCTGTCGTTAACTTCATGATATTTGAGGGCGACATGGACGCATTTGACCAAAACAAAAAGAAGGCGTTGCCGCTGGTTCGGGCATCGGTTGCTGCACCGGTGGTCGCTGCTTTGCGTGGCGCCGGTGTTGAACCAGCCTTCGTTCTGGACCCTCTTGGCGTGAGCGAAGTTCAGGTGATGGATCGCCAGAATTTCCTTCCACATGAGACGATTTATAAAATCCATCAAGCCGCTGCTGACGCAACTTCACCGGACTTCTGCGCGCAAGTTGGTCAATCAATCGACCTTGTTCGGTTTCTGCCTCTTGGTGACATGTTGGCCGAGGCGTTGACGTTGGGCGACTTCTTTACGCGCTACACTCAAGCCGTCTCGAAAGAATCCAACGCGGTCACACAATCGCTGCTTGTTGAAGGCGAGCACGCTTATTTCAGTGCCAAGCGGAACTTCAACATTTCGGTTTCGCCCGGACAGACCGATGCATTTCTGGCGAGCATCTGGGTATCATTGCTGCACCGGGTTCTGGATTTCAGGTGGGACCCGAGCCAGATCATTTTACGGGTCAGCGAACCTGACGTGCTACCTAGGCACTTTCATGGTGTTCAAGCCATCAAGTGTAGCCCAAAGGGTTTTTCTATCCGGTTTCCTTCACCCTGGCTGAGCCATCAATTGATCCCGGAAATATTGGAAAACCCATCGGACCTTCCTGTCACTGACCCTGACCTTGCGGCACCGCAAGATTTCCTGGCCGGGCTTCAGAGCCTGATCCGAACTCACCTTGGCGAGCCGGGATTTGGTGTAGACGAACTGGCACGCCTATGCGGTTTCCACCGGGAGACATTGAACAATCGGCTTGCTCCCTACGGGCAATCAGCCTCTCAGGTCATATCTGGCGTCAAACTGGAAGAAGCAAAGAAGCTGCTGGGTCCGGCAGGGAAGTCCGTTGGTGAGACCGCACTGCGGCTTGGTTACGCGGACTCCACAGCGTTTTCGAGGGCCTTCCGAAAATGGTCCGGAATGTCGCCTTCGGATTTTAAGAAAGCGGTAAAAGAACTGGGCTGAAAAACCGGCGCCAGTGCGGTCGCATGCTGCTCGCCGTCGTTTCTTCGGGTAAAGGATGAGAACACTGGCCGAATATATCCCAAATTGCGCGCACGTTGTGAAAATCTGGTCGAGCGCTTGCGACACCATTCACTCATGCCCGCTTCATGCTAAAAGCTAGAATTGCAAAGTCTTGGGTTGAATGTCCGGTTTGGGCTGGGAGCAGTCGTTAGACGGATTTCGCACCAAAGTCAGCTAAGGGCCGTCAGTTCTTGCAACTTCGTCGCCGGAAACTAACACGTTTGGCCCATCGACCCTATTGCTCTATGCGTTCTCCCGCTCATTTTCCTGATTATTTCCAAGGACAATTAAAAGGAGAAGCAGATGACCTACCTGACGATGACAGAAGCCAAGCTAGAAAGTGGAACAACCAAGAACCCGATATTGAAGGCGATCAAGAGGGGTTCCGTTCGCGCCTACAAAAATGACCTGGGACACTGGCAAATTGATCCGAGAACGTTTGCCGACTGGCTGGCATTCAGGGCACAGCCCTTTGAGTGTCACTCATCACCAAACGCCCATCATGTGGGATGCTGTCACGAAAGTTCGGTGAGATCCAGGATGAAGGCAAAAGTGGACCATTTATCCGCTATAGAGTGCAAAAACTGGGCTTACTTCCACTCGGCGCCATGTGATGCCCGGCAGGATGTCCTGAACGTAATCTTCGGGATACGGCAGCAAAGAGATCTACTGTCAGAGCTCCTAAATACATGAATGTTACGTATTTCTTCCAGGCTGTATTGAGAATGCCGGCAAGGAAGATTAGATTTAATCTATGAACAGCATTCTTGGCCCCTCCTCCAGCGTTATACGGGCTCTCTCACATCTGCCCTCTTGAGAGAAGCTGTTGAATGCTTGGCGACTGTTCCACATTCCGACAAGTCATATACCGCTGAATTTAGCCGCTCTCTCAAGCCAATAAACTTTGCCTTGACGAGATTAGAATGCGATTTACCGACAAAAAGCCACCCGCCAAACCCTCATCCAACGACACGCAAGCAAACGAAATCTGCCCGGTCGTGAGCGAGACCCTAGACGAATGGGCAAATGCTGGAAACCTTGCAAAGAGCCAACTTTTGAATTGGCTTTCAGCCCTAGAATTCAATGATCTTGCAGAGTTAAAGAGCGCCATTCTGGCTAGTTCCGAGCTTTGGGAACTGCAAGCGGCTTGCCTCAAGTCCGCTCGCAAAGAAGCACCCTGGGCTTTCGAGGAATCCGCCAAGTATCACGACGAATGGGCAAGTTTTCGGAGCGAGCCTGGTTCGAAGTACATGGCAAACTGGATTGCAGCATTCAATGATGTCGAAGCTTTCCGGAATGCGGGGAAGGCTTGCTTGAAATTTCTCCCGATTTCGGTGCTTCAATCGGCCATCACAGACCGCTCGCCAAAGAATGACGAAGAGGCCCTCATGATCGCAGCGGAGAAACTGCATCTGAGAGGTCTTGAGAGGGCTGCAAAGAAACGGAGGAAACAGGAAGCTAGGTATGCGCTGCAACCCCTCTCAGAACTGCCCAAAACCATCGAGAGAGCAGCTAAAGAAGGTGGAGTGCTGGATGCCTTTCGTCCCAAACATTTCTACATCCTGACTAGGCAAAACTTGGAAAACCTCACAAGCTTGAAGACTCGGTTTCCCAACGCCGAAGCAGCAATTGGCTTGGTGTATGATCAGCTCTATCGGCACTGGCAGTTTGGAAATGATCGGTTGCAAATGCGGCCTATCATCCTCGCCGGCGAACCCGGCGTTGGAAAAACCAGATTGTGCCGTGAGATCGCAGAGGCCTTGAATATTGACGTGACTATCAGAAGCGTTGCGGGTCATGCTGACGCAAACATTTTTGGTGTAAGCGCCGGCTGGTCAACTGCAATGCCCAGTGTCATTACAAAGGCGGTTTGCAGTGCAGGAGCGCTCAACCCGCTCATCATGATCGACGAGTTGGACAAAGCGTTGCCAAGCCACAATGGAAGTGTTTGGGCAGAACTTCTCGGGCTCCTCGAAAATACAGAAGCTCAGACGTTCTACGAACGCTTTCTGGCCACAAACGTGAATGCGTCCCACATCTGTTGGCTGTTCACAGCAAACGACTTGAGCAAGCTTCCTCGACCATTGGTGAGCCGTTGTCTGGTCGTTCGTGTCGACGGTCCCAGCATTGAACAGGTTCCTAGTATCATTCAAAGCCTGAAAGCTGACTATGCGCAGGAACTGGGGATTGACGCGCGCATGTTTGGGATGACTCTGGATGACCATGACTGGTTGTTGAACACATGGCCCGAACATCAATCTATCCGCGTTCTTTCAGAACTTTTGAGAAATTTGATTGACAGATCTCAGACTCTAATTGCCTCGGTCTAAAAGGCAGAAAGTGTGTCGACACACATCCGTCGCAGATGGGGTAAATAAGGAACAGTCTGAGATATCCTGTGCGGGTCATCTACGAACAACCAACAGAGAAGGAGACCTGATTGACCGCTGGACATGCTGGTCAGTGGAATATGGCTGCGTAGACAGAAGCGAAGAACAAAACTTGAATATTTGTTGCCAAAATCTTGCCTCTTACGTGCGCGCAATCACGCTTTGTTCTGCTTGGTTTGCACTTTCTGCGGCATTCCCACAAAATTCAATCTCCCATCGTTTTTAGCCTTGTGGGCATGGTGAATAGGGTTGTATACGCGTCGACGGAGACGTGGCCGAGTGGTCGAAGGCGCTCCCCTGCTAAGGGAGTAGGCGGGAAACCGTCTCGAGGGTTCGAATCCCTTCGTCTCCGCCATTAAACCGCTCATGTCATGGGCATTCTTCCGGAAAAAACGCATCATTTTCAAGTGCGTAAGGTTTCTCTAACCAGCGCCTGCCAGTGTTTCCCGCATGAAATCCCGCATAGAATCCCGCATAAATGCGGAATTTGAAGGAGTGCACTGCTATGGGCGTCACATTGGATCGAGGCCGCTATTATTTCGTAATGAATGTCCCAAAGCATCTCTTTGGCAAAGTACTGGGCAAGAGTGGGCAGCCAGTAAAGCAGATCAGGCAGGCACTTCGAACAGCGGATTTGAGTGTGGCTAAGCGCAAAGCTTTTGAGCTCGAAGAACAAAAAGAGCGGAGTGGCAATTCTTGGCATTGGGCGAGGAAGCTCTGGCATACGAGAAGTACCAAGCAGCCAAACAGATCTCAGAAGCGCATGGTTTTGACTATATTCCGAGCGATGTATTGTTAAAGAGAACTTTTGATGAGAATCTGCCGCGCTTAATGGCGGCAGCGGGAACAGCGTGTTCACACCAGCCGCCAGAAGTTGTTGAGGCGCTTCTAGGGTCAGGACTCATAGCCAATAGATGAAAGTTTCAATGCGCGGTTCAGAGATGAGTTCCTGAATGGAGAAGTCTTCTACAGCCTAAAAGAAGCGCAGATATTGATCGAAGAATGGAGGAAACACTACAACACTAAACGCCCGCACAGTGCTCTGGGATATAAACCACCGGCCCCGGAAACCATGGTTCAGATGGACCAAAGGCCAATCATGCACTAACAATCAAATTGGACCACACAAGTGGGGCTGATCACGGACAAAGCGGCTGCTGTGCATTGGAGGCGGTCACTCTTGACGGTCCACCTAGCAAAGTCATTGTCTAACACTTACTGATTGAAAGCGTGAGACGGGACGGTGAAGATGCCACTTGATACGAATTTAATCCTATGCCCGATAAATCTTCGTCACGTGAGGCTGGATTACAGCGCCTACGAAGAAGCAATCGCAATGGCTAAACGCCGAGAAGCGCGGCTTCTCGTGGTGACAGTTGCGCCAGAAATGGAGCGAAACTTGAACATTCGCGACTCTGTTGGATATTGGAGCGAGCAACTGAAGAAGTTTGTTGAAGATCACCCAGCAGAAGGCGTCGAACTTGAAACCACTGTCCGGACCGGAGCGGTGCATCGCCAGATCGTGAAACTCGCGGATGAACGCGACGTCGACATGATCGTAATGGAGGCGGCCAATCCAAAAATCCAAGACTATCTGTTGGGTACAACCGCCAGTCATGTCGTTACGCACGCTAGGTGCTCTGTTTTTGTTGTACGTAACTAGCCGTTCCAAAATGGCGAAGTACCGCAGTTTGATGTAGTGGCTCCCCTATCTCAATGGGAAGCCACAACTGCTCTCGACTGTTTCTCAGAGCTTCTTGTATTCAGATCGCAAGGCCAACCACAGGCAGTAGCACATGATGAGTATCACCAGTGTAAACGGAATCCCCATAGACACGGCGGCTCCCTGAAGGGCGTTCAACCCACCGCCCAGGAGCAGTGCAATAGCGACAAGGCCTTCAAGAGTACACCACCATACGCGCTGAACGACAGGCGCATCCAACTTGCCACCTGCGGTGATTGTATCGATCACCAGTGAACCGGAGTCGGACGAGGTGACAAAGAAGATCACAATCAACACCAGCGAGATCGGCGCAATGATGTTGTACAGCGGCAGTTCCTTGAGGAAACCGAACAAAGCGCCCTCTGGAGCATAACTGTCGATCACAGTGGCTTTGACTCCTTCAGCACCACCGGAATTCAGCATGTCGATGGCCGCACCTCCGAAAGTGGACATCCACAACGCACAAACAGCTGTTGGTGCAATCAGGGCACAGAGTACAAACTCACGCACGGTGCGACCCCGGGAAATCCGTGCAATGAACATGCCGACGAAAGGCGACCAAGCAATCCACCACGCCCAATAGAATGTTGTCCAGCCGTGGAAAAAGCTCGTATCTTCCCGCCCGAACGGATTGGAGAGTGCGGGCAGCAATGTGACATAGTCTACCATGACTGAAACGTAGCGCGCGATTGCGGCAGAAATTCCGGTCATAGCGATCACAAAAATAAAGAGCCCGACGGCCATTATCATATTTATCTCAGACAGTCTTTTTACGCCCGCGTCCATGCCCAAGAGGACGGAGCCAAGAGCGATAAGCGTGATGGCAACGATAATGATAACGGTCAGCGTCGGGGACGGTGAGATGCCAAACACCTCATTCAGACCTGCAGCAACTTGTTGAGCACCCAGGCCCAAGGACGTCGTAAGGCCGAAAAGTGTCGCAAAGACCGCCAGCGTGTCAATGAGATGTCCCCAAAAGCCCCAGACACGTTCTCCAAGCAGCGGAAAAAAAGCCGACCGGAGCGTGAGTGGCAGGTTCAGGTTGTAAGCGAATATCGCAAGCGCCAATCCCACTGCAGCATATACAGCCCAGCCTTCGAGACCCCAGTGATGTATTGTCCCGACGACGCCAATATACTCATTGCCCGGTTGACTAATGTCGATGTTCAGGGGCCGTGCATTCCCGTCTTCCGAAAAGTTGTAATACACTGGCTCCAAAACACCAAAGAACAGGAGGCCGATCCCGATCCCTGCCGCAAACATCATTGCGATCCAACCCGCATATGAGTAGTCGGGTTTCGCATCCTTTCCGCCAATTCTGACTTTTCCGACAGGCAGGACAATAAGCGCCAGGCAGAACAACGTGATCGCATTTACCGACAACACCAGAAACCAGTCAAAGGTACTGGTCAGCCATGGCCGGAGCCAGCCGAAGAATGCAGCGGCAGCTTCCTGATTGGCCAAAGCCACGATCACGAAACCCAGGATCAGCAAACCAGAGACAATGAAGACGGGGTTGTGAATATCCAACCCGAGCGGCCTGATGTTGTCTTGTCCGAGTTCATACTCAGTCTCGAAGTCCCAGACACGTGGGTCCGGGTCGAGCATCTTTTTGGGACTTGAATCTGACATTTTGCCTCCCATAGCGCTGTTTCATAAGGTTTATCGTTGCACGGCATGCGACGATCTGTCCAACACTGAGTTGGAGGGAGCCACAACAGGAAACGGCGCATCAAGTCCCAGGACAGCAAAGTCACGAAACAAAAAACAGTCAAATCAGCTTCGATAGGTAAACAATTCAATAGGGTAACTTTGCCGCGTAGCAACACAGTTAGTGCCGAGAGCACCACAACCCACACGACTTAATGCCTCTGTGTTCTGAGGTCTGTCGTAGCCACCTTGGCTAAATCGCAGACCCGTTAGGTCAATTTCACCCCTGTCTAAAAGCATCGGGGAACTCGCAGTTGGCTCAGCTTCCTCGGGTAGCGCAACCGTCGAGTGGGCAGAATTGACGCGTTTTTATTGCTTACGCTTTGGGGCCGGTAGTACAATCCAATCTGGTGTCCTATGACGTCTGATTTGGGCTCAAAGCGCCCGTTCGCTGCACTTGGTGTGAGCGACTGCCAGGCGGACTAACCACTGGCTACGTCGTCATAAGTTTGTGGCTCAACTTCAATGATCCGCGCGCCAACCGCCGGGAGACTGCGCAGCATATTCCTGACAACTGTCGCATCTTCGTGCATGATGAAAAACAGGCACACTGTTTTTGCCTTCCGGGAAGTGTTTGAATTCTCAAGAGGCGCACAATGGAAATACTGGTTAACGGCATAAACACGGTTCTTTGGAACTACGTATTGATTTACGGACTTCTTGCGACCGGTATCTTTTTTACAATTCGTCTTGGCGCACTTCAGTTTCTCCATTTTGGGGAAATGGTGCGCGTGCTCACTTCTGCAAAGAGCACGGACAAAAGAGGTATTACTCCTTTTCAAGCCCTGACAGTGAGCCTGGCTTCACGTGTCGGTACTGGTAACCTGGCTGGCGTAGCCGTGGCCCTGACCTTGGGAGGTCCAGGCGCCATCTTTTGGATGTGGATCGTGGCATTGGTTGGAATGGCCACGGCTTATTCTGAAAGTACTTTGGCCCAACTCTATAAAGTCACATCGTCCAACGGAAGGTTCAGAGGAGGTCCCGCGTTCTACATGGCCAACGCCTTGAATGCGCCTTGGGCTGGTGTCATTTTCTCGATCTGCCTGATAGTCAGCTTTGGTTTGGTTTTTGTCGCCGTCCAATCCAACTCGATTGCCGAGGCTTTCGAGGGCGCGTTCGGGTTGAACAAGTTGGTCGTTGGCATAGCGCTTGCTGCAGCCGCAGCGGTAGTAATATTCGGTGGAATAAGAACCATCGCAAAGTTTGCAGAGATTGTCGTACCGCTTATGGCGGGTCTCTACCTCTTGCTTGCCTGTGTTGTCGTAGTCCTGAACATTTCCGAAGTACCCGCTATGTTGTGGTCGATTGTTGCCGGGGCATTTGGCCTTCAGGAAGCTGCCGGAGGCGTGACAGGAGGTGTCATGGCTGCTGCACTAAACGGCATCAAACGGGGGCTATTCTCAAACGAAGCGGGCATGGGCTCAGCACCAAATATTGCAGCGGTTGCCACACCTGATCCCCACCACCCTTCCAGCCAAGGATTCGTTCAGGCATTTGGGTGTTTCGTGGATACGATTTTGGTCGCAACGGCCACTGCATTGCTAATACTTCTATCAGGCGCAATCGAAATTGATGGGCCTACCGGAATGCGACTTACTCAAGACGCGGCGGCGGTCCATCTTGGCGAAATCGGCCGCCACTTTATCGCGGTTGCTATCGTCTTTTTTGGTTTCACATCCATCCTGGGTAATTACTCATATGCCGAAAACGCGATGACGTTCCTAAAATTGGAAGGGAAGCTGCCAATTTACGTCCTGCGATTGGGCTGTCTCGCAATGGTTGTCTGGGGCGCTGTGCAAGCTGTTGCCACAGTGTTCAATTTCGCGGATGCGGCCATGGGAATTATGGCAACCATCAATTTAGTGGCAATAGTGCTCCTGTCTGGCACCGTGTACAAATTAACCGTGGATTATTTTTCGCAACGCCGACAGAACCTTGAACCCCGCTTTGTAGCAAGCAAATTTCCCGAGCTTATTAAGGGCGTGGATCACACTGTCTGGACGGAGGAGATCCATGCCGATACTCAAAACCACCGATAGCGAAAGCCTTCAGGAAGTCTTGGACGATATCGCAGATCGCATCGCCGGCATGTCCGAGAGGGGGAAAGTTGCGCAGTATATTCCAGAACTCGCCACAGTCGATCTGAACCAATTCGGTATTGCCGTTGCACCCGTCAACGGTGCGTTAGTGTCCGCTGGAGATGCTGGCAAACTCTTTTCGATTCAGAGCATCTCAAAGGTGTTCTCGCTTACAGTGGCGCTGCAACGGGTTGGCGCCACTTTGTGGCAAAGAGTTGGCCGGGAACCATCCGGCGATCCATTCAATTCCATCGTTCAGCTAGAACACGAGCGCGGAATCCCAAGGAACCCGTTTATCAACCCCGGTGCGATCGTAGTGGCCGATGTTCTGCTCGAAGACCGCTCTTCTGACGAGGCGATCAACGATCTATTGAAGTTGTGCCGAGAGCTTTCAGAGGACGACTCGATTGAGGTCGATGCGTCAGTTGCGGACTCTGAGATGCGAACTGGATCCAGAAACCGTGCGCTTGCCCATTTTATGCAGGCGGAAGGGAATCTTAAGGCGCCGGTAGAGGATGTTCTGTCTCTGTACTTTCGACAGTGTAGCATCGCCATGTCTTGTGAACAGCTGGCTTTGGCAGGTCGATTTCTTGCCGCAGCGGGTCAAAATCCGGCCAACGGTTCTGCAGTATTGTCCGCGCAACGAGCAAGAAGAGTTACTGCACTGATGATGATGTGTGGATCATACGATGCATCGGGCGAGTTCGCCTTCCGTGTTGGCCTTCCAGCGAAAAGCGGCGTAGGCGGCGGCATCTTGTGCATTGTACCTGGTATCGCATCTGTAGTCGCCTGGAGCCCCGGGCTCGATCCAAAGGGCAATTCTCAATTGGCAACCATCGCATTTCAAGAGTTGGTCCGCGCGACAGGGTGGTCTATCTTCGGACCAAGTGCGTAACCGGAGTTGGGCGAACTGGATTCAAATGATTTGAGTTTTGCTTCGATGACCGACAAAGTAAACTATGGGAGCGAAGCCTGTCTCCCAATTTCCAAGTTCAGTTCTGCCACGTTCTTTTCGCAGCGAAATTCTGCAAGGTGGTTACACAGCGCTCGCCTAGGAACGAAATAGGTCACATTTGTGCTGCTTGGATTTGTAGGTGGCGGTATTGCGTAACTTAGGGCAGGCAAGTTTCAAAACGAGCCCCGGCTAAAGAAGGAAAACCCATGCGCTTGCTTTCAGTACTTATTGTTTCGGTTCTATTCACAACCGGCGCAGTTGCACAGACAATCGAAAGAATAACAAATAATAACGAAATCCGATTTGGATTTCGAACAGATGCTGCTCCATTGTCTTACGTTAACGACCAAGGTCGGCCGTTTGGTCTGTCACCATTAATTTGCGATCAAGTAGCGCAGGCTGTTGCGAAGAAACTGGATCTAAAGGACTTAAATGTTCGGTTCATTCCGGTCGACTCCAAGGATCGTTTCGACAAAGTTGCCTCCGGAGAGATAGATATACTTTGCGGGGCAGCGACTATCACGCTTTCTCGTCGCGAAATCGTTGATTTCTCAATCCCTACCTTCGTTGATGGTACTTCCATATTGTTACCAATCGAGGCTGAGGGCACCATGAGCGCACTCGCGGGGAAAAAGGTTGGCATGAGAAGCAGCACAACAACTGAAGCCTCCGTACAGAATACATTTGATGCCGCAGGCATCGACGCCAGGATGGTTCGGTTTGCTTCACATCCAGACGGAATCAAGGCGCTCCGAGACGGTAAAATCGATGCGTATTTTGCAGATCAGTCGATTTTGCTAGTCAACTACATTGCTGCGGGACTGAAAGGTAAATTCAAGTTATCCCAAGAAATACTGACGATAGAAAAGCAAGGGTTAGCCATCGCGAGGGGCGATGATGACTTTCGACTGATCGTTGATACTATTCTGTCCGAAATGTATGCCCGGGGCACCATGGAAGAGATTTTTCGCACCGCGTTGCCAGGGATCGAGCCCAGCGAAGCTTTAAAAGCTCTGTATGTTATTGCGCCTACTAATCCTTGAAACGCATCACGTGGAACATGTTTGTTGCGATTTAATTGGCCATTGCAATGGAGGCCGGTTTGCCCGCAAGCCTGCTCGGAAAGAGGAACCTACGACCTAGCATGGCGGGCGACATGACCCCCTTATGAACCGATCGTCGCGTGCTCTCACACCTCGAACTTAACTGGCTTGCCTTTCTTGCTCTGGATGACCGAAACTCGGTTTTGGACTGCCCCGGCAACGACGAGATCGGCCACTTTCAACCGTACAAGATCGAATCCGCGAAGTTTGCTGTCGATCGCGAGGTTGAACAGCATGAGGTTGCGTTGGTTGCCAGAGCTCGAGACGGGCACGAATTGCCCAGACCTGTGTTGGCTGCTGGTGACGTTTCTGGCAAAAAAGTTCGACCCTTTTTCCAGGGCGGACGGGTCGGTCGGACTATAGGAAGCTGAATACTGGACATAGCAAAGTCTCCATCCAGCCCGCCCACAAAAGGCATCAGCAACCTGAGAAACTTAAGGCCTCTGCCTTCGCAATAACCAATCGCTCGCATCTGAAACAGCGGATCAAAATATTAGTGACCGCGTTGCGGACAAAGCGGCACTATATTGCTCCCACTAAGCGTCCGTTTTTGGTGCGGCGTTTAACAAGAATTGGAACTGGGGATGATTGCGAAGAGACTGGAAGTCTGGATCATTTCGCATCCAATCCCGTTGAACGGGGCCAAGGCTCGGATATACCTTCTCAAGACACTCCAAGGCTTTATCAGTTTCACCGATTAATGCATAAACGCAGGCCACATTATAACCGTCGGTCGAATAGCTGTGGGTTTCCATGGCAAGAGCTCGGCTCAGCCACGCGCGTGCCTCATCATACCTTCCCAAGCTGGCCAAAACGGACGCCGACAATTCGAGTGGATCAGGGTTATCAGGATTGCTTTCTACCGCCTCTGTAGCCCGCTTAAGGCCCATCTCAAGGTAAAGGTCACGTTCATCCAGACGTCCGAGTTCGACGAGGTCGGCAACAAGTAGGAGTGGCGACCGATAATCGTCCGGCTTGATTTCAAGAGCGCGTGTAAAATGATAGGCGCTTTGCTTATGATCCAGTTGCCCTCGGTGATAACGAGCAAAGTTATGATGCGCATCATAACAAAGCGGATCAAGCGACAGCGCCCTGCGATAAGCCACAACCGCGGCTTCATTCTTCCCGACAATCTGCAATGCCAGTCCAAGGGAGGCATGCGCTTCTGCCAAGTTAGGATCGAGATTGATGGCACGTTGAGCCATGCTGACAATGTCTTCTGACGGAAAATCTGTGCCATGCCAATCGTTAAGCCTTGCTTCGCATTCAGCCAACCCCACGTAAGCGCGGGCGTAGTCAGGATCTTGCTGCACTGCTTCAAGGAAAAGCGTGCGCGCCTTTTCAAGATAGTTTCTGGCACGCATGTGAAAGTAGCGTCGCCCCTTAAGGTAAAGAGTGTAGGCGTCTACACTTTCCGTGTGCGCCTTTTCGGCGATATCAGAGTCAAAAAGCCTAACCTGCAACTGATCAATGATTTTATTGGTTATTTCGTCCTGAAGTGCGAAGATGTTAGACAGATCCCGGTCATAGCGTTCTGCCCAGAGATGCCCGCCAGTTACACCGTCGATCAATTGAGCTGTGATGCGTAGGCGGTTGCCCGATTTTCGAACACTGCCTTCAAGAATGTTGCGTACGCCTAGGTCTCGGGCGACATCCTGTAGTTTAGTTGGTCGGCCTTTGTAAGCAAAAGCTGAGTTTCGACCAACCACAAAGAGGCCTGAAAGCTTTGAAAGATCAGTGATTAAGTCTTCAGCGATACCATCAGCAAAATACTCCTGCTCAGGGTCACCACTCATGTTCTCAAAAGGAAGAACCGCGATTCTGGGATGACTGGAGGCGTTTGCTAATGCAGGCTGCATATCGCCGGTTTGAGATCGAACGTGAAAAACTGGAACGGCGCCATCGATGTTTTTTAGCAGTTGTTCGCCTGCGTCATCGAAAGTGATGCCAAGCTTGTTGCCCACCTGATCGCGAACCACTCCCGAAACAGCGATGCCGCCTGGTTGAGCCAGCGCCTCAATGCGGGCCGCGATATTGACTCCTTCGCCGAATACATCGCCGCCCTCAAAGAGCACGTCGCCCATGTTAATGCCGATACGAAAGTGGATCTGTCGATCTTCGGGAACGCCGACGTTTCGTTCGGCAATTGCCTCTTGAATGACAAGCGCGGATTCTAAAGCGCTAACAACACTTGCAAACTCCGCAAGAACTCCATCCCCCATAAGCTTAACAATGCGTCCGCCAGCTTGGTCGATTGCTTCATCGAAAACTTCGGCGAGAATTGCTTGCATCTCTGCCAAAGTGGCAACCTCGTTTGCGCCCATCAAACGGCTGTAGCCGACTACGTCTGCGGCAAGAATGGCGGCTAGGCGTCTTTCCATTGGCACTTGTCAACTCCGATTGTCTCGAGCATATCACCGATATGATGATGAACAGCACTCAAAATTTGGTTCAGTTTAATCCTACATTGCGTTTCAAACACGGCAGTTCCATCGACCGTGGCTTGTTCAATACAGGCTAACCTTGCTCGTCATCGCTGGCTTGAAACCTCTCCACAGAGATAGAGATGAGGTACACTACAACCGCACTCGAGTAATTTCTGCCGCATTCAAGTGTCCGCTTTGGGCATATTTTGTTGAAAAACTTTGTCTTTATTGAGTTATACGTTGCTGATGCAATCCTGCCAACGCAGTGAGAGGATCAGTCATGATGGGACCAAGGCAGGAAGCTCAAGCGGCGCTGTTAAATTAGTTCGCGCTGGAGGACCAAGCCCCTCAAGATCACCTGTTGCGTTCGATTGATCGGTTCGTCGATCTTGGTGGCATCCGTACCCATCTCACCGACTTCTATAGCCATACCGGCCGGCCATCCGTCG
>NZ_JBQFLX010000027.1:0-57949 GCF_056531525.1 Ruegeria sp. N11
GCCACATCATGCTCTGAACATGCGCCCACCTGTGCCTGAAACCTTATTAGAGAAACCTCAATTTAGTGGTGCCGAACGAGGGGGCTAGACAGCCGAATGATAGTCATATTTTGGATCTTGTCGGTATCACCGCCATCATGGCCAACGCCCCGGATCTTGCGGCCGAGGCTAGCGATCCAGAAAGACTAAGGTCAGGATCGGGTCGCTTTGGCGCACGAAATATTTGGGGTGTATCGCAACTGATGCTCGGGAATTACGAAAAGGTTGTCGAAGCTTTTAAAGGAGCGCCCGCTGCCGGTGCGCCTGTAAGTGCTCCTGCTCTCCTATTCCAAGCCGTTGCGCACGATCAGTTGGGACATACCGAAGAAGCTCAACGACTAGTCACTGAAATGCGTAAAACGTGGCCGGAGTTTCCATCTGAGTTTCTCACCGGCAGGATTTTCCACAATGATGACGCAACACGGCAAGCGATACTGGATACTCTGATCAGATACTGATGAAACGCATCGCATCGTTGCCGATGCAAAATTTTCTAGTTTCAGTCGCAGCGCTTTGCTGCGTTGGAAGCCATCGCAGAATGCAAGAGTTGGCAGATCCAGACACACAGTCTGCTTACTACGTATTTCTGTAGTTCGGGCAACGCGCGGCATCGGCCAAAGTGGGCTCTTTACAGACATTCTTCGAATTTTGCTGAGTGTCTGCTCTGCGGACAAAGTCGCCATCGAAGGCTGAACAATCAAGGACTATTTGCAGCCCAGAGGAGACAATCAAAACCGAGTTTTTTCGCTAACCAAATGCTGGAGGTAACCGCGCTTTGCAGTTGCACTTGATGCCGGCGTAGATCGACCTTAGTGCGATCAAGCAAATGTCCCCGAGCCGTGGTCAGACTAGCGACAGAGTTGACGCAGCGCGAGTTTCCGGCCCTGTTCGTTTCTTATGGAACTTGTTTCACGCCCATTCGTTAGAAAAAGTACTTGATTCCAATGTATGGACCATGCTGGTCGACATCATAGGCGAATTCACCGGAACTCAAAGTGTCACTATAGTCTACGCTAAAGTAACGATATCCGAATGTGAGCGCAGCTTTCTCCCACGGCTGATAGTCGAAACCAACGTTTGCGCCAACCTGGAGATCATTTCCACCGGCACCGAACCCGCCAAGTTCCAAAGACGCAATCCCAGTCCATTTCTGGTTTAGCCGCCACATTCCGCGTATTCCGACTACTGGTTCGATCCAGCCCTGATCTCCGCCCAATGTAGGTGGATTTCTCGGTCCCGGGGTAGTTAGGTCAATTTCCTGACGAATGGAGTTGTACCTCAGACCGCCTTGGAGATCGATTGCATATCGCTGGCTCCTGCTACCGTACACGCCATTTGCAACACGGTAAGCCCCCAGCACACCAAACCATTTTTGACGAACGTCGACGTTAATCCCGGCACCGAGAGGGCCAGGCAATGTGGTATCCTGTTCGATCCCCACATAATTCGCATCAACGATGATCCCAAGATCCCCGTTCCAAGCCTCGTACCGGCCGGCTGCCGCGAAATCGAGCACATCCAGGACGTCACCAAGGTCCAGATCCAATTCCGCGGATTGTCCAGCCACGGTTGACGTACCTGTGGTTCTTAGGGGTGTGAACAGATAGAATGAGGCTTCATGCCGCCAGCCTGTTTCGTTTTGACCTGGCGCAGGTAGAGACTGAGCGCGGGAATGCCCGGGCATAGATAATACGCCGGACAGAAATACGAGTGCGCTAATTAATCTGAGATGGAGCATCGGAGTTTCCTTGCATATTGGCGGCGGTTAGTAGTTGAATCTGAGACCTATGCCGGCACCTTGGTCGTAGGGTCTGTCAGCACCAATACCGACCAACACATCTGCGTAGAGGGCAATTCCAGGGCTGAGGTTCTTACCGATCTGGAATTCTGCGGTCGCGGGCCACGCATCATTATCCCAATCGTATGGAGCTTTGATATCTGCTTTGACCCAATACCCGTCACCAAATGGCTGAAGCGCAATAAGGCGCATCGCAGTCTGGCTGACATCGGTCGAACCGTTATATGAAGCAAAGTGCTGGACCAGAGGGATCAGAGTCAGCCCAGTATTAGTGTTTGCAAATGCGAACCCACCAAATGGGGCTATCTGATCCGACCCGGTGCCGATGCCTTCGTCAGGGTCACCAAAATCGAGGATCCACTCCAAACCAAGTGCGGACTTCACGCTCCAGGTGTCATTCAAGGGTTTCTGTGAGGGAAAGTAGATCAGCTTGAAGCTTGTCTTTTCGAACCCGTTGAACCTTTCGCCAGTAGCATTCGTTGAATTGTAGTGGAGCTCGTATTTTAGTTTTAGATCGGGGCGTAACATGTATGCACCATCGACAAAGGCATCCTGACGGTCTGCACCCCGTGCCAAATCGAAGTACTGATATCGAATGTCGGTGTTGTTAACCGCAGCCAATGGATTTGACGCGTTTTCCTCAGCTTCGGAAGCAGAGCCTACCACGACCAGTGCATAGATCAGAGGAACAAGACAATGGAAGTTGCGTAACATCATACACCTGGGAGAAGTTGGATGGTCAGGTTAGACGGCGACAGGTTCTCGCCGCCGTCTACCTTCATCATTGCCAGCTGGAGAAGACTTCTCGGGTCAACTCGCTTTCGGGACGAAGGTTCTCAATACCTTCATACGGCACACCCTTGCCCAGCGGCAGATGCGGGTGTTTTGCAATGGTTTTCTCATGCCGCTTCACCATGTCTTGGAATGATGCACCGGACCATAATGAATACCCGACAAGCGGATGTTCTTCACGTGGGTCGCGATAGACATTGAACACGGGGGCCGCAGCTCCGGGCTGACCGGGGGCCGGCAAATGCATTTTGAACTCTTGCTTCACGACTGAACGCAACACGGGCCCTTCGTACACATAGACGTAGTCGCGACGCGAGTTGCCTTCACCTTCAAGTAGCAGCGCAGTCTGGTCAATGCCGTCGATCACGCGGTCGCGCGGGATGCGGTCAGTTGCGCCTGCGATCCGCGCGAAGGTGGTGAACAGGTCAGATACATGCACGATGTCACCTGCTGCACTACCTGGCTCAATAGCGCCGGGCCAGCGGATGAACGCGTCAGTTCGCACACCGCCTTCAAGGTGCTGCGTCTTGCCGCCGCGATAAATCAACTGGTTCAGACCGGACGTTCCTTCGTAGTGATACATCAAGCCATTGTCAGCCATGATCATGACGACGGTGTTGTTCGCCTTGCCAGTTTCATCCAGCTTAGCCAGAACCTCACCGATCCAGCCGTCCAGAACCTGCAACTTGTCGGCATGAAAGCCACCATTGCGGGAAACGGCTTGATCCGGATAAGCAAAATTCAGCGGATAGAGTGGCCAGTATTGCATAAAGAATGGGTCGTCCTGCGAGGCGAGGCGGTCTAGCTGTTCCAGTGCCTGTCGCTGATAGCGCAGGTTCATTTCTTCGTATTTGGCCTGTGTCCATTCTTCGCCCGGCGCCATGTCGACTTCGCGAGCCAAGCCGCCTACTTCCCCTTCAACGCCGGTTACCAGACCGTAGGGCTTGAATCGCTCATCCAGCTGGAATTGGTTGGACTGACCGGATGGATGGAAGCCAAGCATGTTGTTGGCAACCATAGCATCCCGGGTCATCAGGCTGAGTTGAACCTGCTGATGCAAGGGGAATGCGGCCCAATCAAACCCTTGGTTGTGCGGATAGGCCTGCTCAATATCGCCCTGGTGCCATTTCCCAACATGCGCAGTGTTGTATCCTTCTTCCTTCAGGATCTCGGCAATCGTGACTTCTTCAGCTGCAAGACCTTCGCCAACCAGCGCAACTTTGACCTCTTCAACGCCGGCGCGCACCGGATGACGACCGGTCAACATGGCCGTTCGTGTCGGTGTGCAGGATGGCTCAGTATACATCCTCATCAAGGACATACCTTCGGTGGCAAAGTCGTTGATGTTGGGCGTATCGAAACCGGTGACGTAGTTCATCGTCCGGTTACCCATTTGACCGAAGCTGACATCGTCGATCAGGATATACAGGATATTGGGCGGCTGGCCGCCATTGGCGTCGCGGATCTCGGCAAGTTTCGCCTCAATCTCGGTGTCCTGCGCATCCCATTGCTCTCCAAACTGTGCGCGCAAGAACTCAAACTCTCCATCATGGATGATGGGCGCATCCTGGGCAAAACCCGCGCCAGCCATCAGCACCATGGCTGAGGCATGTTTCAATAATGATCTCATCGGTATCCCTTCCCCTATGGATTACATCTTTCCTGCGCGCCGCAGCGATTGGAGGATTTCATCCCGAAGACCATCCAGGGTATCGCGGATATCGCAGGCGAATTGGTACGAGTGGCTTCCCGGCTCCGAGTTCATTGACAGAAACTCGTCACATAGAAGCTGATAGTCGCGGCAGATCTCATCGAATTCCGTATCCGCGCGCCGTAAATCCGCAATTGCGGTTTGGTGATCGGGAAACAGGGTATCAAAGGCGTAACGTTCCAATTGCGATGACTCATTCGATGGATCAGCAGACTGCCCTGAGTTTTCGCCGAATTCACTTCTCACAAAAGGTTTATCGGGGCATAATACGGTGTAATCTAATGCGTAACTTACTGAAAATATGGATTTAACCAAAGACACATCTACTGCACTGAATGAGGGCGGGTCACCTGTGCCCAAAGATGTTCGGGCGGCACTTCAGCGGCTTGTCAAATCTTCGACCTTCGCGGGTTCGCAGCGATTGCAGGACTTTTTGGTGTATGTGGTCGAAGAATCGCTCAACGGTCGGGCCGATGATATTCGTGCCAAGACCATCGCCATGGATGTTTATGGTGGGACCCCGTCAGAGATGTCGCGCCGTGAAAACGTGGTTCGGGTCGATGCTGGTCGACTGCGTCGCAAGCTTGCCGAATACTATGCCAAAGACGGTCTCGAAGAAGGCACGATATTCGACCTGCCAAAGGGCGGCTATGCACCTGAGATTCTGGTCAGGTCGCCCGAGACGTTTCAGCCTCCTCCGGCTGGGTCGGAAATCAGAGCAAACACTTGGCGTCGCCCGTTCGTTGGAGTTGCCGGCCTCTTCGTTCTAGCCTGTTTTGTCGTTGCTGTTGTGGTGCTATCGAAAAAACTGGCGGATCCAGTCGGTTCGCCAGCCGACGGACTGAGTCGTGACGAGCGCAGCGCCATATTTGATGCATCCCCTATGCGCCTTCAGGCTGTAAATCTGGCCAATACTGGTCGTGATCTAATCTTTCCGGCCTTGGAACCTGCGCGTCTTGACGCGGCCTTAACCATATTCAAGGGGGCAATTGAAAACGACGAAAGCTACTTCGGCGGTCATGCAGGCGCTGCGCAGGTCGCTGCGACAATTGCTGTGCTTACATCAGATGCCGACCTAGCTAAGGAAATGTTGAACTACGCCGACGCTCAGGCAAACAGGGCCATCGAGTTGGCCCCGGAAACGGGGTGGAGTCAGTCCGCAATGGCCTGGGTCAAGTTTGCCAAGGGAAACTGGCCTGAGGCCATAGAATTTGCGCAAAGAGCACGGCGTTTGGCACCGCACGACGTACATGTTTTGGAGTTCGTCTCGCTGGTTCTTCTCTATTCCGGTTCATTTGAACAAGTCGTAGAAATTAGCGAGGACGCACTTTCAAAAATCAAACTAGAGCGGGGTTATGTGTTTCAGAACGCGATGGGGTCAGCAAAGTTCCATATGAAGGACTATGAAGGCGCTGTGTCAGCCTTTGAACGAGTAACGGAAAAAGGCGGCCCTGTCGGACCTGTAACCGTTGCTTACCTAATGGCGTCACATCAGATGTTGGGGAATAAGGCTGAAGCTCAGACTCTATCTGAACAACTGTCACGCGAGTGGCCTGACAGTCGCGTGGGTGCGCTGTTTGAGAAGCTTTTTGCAAATCCGCAATACGGGGAAGACCTTGGTAACGCAATGAGACAGGCCAATTGGAAGCCACCAAGTTAGGAGTTTGAATTCGAATTGCGGCCGCTATTTCTCGCAATGCGGTCGTTCGCTACAACTTGCTTGAACGTCTAATTTGCGGACTTTGCCGCCATTGGCATTATTGCTCCAAAGGGCCGCAGACAGCCCAAAACGGACATTGAAATTCGAGCGTCACAAATCCGGCAGTTCGGACAAATATCCCTTTTAGTTGACTGGTTTGCACGACAACTACCAAAAATTGAACGAGCTCTTTCAACAGTGCAAAGTTATGGGCAATTCGTGCAATCTTATGCGCAAATACCGCGCAAAATTATAGGTGAGCACACACGAATTTCCTGAATGAAATCAAGGGAAGGAATGCAGTGTTATGCGCGTCCCTACATTAGGTGTATACTCGCGCCCAGGGCAACATTGCCCGCAAATTGCCGTTAGGGGTTAAGTGTAGCGATGGTCTGTACCCAGCCCAGAATGGGCAGCTAAATACGGAATATAGCAATTCAGAAAAATTGTGACTTCCAACCAGCGGCTACTCAATTGCAGTGCGAAATGTTGAGGTAAGCCGTTTGTTCAAACCGTAATGAGGTTCGGCTGAAGAACCGTAGTGCAATTCCGCCAATGCAGCGATGTCATTGAAAATCACTACGGAGCCGCCTTCTTCATTCGCGTAAACTAGTAGTTTTTGGCAAAAGGCATCCAAACCAATTGCCGGAAAGCCCGCCATAGCTACGCCACCGGGTGCTGGTCCGCCGAACAGTAAAAGTACCGCCTCCGGCAGGTCCACCCCCAGTTGGGACGCTTCGGTCGCAAAATCGATTTCCCCAAACCACACAGTATCGTCCTGCCCCATCACAGCTGTCCTGAGACGTTCTACTGCCTCTGGTACGCTGAGCAGAGTTTGCAGTTCGATGACCCCATAGTCGGCAAACAATCCGCTGGTTGGCGCTGGTGTTGCATCCAAGTCGTTTAGAACTTCGAGCATCTTGCTCTCAAATGCATTTAACGCTTGGGTGTCATTCAGACCATGCCGCACTTTGAGAAATTGAGAGTCTGTGTAAGCGATCTGTGGGTTACCATCCTGATCGAAGGAAAGTACGCGAAAAGGAAGGTCCAGACCTGCTCGCACGGTCTCTTCCAGAATTGGCGTGTTTATCTCAGGATCAGAAAAAATGAGTACACGAGACGCTGGCATTTCTACGCCTTCGGCTTTGGCCAGTCGCGCGTGATCTATCGATGCGATTGGAGTATCTCCCGCTTTGGCAACGACAGTCTCAACCGCTAAGAAGTTTTCGTCCACCGCAGTCTGGATGGTTGACGATTGTGCCAGAGCGGATGTCGACACAGATGAAGTCGCAACCATCGAGAGAACGAAGAAAAACCTCAGCATTTTACCACTTCCTGTTTCATCGTACTTTTTTCAGCGAAACCGCCGCCAGGGCTGCAAAAGCTATCTCGGCCGCAAGATAAAATAGAAGTATCCCGTTCGGAACTCCATCGATAAGAATGCTTAGTATGCGTCCAACGGCCAGTCCCGACATAAACAAAAATAGAACCCACAGCGCGGGGCGTTGTAATTCTGGTTTCGAAGCGGCCGCCAACCAGAACAATGCGTTTGCCAGGTAAAGACCCATAATCGCTCGGAACACGTGGGTTTGGTTCGTCCCTTCCACCGGAAATCCCAGCAAAACTGGGATCGAACTGCCGGGCATCAGACCGTATGACAACGCAATTGGCACGAGGCCAACGGCAGCAAGCAGAAGGACCAATCTAGCACTCATGGAGGACTCCTTCTCGTAGAGGATTCGCTTTTTTGCGAAATTCCTAGTCGGTTTTTTGGGGCATCCGATGATCCGAGCCGGATGCCCAAACAGCACTCAGAAAGGCATATTTTATGCCTCATTAACCTTCTGAGCGATGACACCTTCGGTTGATGTCTATTCTTCAGCTTAACCTTGGTCGGAAACCAGCTTCCCACTCGGAAGAATTCCTCTAAGGTTTCAAGATGTGCCTTTACCAGACTGGCGCTACTGCTGCTTTCGTTTGACCGAAATAATGCAGCCAGAGTGTTTTGGATGTCGTGCCGGTACATCGCGTGCCATTGCGTCCACGTTTCCGAGGTGCCGCAACGCTCCGTTGTTCAGCAACACGCCTCGCCCAGCATCATACCGGCGCTGTCCAAATCCGCTGGCAACGCATTCCCAGTCTTCCTTGGCCGCCGCGTTGCGGAACCTCGGTAGGTCGTGCGGGTCATGTCGTCCAGGTGTTGCTGCGACGTGATCGTGTTTCTTCGCATTACTTTGGTGGGTTAAATGGTGGGTCACTTGTGTTGTGCCAGGTTGTTGGACAGTACCGGTTGTCGGCCTCGGCTTTGGGCGCATGATTGTCACGACGCCTTGTGGTTTCGGATGTCCTGGGACGGCCACGTGAGTTGCCGTCGGTTTTGGTGTCAACTGTGGAACCTGACCAGGAACCGCCGTGGGAACCTGATTGGGGGTTGCGGTTGGGACAAGCGGTGGTGTCGCTGTAGTACCGCTGGGTTGCGGAACACGGCCGGGCACTGCGACCGGAATCTGGTTTGGTGTTGCAGTCGGGACGAGCGGTGGCACAGCAATTTGACCGGTGGGCTGAGGTGGGACCTGACCAGGAACTGCGACTGGTATTTGGTTTGGTGTTGCGGTGGGCACAAGTGGTGGCACCGCTGTTGGGCCGGTAGGTTGAGGTGGAACCTGGCCAGGGATAGCTATCGGAACTTGATTGGGAGTTGCAGTCGGAACTTGCGGCGGCACCGCGGTAGGACCGGTAGCCAATGGCGGAACCTGATTTGGAACAGCTGTCGGAACCCGGTTTGGTGTCGCGTTTGGTGCCAAAGGCGGAGTTAGGGTCGGCGCTACTACCGGCGTGGGAACCTGACCAGGAACCGCTATTGGTGTCGCAATAGGAACCTGACCGGGAATTGCGTTCGGGACCGCGCCCGGCGCTAGGACTGGAACAGTAACGGAAGTGGGCGTTTGCTGCGTTCCCTTAGGCGGCAACTGATTTGCCACCGGCTGAGTTGGGCCAGTAACTTGATTACCTGCCCCTTGCCCACCAGCCTGCCCGCACCCTTGGCTCGACTGATGTGGGTTCCCTACGCCTCGGCACCATCCGTAGTGATTTCCGCGCGCAACGACCTGCGTGGCGGCCAGTTCAGCAATCAAACAAGCTGCGGTAAGTAAAGCAATGCGGTTCAGTTTCATAACATTCTCACCAACTTGTTGTCAGAGCAAGATATGCGCCAGGATCGCCAGAGTCGGTCAAAGGGCCGTCTCTCAAAGGAACACCGACGTATCCGGATAGGAATAGGTTTTGCTTAAACTCAATGTCCAACCCCAGACCTGTCGATGCCAGTGTAGCATTATCAACTTCAAAACTCGCAGGGTCATTGTTCGAGATGTAACCCACGTCAAAAAAGGCAAAGGGCGTTAGGCGATGAATGCTTTGGGAACTTGGAAAATAGGAGTGAGACACTTCGAAAATCGCGGAAATCCCGGAATCACCATCCACTTCGTCAAAACGATATCCGCGCAAAGCATAACGATCACCAAGGAAGTACTCTTCGACAGAGGGCAGCCGATCTTTTGTGTACTGCCCCCAAATCTCGGCGCGCCAAGCTGTGTTGGGCGACAAGCCCGTTAATGGGCTTTCGTATCCGACGCCGCCTCGTAGATGCCAGAACGAGGAGTCTCCGTCGTCAAAATTCGCGTCTGTCGTGTCGTTGTCATTGTCACCAAAAGATAAGGTTAGCCCCGCTTCCAGAGCTTGTCCCTTTGGATAGTTTTGCCCGTAAAGATATGTAAGGCCAACGACACTTGCGTCACTGGATAGTGGAACGCCACCACTGACGGAATCCGCTTTTGAAAGGCGATAGTCCAGAAGAAGGTATCCGTAGCGGGCCACATCGCGGATCACGGGGTAACCCATCGCGACGGTGAAGTTCTCGCCGTCTATATCGGTTCTTGCAAAGTCCCCCGAGAGGTCGCGCTTCGCGTTTATGTTCCCATAAAAAATCTCGCCGTACAGACCATTACTGTTCAGCGGCGTGCGATAGGTAAGAGCGCCCCATAAAGAGTGTTCATCGTCTTTGTCCCAGTTGTAATTGCCGGAACCTTCAAATCGCAGCAAATCCCCGACGGTCAGCGTTGAATAAAACTCTTGTACGACATAGAAACTGAGCGCTTCTCCAAGCTCACGCGGAGGGTTGTCGAGTGTCGCACTACCGGCTTGTTTTCGCAGGGGCTCTCCCAATACTCTCAGCCGAGCACCAGCCTGATCCGGGTAATCAAGTTCGGTCGACAATTCCAAGTCAGGTATGTCCTCGGCCAGCATCACTGCCCGCTCAAATCGTTTCAGCGTTATGGGATAGGAGGTGGTGAGGGGCTGAAAAATCTTCTCTAGTGTTTGGAACGTGCGAGTATCTACGCCTTCAATTTCGATGGTTTGAATGCGCCCTTCATCAACAATTATGCTCTGCCCATCGGGACCGGGCCAGGCCTCAGCCAAGAAATAACCGTCTTCTCGGTAGATCTGAGTGATCGCTGAGGCGACCTCCAACGCTGTGATGCGCCCTGACCGATTGAAGGCCAACTGACCGGCAAAAGTTAACAGCTCATCCGCATCATACACCGTTACGCCGCTGACCGAGTGCTGGGACGCGATGTCCCAGGTTTGGGCAATGCTACTTCTTGGAACTGATGCAGTGGCCACAAGAGTGCAAATGATCGCAAAAACAACTGAGCTGAATACGCGCATTTTTGACAACCTTAAAGTGACTGAGCATGTTGAAGGCTAATGTTATTATGTGGTTCGCATGTGTGAACCTGACGCTACTCGAATGTATTGATGGGTGATGTTTTTAAGAAACACAGTGAACAGAACGCAGATTTACTTAATATGCCGCACATACGACGGCGCTCAATTACACAACCCGGCTTTTCAACAAGTTAGAGTAGAGAACTAGTAGAACAATCCTCACAATTCCGGTTGCTCAAAAACATAAAGCCGCGATTTCTTGGCATCGTCTGTCAGGATATAGAGAAGCCCTCTGGTCTCATCGAGGGCGATCCCTTCGGGATGTTTAACTTCTTTTTGTTTTCCATCTTCTGTGAACGTCAAACTGATAGACTTTACGGACTTGGACACTGGATTGTAGACGAAGATCTGACGGCTTTTGTCACTCACAATCCAAAGAGAACGCGAGGACCGGGACCATGCCAGGCCACTCAAATCCAGTTCATCATCATCTACACGCTCGGAGATAAAACCTGCATCGCGGGCTAAAGGAATGATCTCAATAATTTCGTCTAGCTCTGGCGATAACACCATTAACAACCTTGGTTGTCCCTCAATGCCAACGAAGACCCGCCCGGATTCCGGGTCAACGGCGATGCCTTCGGGTCCCTTGTTCAATGGGTTGCCGACGAGTAATGCAGCGGCGGTCGGGTAACCTTTAAGAGATGCGAGAGGTATTGTCGTCAGTTGAATGGGGTCAGTTGGGTGAACGACTAGGATTGATCGGTCAGTTTCTTGAAGCACCAAAACAGACCCATCCTTTCGAGGTGCAACACCCTCCAAATCTGATCCTGCCAATGCTGGCAACTTGAAAGAGTTTCCTAATACCCCGTCGACTCCGAGTAGGTGCAGTTTAGGTTCGGCATCACTTACAGACCACAAGAAGCCTTCAGCGTTAGACATTGCCAAACCGGAAGGCTCTGAAAATCCCTCTGATTTGTCTGCCACCTTGAATTTATCGACCAGAACCAAACCAGCACTTTCGGCGTAGGCAAAATCGGTCCAAGGCAAGAAGGCTGCCGCAAACAAGCTGGCCGTAAAAGCGAGTCGTCTAAGTTTGCAGAAACACCGTGAAATTTCAGCTTTTGACGAAAACACTCTGTTTTCTGTCATTGGATTCTCTCGCGCTTGGACCACATCCCTGTATCAGCGTTCGTATCACAGTCCGGATACGATGTCCGAAGAATGCACTGTAATCTCTTTACCTGATCCCGCCTGTTGCGATTGAATTGAATAGGGCACGATGTGCTTTTGTTAAGCGTAAGCCTTTGGCTTGAGCAGGAAGGAAGACAAGTTGAATACGACCCTCACACTTGTGACCGTGTTGTTGATGCTGCTGTTGCCAGGTGCTGCGGTGTCACAAGTCGACCCTGCGACGATGCTGGCCGGGGCTTCGGGGTCAGAAATCGTTATCGAACGCCGGTGGACGCAGTTTCGTGGCAAACAGGAACTGTATTTCTTTACTCTCGATGTGATCGTCACGATCATTCTGGCTGGCTTGATCGTCTATCATCCGGTGAGACGTAAAGCCCGTAGAAGCGTCCGCGACATAGTTATGCCAAGGCTTTTCTTCCTGTATGCGCTTATCGGCATGGCGGTTGGTTTTCTGGTGGTTCAGCACGGGTCAATGATCGGTTTTGTCATATTTGGAATCGGAGCGTTGCTCAGGTTCCGCTCCAATCTCGATGATCCGGTGGACACTGTCGAAATGATAATCGTGACTGTTCTTGGTCTTGCGGTCGGTTTGGGCTTGCCGCTGATGGCCACACTGGTGGCGGTTGTATGTTGGTGTTTCATTTGGCTCGGTGGACGAAACAAGGGTGTGGAAATTTCGCTCAAAGCTTCAGACGAAGAACACTCATTGAACGTCAGCGGCGCCATTGAAGCTATGGCCGCAGACGCTGGCTGGAAGCTGGTCAGAAAACACCACGTCCCCGGAAAGTCTCGCGTCTCATTGCTTTTCATCACCTCGGGAGGGCTTTCAGAAGCCCGGATCGAAGAGATGGTAAACGATCTGGTCCCAGAAAAAGTCGAACTGAAACTCAACCTTTAGTCATTTAACAAGGTCCAAACGTTTCAACACCGCGTTCGGGGATCTGATCTCTTTCGGAAGCGACTTGAAGTTAACCGACCTTTCGAAATCGGGTCCTCGATATACTGCTATCCCAAACTCTCCGTTCGGCTGGAACGTAACATGAGTGAAGCTGTGAGGTGATCTGGCGCTATCGCCAATAAGCCGCCGCGGACCACCTCCCAAACAAGCTTGGGAGACGTAAGCTACACCGTCTTTCCAACCGGGATAGAAGGCATGATGGTGGCCTGACAGATGCAGAACGACACCGCTTTCCAAATAGATTTTTTCAAGTGTCGGATCACCGATGATTTCGCGCTCGCGCTGGATCGCGAAGGGCCAAAGTGGGAGGTGACTGAAAGTGACAATCGGGTCCCCGTCTGCACCCAGTTCCTGTAGCCGGTCCTGCTGATCACCGGATAGCGGGCCCAGTGTCGTTGCATCCAGAGACGCAAACGTAATGCCCTGCATCTCAAATGCGTAGAAGAACGGGTAGTCATCTGAAACCAGGAAATCAACGTCTGGTTTTCTCGGAGTCCATTCCTCTGCGTATATTTTTCTTTCACGCTCGAACCCACGGTAGGCGGAGGCATCATGGTTTCCAGGCGTGACCGCAAATGGAATGCCGGCAGCCTCTAAGGGATCTGATACCGCCTCGTGAAACGCCTTCCACATCTCCCTCACCTGTTTGTCGGACAAGTTGGGAATGCGCTGTCCCGCGACCATATCGCCCGTCGAAATCACCAAATCGGGATCAATCTCGACTATCCGCTTAATCGCCTTGTCGACGCGGGCATCGTATTTCACCGAACCATAGCTGCCGTTCAGATCCGATATGACGATAACATCCAATGCCGCCGCTTTGCAGGCGATCAGAGTGGTCCAAATGAACGCCGCGAAAAGCGTAGAAAGCCTACGGGTCATTACAATCCACTGTCTCTACCTCGGTGTTGTTTCTCAAAAAGAATGCGACAGGATCCAAGTCGAACATCAAATCACCATTAGAACAATTGTCCTGGAGAATGGACGTTGCCAGCTCGGTGTTTTTTACAACTTGTGCAATCTGCCTATCTGACAACCCAAGGCTTTGCGATAGCCAGCCGTAGACGGGACCTTGAGATTGAAGATCACTATTCAAAGCGACCAAGCGCCGATACACGCTTGGAGAGAAGTGCCGCATTTTCTCCAGCATTTGAGTGGATTTCGCGAAGTTGGCATACTCGACACGCCCGCCAGCATCGTTGTCGTTTAGATTGCTGCGACGGATCAATAACGCGTCGGCGGGAACGTCTCCATCGTTTGGCTCATGGTGCTTGGCTTTCTTATGCTTCAGCTTTCCGTCTTCGACCCAATACCAATAGGGTGTGAAGTCTATGTTTCCTACGCGGTCCTGCTGGCTAAAGATGAAATCGAGGAGTACAATCTCGGTAAGTTCTTGCATCCAAAATGCCATCTGTTGGTCGCTGACATCGGGACCGAGATCCTTGTTGATCATCCGGTCTCTTCGACCTTCTCCGACGCCCTCTACAATGGCCTCTGGCAAGGGTTTTGAAGAACGCAAAGCCAAGAAAGCAGGAGTTTCCTGAAAATCGCGGTTCTGACCTTTTCCCCAACCAGATTTACGGGTGCCGTTGATTTCCGAGCCGTATCGATGCCCAGGGCTATCAAGCAGCACACCGAATATTTGCGTTCGATCTGCGGTGAACAGATCGTCGGTTGGCTGGTATGAGTTCGGGTCAGCATCCGCAGCTGCGAAGACCCGCCAGCCTTCGTGGTTCATGCGCCCGCCATGAGAGCCACCAGAAATCGCAAGGCCAGGCTCGGCGACCTCGGAAAAATGCGCCTGGGCGTCCATGCTACGCCAAACGGCGACTGGAACTTTTACAGTCGCGTCGAAATATCTGGAGAAATGATAGTAAAGCAGTGAAGACGTGGAAAAGGTTCCACTGGTGCCTTTTTGGTTCATGGTGGACTTGAATTTAGCCACCCTGTCCTTAGCCAGATCTTTTGCCGCCTTCCCCTCTTTGCAAGCGTTTCTCTCGAATTCAGAACGGTTCCCCACGTAAGGTCCTTCCGAAATATCGTAGACTGCCATTCCTGGGCTGGTGCTCCAGGTTTTTGGGCAAATAGCAATTTCGGAGGCATAGAAATCAATCTCGCAATAGGCCGTTTCTTCCTCAAGATCGCTTTTCTTATACTCGCCCGTTGGAACTTTTTCGATCCGAATACAGCGTTCAGTAACGCCGTTGGGACTATCAAATGTCGTGGCTTCACCGAGAACATCGTCGTTCGCCCACAAGACAGTGGGTGCAATTAAAGCAAATGACCCCAGAAGATTGAACTTCATTTTGATAGTCCTCCCAATATCATTTGGGGCAAATCGCTGCCTGTTGCTCGTTGGAGATCTTCAATTTTGGGTCGACACTGAAGTTGGAAAATTTTGAGTCAATCCACTGGTCGCACCCGCCTGAACAAGGGGCTCCGTTTCGGGCATCATTCCAATATTCCTTGGCCCTTTCTTCTGTCCAACCGCAAAACTGAACGAGCGCCATCGCCGACAATGCACCTGAGGAATGAACGCCCCACATGCAGTGCACCAGAACAGGGCCCTTTCCAGGGTTTTTAATCACCTCGTGTATGGACGCCATGACAGCATCGGGTCGAGAGGATCTGGCGCTCTGATAGTCAAAGGATCCGTTTCCGCAGCTGGTGCGACCGTATTCAGTGTTTTTGCCGAAGTCGGCATAAAACCCGGTTGAAAACCCTTCGCCGCACAGAGTTTCGCGTTGACCTTCACTTAGGCCAGTTCGATCCTTGTCGCCGCCCTTGAAACCGGATCGATACAACACTCCGCTTAAGACTGGGCGAAAGAAAGCGACACCATCAATGCCTCCGTCACCACCCTTTGAAAGCATTTGACTGTTGCTTGGACCGCCATTTCGACTGGTCACGTCAGAATTCGCAGCGGTTGCGAGAACACCAATGAATATGAGGGACGCCAAAAACCGCATGCCAAATCCTTTCTATTCTTGAACCTTTAATGCTCAAACTCTTGCGACCTGATAGTCTCTCGGAAAGGCTAGTTCATGACAACCATATCAAGTGGGCAAATAGCTTTCCGCTGTGAAACTTTAGATGGGCCACACGAGATTGATGATAACGACGACTACGAAGTAGGCTAGAACAACTTTCCAGTTCCATTGGTGCTTGTTTTCTTCGTTGATCACGCCAGCCGATTTCAATGCCAGGTTAGTGATGATTAAGGCGACAACGATGACCGCCGCGTGTGCCAGGTCGAATTGCAAGTTTGGGCTCCTTCTCTTGGATTTGGGATTGATGGAAATTTGTCAGCAGTCACCTGATGGCAGCATAGCTACATCTGAGTACCTTCCCTCAGACGTCGTGATCTGAGCACATGCACCTGTATCCTTGTTAAACCAGTACGAGGTCAGCCCTTCGCTTCGGATGAGTTCAAATCCGAGACTTTGGATGCCCATTTCAGCTTGGCCCGCTCTTGCCCCTTCAAATGGCGAAAGATCGCTAGAGCTGCCCACAGTTGGTGCACTTGCATCCACCGATCCGCCACTCTCTTCGCATGCTGCAAGTGCAGAAATACATACCGCGCCGATCACCATTAGGACATTGGTTCTCATGTGTTTTTCCTGGCTGTTTTGGGAACGTGTTCAAGGGCTTCTGGTCGATCACCTATTCAATTCCGAAAATTACGTTGTAGCCGACGGAAGAGTTGCTGCGATTGATAACCTCCACAACATGATCACCAGATTGCCAAAGCTGCCCTCGATACTCCTTGTCCGCCGACATTAATCCCAACAGTTCAGAACCATCGGGGTTACGAATAACGTAGTCTAAGGAGCCATTTCGCGGAGCAACGCGGACGTAAAGAAACTGTTCGTTTTTTGCCCCGAGAACATATTGCTGTGACGCTCCGGGCGCGAGTTCACCAACGAGTTCGGCGCCGGTGGAACCAGCATCGAATTTGACACGTTGGCTACCAGTAGACCCGGCGGCGCCTGCCATGGCTCCACCGCCATCATCCATCGCTTCGACAACCGACATCTCGCCGATGCTACCATCCTTGTACGCGATGCAGCGCCAAAGTGTTCCGCCTGCGTCTCGTAGCATGACGAGCGTGCCCGCTTCTGAGAACTCTGAGCTTTCAATCGTACCTGATTGACCGTCTGGTCCTCCAACCTGTCGCAAATGATCGATACACGCGTCGTCTGCTTCAGACATTGCAAAAGAAGCCGTGCCTGCGATTGCGAACATCGGTGCGAGGAATTTGAGTACAGGGAATTTCATCAGATGGTCCCTTGCTGGCTGATCCTTAGAGTTTTGTTCCGTACAAAGCGGAACCTCACTTCGCGTCTCGTAACTTTGACAGAAATTCATCGCATGCCTGCGCGCTGCCGACGATCTCGTCCGTCGTTTCAATTCCTTGCAGTGACGCCATTTCGGAATTTACGCGGTTGAGGATCTGATCCGCTTGCTCGGCGGTGATAAGGTTCTCAGCTTGTGCTCCTTTCAATGTGGTGCAGACACCGGCGGACAAGCCTGTCGCAACGCCGACACCCACCGCGGCCCCGCCACCCAAGGTCATCGCCCCAACCACGCCGAGGACGAGCCCGATCACAATTCCCAAGATTACTTTTCCCATGTTTTCCTCCCTTTTGGTGAGAAAGAGTTCAGCCACCACTACTGGCGCAATCTGCGTGCCCATCTGCAAATCAAAACCAGCGCTAACAGGTTGAGCGCCGGAGCAATCGCCGCGAACCACGGCTTGGCGGAATCCGAAAATAAGTCCGCCACAAGTATCCAAGGTAGTCCCAACGGCAGCAGGAACACTCCGGACAAAGGGTCTCGTTCCTGTCCCAACCAGCCAAATGTGCCCGTCAAGAATGCAACCAACGCCAACAGGTACATGACCGCGAATACGATGATGGTGGTTCTACAAACCAAGTCGAGCCTCAGCAGATCAAGCCAGTGCTGCGCAGCCGTTTTCAGCTACGCAGCAGACTGCTCACAATGCGCCTTCGTCGCCAAGGAACTCGATACCAGCTGTCGCGCCATCACTGTAAGCAATGCAATTCCACGGAGCGCGATCCTCGCCAACGCCGACTGTGACCTGTGTTCCCGCCTCGCTAAACGCGGATGAGAGCACCACGACTTGTGAATTGTTCGTTGTGCTGGCTACATCTCGCAAACACGCCTGCTGAGCCGGCGTGAGTTCGGCGGACGCACTGGATGTACTCGTCTCGTCGCAGGCTGCAAGCAATGCGAAACAAGTTGCGCCTGCAATCATCACCATCTTGTTGGACATTTTCTTCTCCCTCTTGTTCCCTTGAAATTAGTGAAATTGGATGGGCTTGTTTGAAGTTCTCGCGTCAGAGCAGGCTATGGAACATACTTCGACCCTGTGATTTCCCTTCCCAACAACTTGTCGCGGGGGGCTTGGTCGGCGGGACGATATTTCGTTGACTATCGGGGCCGACAATAACGTGTGAAGGCCGAATGACGTCACTAGCAAATGCTAGAGCAAACTCTGGACAGAGGGCGAGTACGTTTAGTCTGAGCATCGCGTCCTCCCAGCGCTCAATCATTGTAAAGTGCCTTCCGACCGCCAGCACTCACTCCAGCAGTCGGAAGGGCTCGGCACAGCGAGCAGCAACGACAACAACGGAGGTAAAATAAAGTTGTGTCGAATTCGCATGTTTGAATCTAATTTTTAATAAATCAATATTTTTCCTGCGCGTAAATTTCTCTACGCTCTCGTACGATAGGCCTCTGCGTTCAAACAAAAAAGTAAGTGGGAGCTGCGAGTGTGTTCCCCCGAGCGGCGAAGCAATTTGAGGCCGCACAGAAACAATGAAGGGATTGAAAGATGGGATTTGGTGAAGCCGTTAAGACGTGTTTCTCGAAATACTTCCAGTTTTCCGGTCGGGCGAAACGTTCAGAATACTGGTGGTTCTTCTTGTTTGTAGTTCTCGTGAGTGCTGCTTTAGCTGTGCTGGATACAATCATATTTGGGACTGACCCTGAAACAGGGCAAGGATCTCGGGTCCTGTCCTCTGTTTTCCAACTGACTGTTCTCATACCTATGCTGGCTGCCGGTTGGAGACGGCTGCATGATACAGGACGACCTGGCTGGTACTTGCTGCTGCCGATGGCGCTCAGCATTACAACGCTTTTTGTTATGCTGGGTGGGGTGGCGTTCTTCTCGGTATTGGAGCAAGGGACGGAAAACCCCGATGCATTGCGAGGACCCGCGGCAGTCCTGGGCATGACCGGTATTGTTGTTGTCTCAATACTTCAATTGGTTCTGTCCATTCTGATGATCTGGTGGTTGACACGACCTTCCCAAGAAGGCGCAAACGAATACGGCGCATCTGTTTCTTGACCTGGCTACCCGGGCAATTGGCTGGAATCTCTGCTGAACGACAGTGCGAACTACAACACCATGGAGAGAGAAAATGAGTTTCAAAACGATTTCCACTGGGACGCTGATGGTGGTTATGGCGACTACAGCATCAGCGGAGTGGTCGTTTAGTTCCGGGCCCAATCCCAATGCATTTATTCAATCTGGAAACATGACGCTGGAACTTCAGTGTAACCGTATCCGCTTTGCGCCGGCTGGATATGAGGACAGCCAGGACATTGTGGAGAAGCAGGGGCTTTCCATTCGATTTTTGAAGAACGGCACCACCGAAGTTGGGGCATTTCAAGTTGGCGCAGAAAACGCGGCTTTGCAGATCGTCGACAATTTTCCTGTCGAGGTCAGTTTCAATAGTCAGCAAGACTATGGTTTTGTGCTGGACCAGCTTGCGGTCAATGCATCGGTTAATTTGTCGATGATTGATCAAGATGTCAGCTACGGAATCTTTGACTTGAAGGGTTCCAGCGCGGCAATTCGGTCCCTTCGTTCTGCCTGCGACTCGGATGCTAGCCAAGAGGCCTCATACGAAGCACCCGAAGGCATCGTCTATTGCGGTGGCGGAGGCATAAAACGCGTGATTGAACCCGTAATATTGGATAATCCGGAGGGGGAGTGGGACGCACGTGTAACGGTCAACGGTGAGGCGATAAGAGCTATGACTGCCTACAGTTACTTCGGAAACTCAGAACCACCGGCCGGATTTGTCGTCGCCCTGCTTGGGGAAGACAGGTCCGAGTTTCTGATTTTTAGCGAAGGCTCGGTAAACTGGATGGAGTACGGAGATTACAGATATGATCAATGCAATTGACGCCGCTTTCCAACCGGCTTCCCAAAAAGTGCGCCAGTTAAAAGGTGTGGTTTCCTGGCTTGTTCTGGTTTCGGGTCTAGTTTGGACCTCACCAGCTATCGCGGCTGACGTTTCGCAACTTCCCACCGGTTTGCGGGCAAAGGTTGATCTGGCGGCACAGGCCTGCGCGGATTTCAACGACGGTCAGTTTGACTTAGATTGGGGTGCGGTTGAAAGGGTTGATCTCGACGGAGATCTAAAACGCGACTGGGTTCTGAATGAATCTGGCTTTGCGTGTTCGAGCGCCGCATCTCTTTACTGCGGCACTGGCGGATGCATGTCGCACTTTTGGGTTAGTGAAGAGGTGCACTCCTTGCTAAACCAAGGCTGGACGGTTGTTGACTTTGGACGCCAACGCGTTGTCCTTGCGGACGTCCATGGATCCAATTGCGACGGTATAAACCCGACGCCTTGCGTCACGGCTAGTGTTTGGGATGCCGAAGCCAAGACTTGGCGCTCGTCTGCTGGCGATTGGGAATAAGTTGCATTTGAGAATTGCAGATAAGCCATAGGAACTGGTTTGTTAGATGGGTTCTCTGTGGCACGCAAACTTATGGGCAAATCGTGCAAAGTTATGCGCAAATACCGCGCAGAGTTATGGGCAATCTTCCAAGATTTTCTTCAATGAAATCAATGTTGGGAATGCAGCGTTATGAGCGCACCTACATCATGTGTACACGCGCAGCAGCTTTTGCAGTCATTGGTTTTGATTTTCTCATAACATCTTCCTTGTTGCGTTGCAGATGACCAATATTTGGCAAGCACCAAGAAACAAATCGAGAGACATACTCGGGACACCAATCTTCATTTTTAGGGAGGGTCGGGTTGAGGCTGCGCGTCCAACGGACTCAGCTACTCCTTTTTCGCATACTACCCAGTGAAGCCGTCAAACTTCTTATAAGTACCAATGACACTGCAACACGTTGTCTGCTCGTCTTCGCCCTCTGTAATCAAGACCCGATATTCGAGACCTCGAAGTAGGTATTCACCACACGCAACAAGTGCTCATAATCCCCCTGGACGGCGTCCTCCAGAAAATTCTGAGTTCTGGCTTTCTCGGCTCCGGCTCTTTCGGCTGCGGACTGGCAGCGCGCCAGCACTTGAAAGGCGTTTGCGTTTGTTTTGGGTAGGTCGATGGTTGCCAGTTTTTTCATGTCAAATCCTCATTTAGAATACCGGGCCATCTTTGCAGGTCGAAATTAATCTCAGGTATAAGAATTGCGGATATTGCCCCGATCCAGAGACTGATTGGGATTTAACATAAGTCGCGATTATGCTGCGTTTTCGCTCTCGTCAGCCAATCTCCGCTGCCTTCGGACATCAGTCAGTCGTGAAATCTAGATCAGTTCTAGCGTTGAGCCGAGAACACAAAGTGCTTCTCCGTTCCGTAAGGTCAGCGATGCGCAGGAATCCGGACTTTGCTGTCGGACGTCTAAAATCAGATCCCCTTCTTGTCGGGAATCAAACACAGGTCCAAAAGCAAGATTAACAAATGGGCGGGCGTCGCGCTATTCAGCCACTGCCGCGACCGAGGCGATCCATGCATTTGGCACAAAGGCATCATCCAACGCGGTTTCCGCCACATGGTTCGTATAGTTCGACAGGGTTTTCAACGCTGTGCCGAGGATGACTTCCAGCATAGATCGGCGTGTGTAACCAGCCGTCAGAAACGCCTCGACCTGTGCGTCGCTGGGCCAGCCTCGGCTTTCGTTGATCACGATGGCGAATTTGCGCAGCGCTTCCAATTTGGGGTCGGCGATAGGGCTGCCATCGCGTAACGCTGCGATCACGTCTTCGGGGACACCGGCCATCTGTGAAAGAGTGGTATGGGCGGCCATGCAGTACTTGCACCCGTTCAACCGGTTGTTAGTCATAAGGATGATCTGGCGCTCAGTCTCTGACAGGCTGGTCTTTCCAAAGATGCTGGAAAGTGTCGTATAGCCTTCCAAAATTGCGGGCGCTTCGGCCATGGCCGCATAAAGGTTGGGTACAAAACCATATCCTTTCAGCGATGCTTCCAGAATTGGTTTCGCGGCATCAGGGGCTGAGGCGATTGTATATGTCTCAAAATCAGTCATGTCTGGTTTCCTTTGGGAAGAGTTTTCGACACACGCGAATTGTCATTGCGGACAGGGTGTCTTGGAGAAATGCCGGCCTTTTGGGGAGGGGAGAGGCAGCGGTGGCTCCGACCGGCAAAAGCCACCAAATTCCTCGATCAAAGGCTGCCGACAGGCGTGTGGTGGATGTCTGCCCACTTGGCATGGGCGCCTTGGATCACGGTCTCTTTGTCCTCAAGGTACTTCTTGAAGATTTCCTCATTCACAAAGAGATAGAGCTTGTCGTCCACGATATCGGCATACCGAACATCGCCATCAAGCTTCTTGCCTACATAGACGCCAAAGGCGCAGAACCCGCCGAATTGAGGCAGATGTGCCGTCGGATCCGCCTCGAATGTGGCTTTCGCTGCCTGCGACGCAAAATAGTAGTCCACTCCATCATGGGCCGATGTAAAAGTGGCGTTGCCCATTTCGGGTATTTCGGCTTCAAACATCGATACAGGATCGACGCCATGCATGCCGAGGGGCTGCCCAGTCAAGGTAAGACTGTTCGAAACGTTGTATTCATCGTCAGCCAATGCCGCCGCCGCCAGGGCGAGAGTCAACGCTGTTGTAAGCGCGGGAAATGTAAAGATGCGTGTCATGATATGTCCTTTCAGGATGCTAGGATCAAATTTGAAGATCGATTTGGGTCAGGCCGATTGGCCAATGCGCTCAACCGCGTCGTCGGTCCACCAGACGCCGTTGGCGACCATGCGGAAGTTGATGATGGCGGCGAGATACCCGTCACCTTCAGGCACCTTGGCCCCGGCTGTGGCATCGCGAACGACAGCGACTTCGTAGCCCAGCTCCAGCAGCTCGTAGAGATGCGCCTGCGTACACAGGTTCGCCGACATCCCCGCGAGGATCACCTTGTCGATCTTGCGTTTACGCAATTGCAGGTTCAGGTCATTCTGAGCAGGGCTGTAAACCTTGTGTGGCGAGCAAATGATGGTTTCGCCATCCTCGATGTACTTCTTGTATTGCGGCATCCAGTCGGCACCTGAGCCCTCGAAGTTGTCCAAATTGAGCGGTCCCAGGCGGTCAAACATGCCGATGCTGTGCATCGTCGCTTCCAGAGTGCCCTCGAACTCCCATTTGTGGTCATGTGGGTAGTAATAGTGGGGCGAGATGAAGACCGGCATCCCCGCAGCCTTGGCGGCAATGAAAAGCCGTTCGATATTGTCGACCGTGCCCTGTTCGGTCACGCTTTCGCCAACGACGCCCCACGTCACACCGTCCTCTGACAAAAAATCAATCTGGGGGTCGGTCACCACAAGCGCAGTACGCCCCGGCTCGATGGTCATGTCGATTTGGGGAAGGCCTGGATTTTCCGGGTCAGCATAGTAGGCGCGTGCTTCGTCGGTCGCGGCAAGGGCCTGCCCGCCAGCCACTATTGTTGTACCTGCCGCGGCCGCACCGGCGGCTTGTTGCAAGAGTCGCCGGCGCGCCATATCAACGCGTTCGGGCGTGACGTCGCAAGCGCAGCTTGCTCCATGTTTGTGGTCATGATTGCTCATTGCAAATTTCCTTTGTCTGAGAGGGGCAAATGGGTTTGCTTTACTCGGCAGCGCCCCAGGTGGATCTGACAAAGAAGAAGTTATGCACCACATCGATTGAGGTATCGGCCCGCCCTGCCAAGGTTTTGGCCGAACCTGCCATGTGGTCTTGAGGTGTGTGCCTAGTCGGAGGTCGCTTGCTGCCTGAATCGTGCCGGAGCCTGGCCAACCCAGCGCTTGAAGGCGCGGCTGAACGTGCTCTGTTCCGAAAACCCGGTCATAAAGGCGATCTCGGCTATGGAAGCCTTACCGTCACGGAGCAGGTCACGAGCGAGTGCAACTTGTGCCTGACCAAGAACGTCGCGATAGGTCAGCCCTTCTTCGGCCAACCTGCGGTAAAGAGTGCGCTCGCTCATTCCCATCTCTTGGGCGACATGCGCCGCCTGCGGTGCGCCGTTACTTAGGGCTGGCGTAAGCCGGTGGACAATTGCTTGGCTCAGTGAGGTGTCGTCATCGCGAGAGTTGAACTCCTCATCCAGGTGCTTCGTCATGAAATCTGACAAGCCCGGATCGCCAAGACGATTTTCGCTTTCCAGCATAGCAGGGCGCATAGCAATGGCGTTGTGGTCAGTACCAAATTGCACGGGACAAGCAAAATGCTGGGCGTAACGTTCATGCTCTTGTCGGCACGCATGTTTGAACGCGACATATTCGAGCGACAATCCAGCACCCACAAACCGATACATATTCCGTGCAAAGGCGGCAAGCGCGCATTCGTTGCGCAATTCCAAGGCGGCGCGATGTGGCGTTTGCCCTTCAAATATCCAAAGGACCGGATCGCCGGTTTCGTCAAGTCTGTAAACTGCGGTGTCCGTGACGAGACGAAAGTAACGTTCGATCCGTTGCAAAGATTCCCGCAAGGTGGGAGCTGTCTTTACAGCCAGGCCAAGGACGCCGAGATCATCGGTCGCAATCGCGTTCGCATAGGCCTCAACCAACGCAACCTCATCCGCTTGTTGCGCACGAATCCAATCTATCAAATCGAAATACGCATCATCCGCCAATTGGCCGTCTTGAGCTTCTGGTAAACGCAGCACGACAGCGCCATTCGAAATCAGGGCGCCATCGTCGTTTAGCGTCATCCCGGCGGCGTTGGCCATCGCGCGGGCGAATGCGTAAGTTACACTTGCCATACAGTGAGATTAGCACTGGAAAGCTCTTTCACGCCAGATCGTCCAACCCTGTGATAGGTATAATAAATAGAGACAGCCTCGATCTTCGGGCGCTTGAGGATAAATGCGCCAAACTGATAACACTCGTCATCAGGTTTTCTGAACGGTATCGTCCGAAAGCGAGCGGAAGCATGCAGCCATAGAGGTCATGGTAGATGGGCGAAATTTTCATATCTGTGCTGCTGCCGCTCGCAGTTGTTGTCATCATGTTCTGCCTTGGCCTCGGACTCACAGCGGCTGACTTTCAACGCATTGGACGACGTCCACGGGCCTTTTGCGTCGGCGCTCTCAACCAGATCATTTTGCTGCCTTGCATCGCTTTGATGGTGACTTTTATCTTTGGGATTTCCGCTGAGGCAGCCGTTGGCATCATGATTTTAGCGGCCTGTCCGGGCGGGGCGATCAGTAACATCGTGACCAAGCTTTCGAATTGGGATGTCGCTTTGTCCGTTACTCTTACAGCAGTCTTCAGTCTGACTTGTGTCGTTACCGTACCGCTCATCCTGGGGTTTTCGATGCAGATGTTCATGGGGGCAACTGCGCCCGCTATCGACATTTCTTCGACGGCTTTAGCAATGTTTTTTTTAACAGCTTCACCGATCCTAGCCGGGGTGATCGCGCGATCCTTGGCGCCGCGAATTGTAGCTGCGGTCGAACCAATCTTTAGCAAGGTCTCTATGCTACTTTTTGCGATGGTCATCGGAGGCGCTATCATTTCAAACTGGGTGGTGGTCGCGGATAACTTCCTTAGGCTTGGACCCGCACTTTTTGTTGTAGGTGCGTCACTCACGTTTATTGGCATCATGAGTTCAGGGATGCTCGGATGCACAGACATCGAGGCGAAGACGATTTCAATTGAGACCGGCGTTCAAAACGGAGCTTTGGGAATCGCAATTGCCACTTTGCTGTTGCCTAACACCAATGGGTTAAGCGAATATGCCATACCATCCGCAATTTATAGCGTGGTCTGGATCGTAACGATGTTGCCTGTCTTCGCCCTACTTGCGCGAAGAAGCCCAATTTCATGATCCTGACGCCTATTCTCTAGCTTTGGTTATGCGCTGAGCCAAGCCCCTTCGTTTCCATGCCAGAGCGCCGTCTGGTCAAAGAGCGATCAAGGAGCTCCAAAGCCCGTTGTGGAACGGCCGCTTTGGCGATTTTCCCTGTTGAAGGGAAGAGCTGTTGCTGCCAGTGCGGTGGATCCTGCGTCAGCGAAGGTGTAGACGCCAAGGTCAGTTTTGTCCGCAAGTCGGAATTGCAAAGTCTTGGATTAAGTGTCCGGATTGGGCTGGACCTGCCAAACATGCAAGCCGCGGAGAATGGCCGCATCGAGCCCACTTTGGCCGATGCCGCGCGTTGCCCGAATTACAGAAATGCGCAGAAAGCGAACTTTGCAAAATTCGAAGAACGATCATTGCGAGTCTTTGCCGAGACCTTTTGGAGCAACCGCTATGAAGAACGGGCTGGACAGGCTATTGATCATAACTTGTTGTTCTGTCGAAATCTCGCGCCAGTTGCAGGTCGCGTTGATTTCTAAGTCAGGTGAAGGTTACTGTCCCGAATTGGTTTTCGCGATACTGCAAAGCAGATCAACATGTTGATCCAACCAGTCTTCGTCCAGGGCCTCGTGACGTATGAGCTTGCGAAAATAAGGGGCAGCGACTGCTAGTTCTATAAGCTGTTCAACCGGAACATCCGCGGCGATCTCACCGCGGTCTATTGCGGCTGCAAACACTGCTTCAACACTTGCGAACCTGTCTTTCATGAATTCAGTGATCACCAACCGCGCTTCTTCGTCGGTGGACGCAGCAGCGACCACCTGAGGCGCGATTTGGCCCCATGGTGTGTCATTCAAGGCTCCCATCAGTACGCTGAGTAACCAGCGCAGGTCAGATCGCAGCGGGCCATCGGTTTTGGGCGGTATGTTCGGCGGTGTTGCGACGCGCCTGAATGCTGCATCACGCAGACTGCGCGCATCTGGCCAGTGCCTGTAAAGTGTGCTCCGCGAAATACCCGTTGCCTTTGAAACCGCGCCATGAGTTACGTGCAGTACGCCCTCATCCCTCAGTATCCTTTGCGCCGCATCAAGCGCGGCCTGCCGTGTGGCGATCAGCCTGGGATCTTCTTTCAATCGCCCCTCCTGTAGAACACTTTGTTGCGCTATAGAACATTTTGTTCTATTAATATGATCAGCTAAAAACTAAAGCTCAATACTCAATTCCGCAAACAAGTCTTGTCAAAATGGGAGCGTATCAATGTTCAATGTGGCAGCAACCCCGCTGGCGGTACTCTTATCGATGGGCGCGACAACCGCATTGTCCGAGAGTGGCACCTACGAGCTGGATCCTGGACACAGCCAGGTATTGTTCAGCTACGACCACATCGGGTTCTCAGAAACATTTGGAATGTTCTCAGGTTTTAGTGGCGAGATAGAGTTCAACGAAGATGATCCGTCTGCGTCATCTGTCACAGTGTCTATGCCTGTAAAATCCATGATCACGGGCTGGGATGCCCGTTTGCAACACTTCATGTCCGATGACTTTTTCAGCGCGAGTGACGGTGACGTGGTCATATTCGCCTCAACCAGCATTGAAGTGACCGGGGAAAACACCGCGGATATTTCTGGCGACCTGACCATGAATGGCGTCACCAAACCTGTTGTTCTGGAAACAACGCTTAACAAGTCAGCGCCATACCCGTTTGGTCCAAAAGAGGGCACGCCGACCTTGGGGCTGGCAGCAACGGCGACTATCGTGCGGTCTGAATTCGGACTTGGGGCCTTTGCACCAGCGGTGAGCGACGAAATAGATCTCTTGATCAATATCGAAGCATTAAAGGCTGAGTAATGTGTGCAAGGGCGCTGATACTGCGCTGAGCGCTCATTCTAAACTTTTGACGGGCTGGCAACAAAATGAATGTGTTCTTTAGACTACTGGCGGTTGCTGCGATAGCGGTGGCGTTGACGTGCCCGTTGGCATTCGCACAAGAGCGCTCCTTGCCGGAGCGTACCTCGCCCCGTCCCGAAACGACAAGCGGCGTACCGCATACTCAGATTGGTGTCGAAATTGATGCCGATTTGGCCCGGCTATTGCTGGAGCGAGTTGCGCAATTCCCAGGGGTCACACTTGGCCCGACACGCATATCATTACCTGGCGCGATTGGCTTTCAGCTTGATCCTGACATGTTGTTGTCTCAACCGAACTCTATCGTCGGTGGGTTTGAGTTTGCGCATATGCATACTGATGGCAGCTTGCACGCTTCGCTTCACCCCGCAATGGCGCGGCAGGCAATTGAGGCTGGTTGGGCCGTTGCACACCCTTGGGCCAAGCAACGTCCTGGGTGGAGCGGCTTTGTGATGATATATACACCGACCACACCAGAAGAGTTGGATGTCGTCATCGATTTGGTCGAAAGTTCGTACACCTTCATCACCGGAAACACCTTGGACTAAGCTCGAATTGCGCGAAAGTGTGCGGGGACGCCTGTTTTCTGTCTGAGAGCAGTTTCAGCCACCTTGTTTCTCGCAGTCATTTTTTTCTTAAATTGTCGCCGTGGCGAATGCTCGATACCTTCAAGCCATTCACACTAATGGTAGCTGCCGTCCGTTTGTTAGATTTTGCAAAGCTCGGAGTCGAAGTTCCGCTTCGGGCTGCCATCGGTCACAGATGAGAAGAACTACGGACTGATACCATTAGATTGGATATTTCGAAGTGAACCTTCGTTAGCGACGTGAAATGCGTTAATCATTCACCTTAATTCTAGGTTTCGCCAGCCAATAAGACGTTTTGCTCGGCTGTGTGTTTCAGCGCAAGTTTGGGAACTTGCAGGCTTAGCAAAATGCCCAGGCACAAGTTTTGGTCACAAAAATCTATTCGTCTGTTAATTTTGGTTCAGAGGAATTGGTTTAGCTAAAAGGATCACATCGACTGATGAAGCGGAAAATTGCTGCGATCCTAAGCCTCGATGTCGTCGATTATACCAAGCGCATGTCAGAGGATGCTGAGACCACGCTGAACACTCTACAACGCATTTTGGACGATGTGATCAGACCGTTGGTCCATGAAAACAAAGGACGAATATTCAAGCTGATGGGAGATGGTGCTTTGGTTGAGTTTGTTGCAGCCACAGACTCAATTAATGCTGCCAGCCAGATTTTCAATCAGATGAGAGATGAAGACGTAACACTTCGAGGAGGTCTCCACGTTGGCGACGTAATGCCAAATGGCACAGACTTGTTCGGAGAGGCCGTGAATGTTGCGTCGCGCCTTCAGTCCAGCGCGCATATTGGAAGTTGTCTCGTCAGCAAGACAGCTGCTGAAGTTGCGGGAACTTCGCTGGCGGTTGCTTTGCGACCAGAAAGCTCGATACGGTTGAAGGGAATTCCAAATCCAGTGGAAGCCTACTCTATTGATTTAGATGGTGACAAAAGACGCGCAAAGAACAAGCTGCTGGCTAGCTCTCAAGACGTCCGCTTTGCAAAATCAAAAGACGGTACAACGCTTGCCTGGACATCCACTGGAAGTGGTAGAAAGTTACTGGTCACACCAAACTGGCTTAGGCATCTGGAATACGATTGGACGATGAACACCATCGCCGGGTGGTTGCCGCTGCTTTCTGAAAATCACTGCCTTTATCGGTTTGATGGTAGAAACAATGGCTTGTCCCAGAGGGGCGTGCAGGATGTGTCTTTGAATCGGATCGTCGAAGATGTTGAGGCCGTACTGGACGCAGCCGGGATCGAAAAAGTTCCACTGTTTGGCATATCTTTTGGGGCAACCATTGCCGCGGCTTTTGCCGCAAATAATCCTGACCGTGTTTCGGGGTTGGTTCTACTCGGTGGATTTGCACAAGGACTCGCGGTGCGTTCACAGCCCGGAATTGCCGCGCTTGGGCAAGCAATGATGGATATGAGCCTTGAAGGCTGGAACGATGAATACCCTTCTGCAAGAGACTTGATGGCGCAATCATTTGCTCCAACCGCAAGTCCGCATGACCAGCGCACTTATGCAGAATTTATGAAAGTGGCAATGGACCATCAGGATTGGCTCAAGATTGGACCACTGGTCGCAGGGGTCGACGTAACCGATCTACTTCTGCGGATCACCTGTCCGGCTCTGGTTATGCACGCTAATCGAGACAGGATGCACAGTGTTGAACAAGGTAGGATTTTCGCCTCCGGCATCCAGAAGGCGCGCTTTATTGGCCTTGAGACAGCAAACAATACGATGCCAGAGTATGATCCTGCCTGGCCTAAAGCCCTAGTGGAAATAGAGCGTTTTTTGAATTCAATTTGAGCAGTGTACGTTGTTCATCGCCAAAACTTTATTGTTCGAAGGTAAGAGGATGCCGTGCGCCCTTCGATTTTCGATACTGGAATTTAAAAACTCTAGGCTTCTCGTCATCGACCGCTTTGTCCTGATCTCGGAAATTGCAAAGTCTTGTTGCGAATGTCCGGTTTGGGCTGGTTGCGATCAACCATGCTTATCGTAAAGACTGGTAGTACATGGTTCCGCAGAGCAGTGTTGGGGAAATACTTATCCGGGACGCTTTGGTTCCTAGCAGGAGAGGCGCTTAGAAGAAGCGCGCACTACTACAACAACAGTCGCCATAGACTTCTTATGTTAAACTTTGGGTAATGGCGGCAGGTAAGCTGTACTAGCGGTCTGGGTCTGTATCGAGTTTGCCCCAGAGATCATCAACCAGATCTGAGAAGCCATCATTCGAGGCCTCCTTGGGCAGTAGACCAGCTCTTCGCCGGCATTCGACCTCGGCCATTAGTTCCTCCTCTGTTGCTGTCTCAACCACATCACATCGAAGAGCTTCAATCTCGTCCGCTGTCCACGACTCAAATTTGTCAGCGTAGAAGCCCAGGGAATACGGCTCGTCATCAGAAATCTGCTTGATCACAGCATTCCAATCTTCGCTTTGGTTCGCTTCCTTTTCGACCCTCTCATCTAGTTCGCGGATTGACTTGCGGATCATCGGCAGCAGCTCTGCCTCAACGCTTTCTTCGCCCGCGCCGGTCCCCGCAAGCCAAAGGTCTGCGATCTTGCGGACGAGCCTCCAGACCGTCTGATTTCGAGGGTGGCCTTTAATCCGGCCGCTGAGACCTTTTTCTTGAATGCCAAACCGCTCGGCAGCACGTTCGTTCATCCAGATATTGTAATCGGACACGTCCGCGAGTTCTGAATCGTTCTCAGCCACAGCTCGGGCGACCTCTTGATCACCAACATAGACAACCACATTCAACATCCCGCTACCCCTTCCTTCGCCGGTTCATCACTCGGTCCAGGTGGCTGTAGTCCAGATCTCGCATGATCCTTTGCACTCGCTCTGGATCGACTTCGCGATCTTTTCCAGCGGTGTAGACGATGTGTCTGACGTAGATCGCCAACGCGACAATGATCACAGCGGATAAGATCAAGCTGAAATGCTCGTCCCCCATCACTAAGTCTTCTTCCTTGGGTCTTCGATCCCGAGGTCGTCGAACACGTTGCCGCTGCCATCAGTGATCTCGACATCATCGTCGTCAGTCACTAGATTCCAGTTGTTCTCTTTGACCCATTCATCCCGCCATTTGGGCGCATCGGTCGGACGCTGTGCAAAATCGGCGATTTGCTCAAAAATCATTTTGCGCAACGCAAGCCAGACCTCCGGGCCCTCTTTGCGACGAGCTTGCAACTCTGCGATCAAGTCATCCAGAGGAACATCCTGTAACGGGCGCCCGAAGATCTCTTCTTCTGAAAAATCATCTGTCATCACTCAACATCCTCGACACTGGTCGTCAAGACTATGATCTTGTTTGGTTTTACAGTGATCTCCTTTCCTTCAATCTCTCGAAGTTTGCCGTTCACCAAAGTCTCGCAGATTACGAAAATTGGGATTTCCTCTTCTGTAGTCTCGTTACTCATCTGCCTTACCCTTCGGCTCAGCAATCTTGCGTGCCCGGATCTCATCTGCGCTGATCGGCTTGGTTAGTTTTGCTCGACCGGCCGCGATTTCAGCTTCCAATAGCTTCAGCAAACGCATCGTCTCTTCGTCCACCTCAACGTCGTCGTCATCACCCATCAGACTTCTCCCGAGTACAGTAACAGTGAGAACAGAGCACTTGAGACCCGTCGGCTGTCCGAACGATGTCACCAACGTGGCCACACTCTTCACATGTCACACCGCATCGAAATTCCATCCAGTCAGCGTACTCCTGAATGAGATCGTGGTATCGACTGAAACCGATGCAAATCTTGCCATGGAGAAATACAAAAGTCTTGATCTGACCAAACTTCAGCGGCAGCATTGACCTGTATCTTTCGAAAAATGGAGATACCGGTTGCAAGACCTTGTAAGTCTCATTCCATTTAGCGTCTCGAGTTATTTTTGATGATACGTTCCTCACCTGAACTGCTGGCAGTTTCGAGGCGTTGGTATGAAATACTCAGAACCAAGAAGAATACTGACGAATTACGGAACTATCTCTCGAAATCAGATGAACTAAGGTTCGTTGGGACAGGCGAAGGTGAGTTCTGGAGCGGGCAAGCAGTTCGCGATGGGGTTAGCGGATTTTTTGCGGAGATCCCGGCTCCCGTCGTTTTCGAAGAAGTTGAAGCTGAGGCCTTCGAAAACGGAGAAACGGGATGGTCGTCCTTCGTCCACAAGATTCAGTTTGTCGGCTTTGATGAAGCCGTCTTCTACCGCACCGTTCTGATTTTTGTCCTGGAGGGAGCAGCCTGGAAGATCATCAATCGCCACGCTTCGGTGCCAACTCCAAATATTGAACTCGTGGGTAAACAGCAGCTGGCCATCCAAAAACTGGTTGATGCTGCGCGCGAAGATGGACCCGAGCTGATCCAAACCGAAGGTTTGGCTTCAGTACTTTTCACTGATGTGGAGGGCAGCACAACGTTGGCGGAGGCGTTGGGCGATCAGCGTTGGTCGGTGCTGATCGAAAACCACTTCCAAGTCTTGGCGGCGATCATTGAAAAGTATCATGGCCAGTTCGTGAAATCCCTTGGAGACGGAACGTTGTCCGTCTTTCCGTCCGCGAAGGAAGCGCTAACGGCCGCTGTCAAGATTCAGAAGGCTATTGCATCGGCTTCCGAGGAGCCGTCTTTCGGTGTCCGGATTGGAATTCACACTGGTGATGTCGTGCAATCTCGTGGAGATTTTTTTGGCACTGTGGTCAACAAAGCTTCACGCATAACCACGGTTGGTGCGGCAGGCGAGATACTCGTTTCAGATGCGACTCGCGCCATGGTCGGAGGACGAACCGATTTCTCATTTTCTGAAATAGAACCCAGACTTCTGAAAGGTCTACGCGGTCACCACGTCTTGTATCGTTTGGAGTGGCAAGATTGAGTATTTCGGTTGCCTCAACGCCGACAGATCACACAGATACCCCGCAGAGCTCAGTCGCAAAAGTCTTGCGGTACGCGCTACAGCTCACATCGCCAGCAATTCCTGATGAATTGCGACCATTGCCCGGGTGTCGTGCGTGCGATACGTCACAAGATCAGCATATACCTTAGGGCTGCAAGCGCAGAGGGAGAATTGAATTTGATGTGTCCTTGAAGTGAATTAGACTAAGAGCCAATTGTTCAGATAGCTCATTAAGAGGACATCATGGCAGCTCCTTTAGTCCAAAACTGGGAACTGACAGCCGCCGTAAAGGATATAGCCGACTGGCTGGTTCAACAGGGCTTGGAGAATGCGCCCGTGGAGCTCTGGCTTGAAGCATTCTGCAACCGTCTTGTTTCAGCAGGAATTCCGCTTCAAAGAGCAAACATCACTGTTCGCGCTCATCATCCTGAGATTGGGACTGTCGCTTTTCGCTGGCACAGGGATGGCGGTCATGAGCGAGAGAACTTTGTCCGAAGAACGGATGCGCCCGAGGAATACGTTCTAAGCCCAATTTACTATCTTTTGGCAAACAACGTTGAAGAGATCAGACAAGATCTGACAGTCGAAGAACCCGAGCTCAACTTTCCGATCTTCGACGAACTTCGCGAGCGCGGTGCAACTGACTACTTCGCTGTTAAACGGTTTTTCCTTATTCAGGACAATACTACGCCAGTCGATCCAATGCAGGCCTATGAAGGTGCTATAATCTCGTTGACAACCGACGCGAGCGGGGGCTTCACAAGCGAGCAACTTGATGGTTTGCGTCAACTGATATCTCCACTTTGTCTGACGCTGAAATGTGGGGCCAACCGATTGATGGCTGAAGACATTACAGCCGCATATCTGGGCAAAGACGCCAGTAGGCGCGTTCTTTCCGGGGACATCACCCGAGGTTCATCGGAAACTATTTCAGCGGTGATTTGGTATTTTGACCTGCAAGGATTTACCAAATTGTCAGAGGCGCTTCCCGGGGACTCAATCATAGAATTGCTAAACGACTACTTCGCGGAAGCTGTTGACGTAGTCGAACGCAATGGCGGTAACGTTCTTAAGTTCATGGGAGATGGTATGCTTGCCATCTTCGATATCAATCAAGTTTCGGACGCTCGCCGCGTCGCAATTCACGCGGCCGCGGAGTTGCGAAATACCTTTGAGGAACTCAACCAACGACGGCAAGCTGATGGTTTGCCAACGACCAGCTTCACTCTTTCGTTGCACGCAGGCGATGTTCTTTACGGCAATATTGGCGGTAGGTCTCGCTTGGATTTCACAGTGGTCGGCCCAGCGGTAAATACAACTTCGCGCATTTTAGGCATGTGCAGCGCGCTTGATCAGAACATTGTGGTTTCCGATAAGGTGGCGGGCGACTTGGTGGGCTCCATTCCAAGTCTTGTTTCCCTGGGGCAATACAGATTGCGCGGTGTTGCTGAAAGACAGGAGCTGTTCACGATAGACTAACTGCCGCTATTTGGAAGCTGCCGCAATGGGGTGTTGACCTGCGTCAAAGCAAAGGTATCCGGATTGCTACTAGGTTGGTTTGCACATGGAACAGAACTGTTGGATCAAGCACCCGCGCAGAGCGGCATTCTTGGTCATAGTGATTGCATTGTCAGGGTGCATGGGCAGGCACCACCAAGGCAATTGGCGTGGCCACGGCTTAGAAGGATGCTATGGACCTCACCACGACGTTGATCGCGAGGTCCATTGCCGAGCGCTCGAGTGAACTTGAGCCATACGCGACGCAACACACAAAACGTTTGGCGACCAGTGTTTTTTGGATTGAGATTTAGACCTTGTATCGAAACTGCCCGTTTGATGCTCAGTCCGGTAACATTGAAAAGTTTCGCCTTGGCACAATATCTTTGTAGTCCCATGAGGAAGCGGAGAAGAGACCAATGAAACGACGCGAATTTTTACTAGCGGGTACGGCAGCAGTGTTAGCCACTCCTTCCGTCGGTCAAGAAGCCCCACTCATCAAAGTCTACAAGACGCCAACCTGCGGCTGTTGTTCCGCGTGGGTAGATCACCTGATTTCCGCAGGATTTCGCGCCGATACGCTAGACATGGAACAGGAGCAGCTGTGGTCGCTTAAAGAACAAATGAAAATCTCAGATGAGCTTTCCAGTTGCCACACTGCAATTATTGGGGACTATTTTGTCGAAGGTCATGTCCCGGCAGTAGATATCTATCGACTTTTGTCCGAACATCCTGAAGGCCTCGGCCTAACAGTTCCAGGCATGCCGATGGGTTCACCCGGCATGGATTTTTCAGACGAACGAGAACCTTATGAAACCTTGCTCGTTGGTCTGGATGGAACAACGAGTGTGTTTGCTCGACATAGCTGAGAGATTGGATGAAGGGCAATCAGATTTCCCAGCTCCATGTCCAACATTAGTTTGCGCTGATTTCAAAAGGATTCAGCTGCAACCGTTGTGTTTTTTCCACATGGTAGGGTCGTGGCCTTCGGGCACATTGGAGCACGGGTCGTTCGCATACCCTCTTAGAATGCTGTATTGCTGGATTTGATCTGCGCTCAACAGCGGTGTTGTTTGCAGGTGCCGGGACAGATGAACCAGTCGTAATTCGGCCCTGGCCGTTTCTGCCGCTTTAACAAGTTTGTTTAACTCGGCTAAGTCAAGCTGGTCACCGGCAAACGCTTCGCTCAACGCCGCTTCGGCCTCAATAAACCGCTCGCCTGCGACGATTGCCTGTTTGCGCATTTCAGAATGGATCGTGCCAATTCTTTCCACCTGATCCTTCGAAAGTCCAAGTTCATCTTGCAATTCGAGCAAGTGTGCTGGGCCTGGTTTGCCATTCAGCTCCGCTGGTAAAGCAAAACCCCAACCTCCGCCGCGCCGCAGCTCTTCTAGATCGGTCTCAGATAAGCTTTTGATGGTCCTGGATTGCAGACCGGCGTATGGCGTGACTTCAGCGTCGTGAGTGTGACTTTGCGCGAGCGCTACTTGAGAGTATTGGATCGTACAGAGCGCCGTTACAATCAGAAACTTAGGCATAAACTTAATCATGGAGTCTCCATTCTGGCTCACCCAAATGCCTTCTTCCATACAGTACTTCTGCCCGGCGCAGCGACATTCCTGCTCCTCTTTGACCAGTACGTTGTTCCGGATTCACGTGTATTCTAGGCCGTTGAGACAATAACCTCTGCTTCGATTTCAATTGGGAAGTTGATTGGTAGGCCTGCCACCCCGACCGCCGTACGTGAATGGCGGCCAATCTCTTCTCCAAAGACGTCAATGATCAAATCCGTGAAACCGTTGAGAACCGTAGGCGTATCGCTGAAGCCAGATTTGCAATTTATCATCCCATGAACTCGGCACCACCCCGTTATTCGGTTTAGACTGCCAAGTTCGCGCTTTAGACTGCCGAGAATAGAAAGCCCGACTTTGCGTGCTGAGGCGTAGCCCTCTTCCACAGACACATTTTCTCCGACTGCTCCAAATGGCGCGGCCGGAGTACCGTCTATTTCTTGTGGTCCATGACCAGATACGAACGCCCGGTCGCCCCGAACGTTAATCCACGGAAATGGCAACACCATACCAACAGGCAATTTTAGCGGCGCAGGTAAAATGATGTTGTGGTCTACCAATCGCTGTTCAGCGTCGATCATGGTACTCTCCCTCGCAGAACTTGCATGGATCTTACCATAAACCATGCCCAAAGTCGGTCTCGACCACCAAACTTTGCAAGGTCCGCTTCGTCCACATTTGAGTCATCTGGCGAAACCGCGGCGAACGGCTGTTGTTGGTTAGGGCAAACCCTGGCCGCGTTCGCGGGCATGAATGACCGCTCATCGTGGTTACGGGTCATCCGGCAAAAAGTCTCAGATGGCCGAGACGGTCCCGAAGCGGCAATCTTTACTAAGAAAGCGAGGTCCTAAGCAGGAAGCTCTCCGCCAGACTGAAGCCATCGCGCGTCGGCTTCCGGAAGCAACTCTGCAAGACGTTTGTGAAACGCAAGAAGGTCTTCGTCTGAAAGCTTGCCCTCCCACTTGCGACTGCTTGCGCTATCGAAGAAGGCTGACGGGTCTTTAAAGGTTGTGGACCGTTGTGTTTCTTCCTTAGCACTCGCGCGTGCATTGGCTTGCATGTTCTCGAACTGCATACTTTCCGCAATTGCGGCCAGCATTTCATCGCCAATTTTCAAACCAAGTACGGAAGCGAGCTTTCTAGTATGAGAGAGCAAATCGCGCCGCATATCGGCGTAATGGAAAATGTGTATGTTGGGATGTTGGATGTTTGACTTGAAGGACTTGAAGTGATGAACGATGGCCTCAAGGGTGATCCCATCGGCCATCTCCTCTCGAACGGTCTCACCAAGAAAAAGGGCGAATGAAGCTGTCGGCTCATCCGGGAACCTGTCTTGGATCAGGTCTTCCTTCAGGTTTGCCACATGTCGGCGCATCGAAAAATGTGCGTCGATTGGGTGTCTGAACACCGCGATGTAGGTGCAATCTGGATCGAAAGGAATGCCGTCAAAAGGCGTATGGGTCTTGATGCATCTTCTGTGGCTTTGAGCTTCGAACATTCGAGCTATGGGGAGTTGATCTCGAAACGCAGGGTCGAGCCAAACCAACAGGTCATCCATGACCTTGTCCATACCTGGCTTTTCAAACAAGAGCGACAGCACAAGGGCTTGCGTCCATGTTGTTCCGCACTTTGGCGGTGTTGCAACAATCACATCTCCTTGGCGCAGCGCGAACATGTCCCAAATCCGATTGTCGGTGAGACGTGTTCTGTACTCGAATGCCTTCCTTGAAGACGCCCGTATCGTCATTCTGATTTCCGCCAATGGACCCTTAATGAAACGATAGCAAGCATGCGGCGCTGAACCTAGAATTTTGATGGCACCCGAGTAGGAAGGCCTTTCAAAGTGCCAAGCGAAAACCTTGCATTCGCGGCTAGAAGCTCGTTTTGCCCTCAAGGCAGTCATACGCGGCACCTTGCTCCAGTGCCTGTGCTGCGGTGTAAAGTCGAAATTACAAAGTTCGGTTTTTCGAGGTCCGCTTCTGCCTAATTTACCCAAAAGCAAAAAGCTTGCGTGTCGTTATTCGGTCACTGATGTTCATTGAATATTGATCGCGATTTATGCGCGAAACCCCTAATATCCCTTTGACACTCCTTCACAATGGATACGCGGGAGGATTTTGTTTGGAGCGGTACTTGGCTGCCATACTCGTGGCTGATGTTGTTGGCTATAGCGCGCTTGTCAGTGCTAACGAGGAAGCCGCATTGCACACATATAGGGGCCACTTTAGGGCGCTGGAGCCGCATGTCGGCCTGAATGGCGGACGCCTATTCAAAAGAACCGGTGACGGTTTTCTTGCAGAGTTTTCCTCGGTTGTAGATGCGCTGGCATGTGCGGAAACGATGCAACGTCAGATGGCTGAGCGGAACGGGGCGCGCGGGCAAAGTCCGGAAATGCAATTCCGTATGGGAATTCACGCGGGCGATGTTTTTGATGACGACGGTGATGTTCTTGGTGACGGCGTCAACATCGCGGCCCGGCTGGAAAGTCTTGCTCCTCCCGGAGGGATCATCGTTTCAGGTCGGGTTTACGAAGACCTTGTGGGTAAGGTGGATGTATCGTTCACCGAATTGGGGCCGCAATATCTAAAGAATATCACACGCCCTGTAACTGCTTACTCGGTACAAACAGCATTTGCTACTGAATCCCCGATAATTCAATCTCGCCCAGGCAAGCCTTCGGTGGCCGTATTGGCGTTTGACAATCTGTCGCCTGACGCTGAACAGGATTACTTTGCAGAAGGTATAGCCGAAGATATAATCACCAGCTTGTCCAGAGTGCCCTGGATATTCGTGGTCGCCCGAAACTCCTCTTTTTCTTACAAAGGGCTTTCGGTTGATGTGCGTCGTATCGGCCGAGAGCTTGGTGTCCGCTATATATTGGAAGGGTCCGTTCGCGGCGCTGGTGACCGGTTGCGTGTCACGGGTCAGCTGATTGATGCGGAAACCGGGTCTCATGTTTGGGCGGATCGATACGATGGCAAGCTCGATGATGTTTTTGAGCTTCAGGACCAGATTACCGAGGCTGTCGTTGCTTCGATTGCGCCAGGTATCCGACAAGCTGAAATAGACCGTGCTGCTCACAAGCGCCCTGACACCCTTGGAGCCTATGATCACTTCCTACGTGCGCAGTCCTTGATCTACAGGTTCAATTTCACTGAAGCAGACGACCATTTGTCAAAAGCTCTTTCACTCTCAAGTGAGTACCCATTGGCAAGCGCTCTTCGAGGCTGGATCCGCACTTTGCTATGGAACCCGGATACGCGTCCAAACGAGGCCCGATTTGATTGCGCAATTCAGCTGGCAAATGAGGCTCTGGCGGCATCACATCTTGACCTAGAGGCGCAAGCATATGCCGGTTACGTACTCGCGTTTCTGTCGGAGGATACAGAGTACGGTTTGTCACTTGTGGATCAAGTCGTCGAGAGAAGCCCAAATTGCGTTTCAGCCTGGGGATCCAGTTGCGTACTGCATGGCCTGATGGGTGAAGCGCAGGTGGCACAAGCTCATGCCAGGGAGGCGCTCCGACTTAACCCGAATGACCCACTAAACTACCGGGTCCACATGGGTATCAGCCTGTCGCAAATCGCGGAAGGGAACTGGCGCGATCTAAGAGAAACTGCCCAAAAAATGCGTGCATTTCATAATACTGTGACTGTCTTTCGCCTGAACGAACTTGTGGCGGAAATGGCTCTCGGCAATGGGAGCCGAGCTAGAGAGCTCGCAGGTATTCACATGTCGCGGGAACCCGATTTTAGCGTTTCAATGTTCCGGCATATGCGCGCTCGTATCTCTATCGCAAAACCAGAAATCTATGACGCCTACTATAAAATGCTGGCAGCCGCAGGCATTCCTGATTGACGACACCAGTTGTAGACCAGCGGCAAGTCATAGCAAGTATGCAACATGTGGAAACATATTTTTTGCCGCTGGAAGAATGCCCAATTTGGTCTGCGAACAGTCGTTGAAGTGAATAGCGGCGAGCGGCAATCGAACCTTCGCGGCGCTCGGCGTGAACGATTGCTCTGCGTATATAGCTACCATTACCTTCAAGGAAAGTTTCGAGATGGAGGTGCTCTCGCATGTTAGAACTGTTGAACGCTGCGATATGGCTTCAATGGAAATCGAGCCGATCAGTAGATCATGAGCCGGGGACACTGGAAATCTAGAAAAAACGACCGACCGATCTGGACTCCGAGCGGTCGGTCGCTGTGCAGCCTCGCTAACGTCTTATGGGCGCCCGCATTGGGCTCGATGTTGTCATTTTCTCAAACGCTAGGAATGTTCTCTTTGCGGATAAAGCAGAAATCGCTCGATCACTAAAACACTACAGGCGGCTTAGCCAAAGGTCCCCAAGTTTCAGGGTCTGGTAGACCGACACTTGACCATGCTTCTTGCAAAACTCTGGAGTCTGAAGATCTTGTCCGCGGCAAATCATCCAAAATATCAAACCAAGGCATTTTGCTTTCTATTCCGGAGTGGACTGAAGGAGCAAAGTTTTCTGGTTGGTCGAGGCTCGAAGTATGCAGGACCAGATAGGCCGTTTCTCGTGGCTTCACGAGCTTATAAGTTAGGCTTGCCCCGCATCTGGCACAAAAGCCACGATTTGCTATCGGCGTAGTTGCGAAGTATCGAGGTTCCTCGGTGAGAAATCGAACAGCAGAAGCAGGAAAGGCCGCCCATGCATTAACTGCTGAACCAGAAAATTTTCTGCAACAACTACAATGGCAATACCCTGTGCTTATGGCGGGTGCGTTTATTTCATACCGGACCAACCCACAGATGCAGCCACCTGTCACTAAGGTTTTGGCCAATTCATCTTCATCAAAATCCAGAAAACCCCCTTCCTCTCCGGGTTCTGAAACGGTCATGTAGACATGTATTGGAGTATCAGTGCTCTTGAGTCTTTTGTGACCGCAATCCGCCAGCGGAAGATCTATCTTGCCCGCTATTTGCGCCATTACTTCTCCTGAAACCGCGATTCCACCTGGTTCCGCTATTGCCTCAAGCCGTGCGGCAGTATTTACGCCGTCTCCGAGAATATCGTCGCCGTGTACAACGACATCACCGAGCGAAACTCCGACGCGTAAAATGAGTGGGTCGTCACTGTTCGATTGGCGTGCTTCGCGCGCACACGCTCGCTGAATGTTGATTGCACAATTGACCGCCTCAAAGACACTCGAGAACTCAGCCAAAAACCCATCGCCAGTGGACTTAAAAACACGACCCCGGTTTGCTTCCACCTGCATGCCGATGATTTCACGTTCTAGTCGAACCAACTTAGCTAATGTTCCGCTTTCATCGCGTGATACCAATCCTGCGAAACCGACTATATCGGTGGCCAGAATGGCCGCTAATTTGCGTTCCATCTCCGTTGCTCCGAGCTAAAAATCTCCAATTGGTGCCTGCTTACTTTAGCATAAAATCGGTCGGAGCGAGCCACGGTGGCTGAGGTGTTAATTTCCAACTTTGAAAGACCGTTCAGGGCTGCGAGCGGTCAATCATGCTCATCGCAGAAAATGGCAGCGCTGAGCCCAAAGCCGAAAGAATCCTACTCTTGACGAGCTCGTACCTCGGCCGCCCGACGAACTGCGAGTACCGCTGTGGCGTAGTCTCCCAAAGAAATCCCTCTGAAAGCGAATGCAGCCGGTTTCTCGCTAAAAGTGGTATCGACTGCTCCCGAGACAATTTCCGTCAAATCTCCAGTTACTTGATGATATGGCAGCATTGGTTTGTCGCTTTCAGATTCCTGTTTTCGGTCGTCAACAATAACAGTTTTGAAGGCGGTCATACCCTCTGGAAGCCACGGAATACAGGCATCTGTAATGGCGGCGAAGGCAGTCGGCTTTAGCCATCGGGCATCCAGAAAAGGTTCGGTGGAATAGTCCAAAGTTATTGATGTCACTACCAGATCGGCATCACGCAAGGCGTCCTTGGCATTGGCGGCTGTTTGGGCCTCGAGGCCCATGTCCCGAGCCCGGCGACAAAGCTTGTCGACATTCGCTTTGCCACGTCCGAACACACGAATGCTTTTCAAGGGGAAAACCTCGGAAAACGCAACCAAATGGGAGTGAGCTTGCACGCCGGCCCCAACAAAAGCCATTGTCTCAGCAGTAGGATCAGCAAGTCGACGCGCCGCAACAACTGACATCGCCGCTGTTCTGACAGCCGTTACCCAATTTGCCCCTAAGACGGCTCGGAGAACTCCGGTTTGCCCGTCCATAACCATGATTGCACCGTTAATCGAAGGGAGCCCCTTGTCCGGATTATTTGGACACACCGTTACCTGTTTGGTCACGATGAACCCATCATTTCCCACCGCCAAGGTCGACATTGCGTACCGCCCGTCTCCGGGTAATATGGCTGTCTTAGGGGACGTATGAAGCTGCTTTCCCGCCTTGGCTATCAGCGCAGATTCAATCGCGTCAGCAACTTCCGAAGGTTTGATACCTAAACCTTCCAAGTCCTCGTTAGAAAGATAAGTTATTTTGCTTTCAGAAGTCATCTTAGCGCCGCTCCGCTTTACATTCCGGCTTCCCGATTAGGCTATCAAATAGCGTGTTAGCAAAAACTTTGGGTGTCTAGATCGGGACTTCACTCGAGTACAATATTCGTTGCATTGGGATTTCCGTTTTGACGCTTTCGGTCTCAAGTTGTCTCAAACCAGTTAAGTTTGAAAATTGTATGCTCTCCTTCGAGACCTTTGAGCGGAACCGTCATTTGCTCGACAAACTGAAACTCCTGTGATCCACCCACCATGATCCGTGTGGCGTCTGAGACCCGGATGTCACTTGGTGCTGCCAGGGCGGCTATACGTGCTGCTTTGTTGACAACGGTCCCGAAGTGATCAGCATCAGAAGTTATCACTTCGCCTGTATGCAAGCCGATGCGAACCCGCAACTTTGGCTCGTTAGGTTCCGCCGCGTTTGCCTGTTGAATATTCTGAGCTGCCAGCAATGCGGCCCTTGCAGAATCAAAAGACGACATCACCCCGTCTCCCAGTGATTTAACCGTACGTCCACCATTCCCAACGATCTGCGTTTCTACCAGTCGCAGATGTCTTCCGAGGGCGTCGCTCCAAAGCGTATCGCCTATAGCCTCAGCGATTTTTGTGCTGTCTGCGATATCGGTGAACATGATGGTCGCTATACCACTTTGGCCGAGTTCGTGGGGTGTGGAGAGGGCGGCATCAAGCAGTTCCTCAAAGCCTCTGGCCTCATACCCAAATCCCTCTACGTTATTGACCGGTAGGGAATTGTGAACGTGCACAATTTTCCAGGATCCTTTGTCGAGTTTCAGAATGACCGTAGAACGCAGGTGCGCGATCTGTCCTGTTTCAATACCCTCAATGCTAGCTTCCCATTCGACCCAACCGAGTGATCCGCATTCAAATCCTCTCAGGTCTTTTGGGTGCCACTTGAACCGTGGCACCTCACCGATGTATTGCTCCATACCGCGACGCAGTGCATCGCCCTTCCAGGCCTCGCCGTGTGCTGAGCCAAAGTATGACAGGGCAGCGTCGTCAGAAAATAGATGTGCCACCGTCTCACCATCGCCCCGACCGTAGGCGTTGATCCATCGTGCCACTATAGCGGCGAGTTCCGAAGAGGGGCTGATCGTATCTTTCATGCCAAAACCGTCGCGTCGATAGCAAGAAAACTCCTTCGAAAAATATGACCTTCGCACGTCCAGTTTCTATTGAAGCGTATCATGGCATAACCTTTCTCGAAATCTCGATTTCTGAGGTCCTGTAAGTGTAGGCCAAGCCGGGGCGGCCATAAAGACAACCCGTTTCAATACCAAACTGATAACAAAAGCGCTTCACGTCTACTTCTTCCAACCCACCGCGAAAGAGCCTGCAACACCCAAACCAGTGTTCATACAAACAATTGCTTGGAACTGAGGTGCCCGGATCGGTTTTGATCCAAAACAAGGCTTTGAGTCTTTTGAGACACTAAACTCTGCGCCAGAAACCCTGTTTCAGGTGAAACGCTATGACCAAAAACCTATCGGTTTTTCTTATTTTGGCTGGTTTAGTAATTGCTGGTGCGTTGCTGTATGTCGTTGTTGCCGAGGATGGCAATGAATTACCGGTCGGATTTGTGAAAGGGAACGGGCGGGTTGAAGCGGAACAAGTCGAAATAGCACCAACTAATGCAGGTCGGGTTGCGACGGTAACGGCAACAGAGGGCAGTATGGTTGCAGCCGGTCAAATCCTGGCTGAAATGGACATAGACGAGCTATCTGCGGCCCTGGACCGGGCTAAAGCCGAAGTAGCCTTGGCAAATCAGACAAGGGCCGAAGCAGAAGCGCTCGTTGTGCAACGCGAAAGCGAACAGCGCAGGGCCGAGCAAGAGCTTGATCGTGCCACGGCGTTGCTGGCAGGTCAAAATATCTCCAAAACTATTTTTGAAGATCGCGATACCACTCATAAGGTTGCCACAGCAGTATTGGGCGCCGCCAAAGCCCGAGTTGCAACCGCAGAAAGCCGTATTGCTGCCGCTGAGGCGGAAGTACGCAGGATCGAAGCACAGATTGAAGACAGCGCTTTAGTGGCACCTTTGCCCGGCCGCGTGCTTTACCGGCTTGCAGTACCCGGAGAGGTCGTTGGCGCAGGCGAACCAATCCTGACTATTCTTGGCCTTGAGAATGTTTACATGGAAGTTTTTCTTCCGGCGCGTGAAGCCGGACTTTTGCCCATTGGAGCTGAGGCTCGCATCGTGCTCGACGCATTGCCGGAATATGCGATACCTGCATACGTGAGCTTTGTTTCTCCCGAGGCACAATTCACCCCCAAACAGGTCGAGACCCTGGATGAGCGAGAGCAACTGGTTTTTCGCGTTCGCGTCCGTATCCCAATAGACTTGGTTGAAAGTCGGATTGAGCACGTCAAAACCGGTCTGCGCGGTGTCGCGGTGATCCGGCTGAACCCAGCCGCTGCTTGGCCTGAGGCGCTTGAACAACGCATCCCAGAAGAGCTGTTCGAATGAGAGTAGAGGATGACGCTTGCGATATTCACATTTCAGGTGTTACGCACCGTTATCGCAAGCATGTCGCATTGGATTCTGTTTCGTTAGAACTGCCAGGCGGCCAGCTCGTTGGCATTGTCGGGCCAGATGGGGTGGGAAAGTCTACACTGCTTGGTTTGATCACCGGCGCAAAGAAACTGCAATCCGGCAATATCGACGTTTTAGGCGGCCCGATTGGCGATTCTGGTCATCGACACAGCATTTGCCCAGCCATCGCGTTCATGCCGCAAGGGCTGGGTCGAAACCTGTATCCGGAGCTGTCTGTACGCGAGAACCTTGAGTTCTTCTCAGGTCTCTTTGCTCAAGGGCATTCAGAGCGGGATGACCGTATCGCAGCGCTATTGGCTGCGACAGGGCTTGCGCAGTTTGAAGACCGTCTGATGGGCAAGCTCTCGGGTGGGATGAAGCAAAAACTAGGTCTTTGCTGTGCGTTAATCCATGACCCCAAACTTTTGGTTTTGGATGAGCCAACGACCGGGGTCGACCCGTTGTCGCGTCGGCAGTTCTGGGCTTTGATTGATGCAATCCGAGCAAAAAGCCCCGAACTGTCGGTATTGGTTTCAACGGCGTACATGGAAGAAGCCGACGGTTTTGACCGGATTGTCGCGATGGACGCGGGTCAAGTCATCTTTCATGGGAAGCCCGCCGAATTGAAAGGGAGTGATGACGACCTCGAAATTGCATATCGGCGTCTGAGAGCACGGGAGTTGCCTGTCGAACCGGCGGGGAAAAACAAAACGAATGGGAAGATCGAAGCAAGCCCAGTGATAGTTGCGCGTGGACTGACACGACGCTTTGGTGATTTCACGGCCGTAGACAACGTCGACTTCACAATCAATCGCGGAGAGATATTCGGGTTTCTAGGATCAAACGGTTGCGGCAAGTCCACGACAATGAAGATGTTGACTGGCTTGTTACCATCCAGCTCAGGTGAAGCACTGCTGTTTGGCAACCCTGTCGATGCATATGACCGAAAAATGAGGCGTGAAATAGGCTACATGAGCCAGGCCTTTTCCTTGTATGGCGAGTTGTCGGTCTATCAGAACCTACAATTGCATGCGCGGATATTTGCGATTGCAGACCGTGAACAACGTGTTTCGGAACTCACTGAGCGCTTTGGGCTCGAGGAGCACCGGCATACGTTGGCGACGGCACTGCCCTTAGGGATCAAACAGCGACTGTCGCTAGCCGTAGCAGTGATCCACCGTCCGCGGGTGCTAATACTCGACGAACCAACATCCGGTGTGGACCCAGAGGCGCGCGATTCCTTCTGGGACTTGCTGATTGAGCTCTCTCGAAACGAGTCGGTTACAATCTTTGTGTCCACTCATTTCATGGGTGAGGCAGAACGCTGTGATCGCGTTTCATTTATGCATGCTGGTAGAGTTCTAGCGGAAGGTACTCCGGCTGAACTGATCGCTGTTGAAGGGGCGGAAAACCTTGAAGACGCCTTCATTTCGATATTGGAAGCAGCAGAAAAACCAGTCTCTGTTGTCGCGCCAGAGGTGGGTTTTAGGACCAAATCCCACGCCGGGGGAGGAGCGTTTTCTCGTGTATTGGCATATGCGCGGCGCGAAACCGTTGAAGTAGCTCGCGACCCGGTGCGTCTGGCTTTCGCGTTTCTGGGTTCTGCTATTCTAATGTTAGTTTTTTGCTTTGGAATTACGCTGGATATCGATGAGCTTGAATTCGCTGTACTTGACCTTTCTCAGGGGCCGGAGAGTCGTGCTTATTCGGCTGAATTCGCCGGATCGTCCTACTTTAAAGCCACATCGCCGCTGCAAAGCGCCAGCGAAGGGCGCGACCGTCTAGTGGCAGGTGAGGTCTCTCTGGTTGTTGAGTTACCACCTGACTTTGACCGAAAGATGAGTACGGGTGAACCGACCCAGATACTTGCAACTGTAGACGGTGCTATACCATTTAAGGGTGAGACGGTTGAAGGTTATGTTTCCGGATTGCACCAATCATTTCTCGCGGAGTATGCCCTTAACAATGGCATAAGCCAGATAGATATCGCCAGGATCGAACCCCGGTTTCGCTACAATCAGAGCTTTGAGAGCATCGCCGCGATGGCTCCAGCAATGCCTGCTATCCTACTGACTATGTTGCCAGCTGTTTTGACTGCCGTAAGCGTAGCAAGGGAACGAGAGCTGGGGTCAGTTGTCAATTTCTACGTGACACCAACCACGCGGCTTGAATTTCTAGTCGGCAAACAAATTCCGTACATTTTGATCGCCTACGCAAATTTTCTGCTTTTGGCCGGAATGACCGTTTTTCTTTTCGGGGTGCCGTTAAAAGGAAATCCTTTCCCTTTAGCTGTTGGTGCCCTTCTTTACGTATGGGCAACGACATCCTACGGGCTGTTGATCGCTACGATGACATCCAGTCAGGTGGCCGCGACATTTGCAACTGCCATCGCCTCAGTTGTCCCAACAATCCAGTTCTCAGGCCTGTTGCAACCTGTTTCAACGCTTGAAGGAGGCGCACAAGTGGTGGGCTCTCTTTGGCCTTCCTCATACTTCTTACACCTGAACGTTGGTGCCTTCACTAAAGGTTTGGGTTGGGAGGCCCTTGCGCCAGACATTCTGGCCCTCGCCTTCTTCGGACCAGTTCTTACACTGATCGCAGCCCTATGTCTTCGAGCGCAGGAGAAGTGAATGCAGCGTTTCTACGGCATATTCTGGCTAGGCTTGAAGGAAGTGATGAGCCTGCGCCGTGATTGGGTGATGATGGCATTGTTGGTTTGGTCTTTCACGCTGGCCCCGATCATGGAAGCAACCGGAGTGGCAAGTTCTGTAAACAATGCCTCGATAGCGTTTGCGGATGAAGACGACTCGCTACTTTCTCGAGCACTTGCCACAGCGTTTTTCCCACCAGAGTTCCAACCGGTCGTCCAAATCGAACCCGGAAAAGGACCTGCCTACATGGACGCTGGGCGCTTTATTTTCGTTGTGGCTGTGCCCCCCGGATTCGAGAAGGACCTGCGCGCGGGGCGCAGTCCGGAGATTCAAGTTCTTATTGACGCAACCGCTATGGAACAAGCCGGAATTGGTGCAAACTACATCACCAGTATCTTGAGCGCTGAAATACATCGCTATGCAATTGGTATCGATCTAGTAGATGCTCCCTCAATCAGTGTCATTCTAAGAAGCGCCTTCAACCCAAACAGAGACACCGTACGTTTTGCTGGTATCGTTGCTTTGATCGGCCAGATCATGTGGCTCACAACTATATTGACCGGAGCGGCAATGATTAGAGAGCGAGAGCACGGGACTATTGAACATCTCCTTGCCATGCCTCTTGCTCCATTTGACATTGCCATTGCCAAGATTTGGGCGAATGCAGCAGTGGTTTTGGTCGCGGCTGGTCTTTCTCTAACCTTTGTGATGCAGGGTTCTCTGGGCATTAGTATCGCTGGATCCAAGATGTTGTTTTTGGTTGGCACGGCGTTGTTTCTTTTTACTGCGACGGCGCTTGGGGTGCTTCTGGCAACCATTGCACGCTCTATGGCGCAGTTCGCGCTTCTGGTCATGTTGATTGTGCTGCCAATGCTAATGCTGTCGGGTGGAGAGACCCCAATTGAAGGACAGCCGGCGTGGTTGCAGGCAGGCACTTTGGTTCTGCCGTCACGCCATTACATGTCAGCAAGTCAGGCCATTGTTTTTAAAGGCGCTGGTATTGAGACTGTCTGGCCGGAATTCGTTTGGATGACGTTGTTAGGAGTTGCTTTGTTACTAATGAGCCTACGGCTTTTTCGGCGTTCTCTTGCTCAGATTGGCTAGCGCTCCAATCTGTTGGCTGTGACAGATTGGAGCGCTAGCTGATCTGCCTTAGAAGACAGTTTGGAAATCTGCTCGGCAGAGGTCAGGGCATCAGCGATTGTCTAAGCGTTAGCTTCACTATCTATAGTCATATTCGCATTCAAATCGCCGACGGCTGGATTGCGGTGCAATCGAAGTTTTAAAGGGCCATAGTCGCAAAATCAAAGGGTTGTACTGAAATTGCCGCTTCCTTCTGCATCAAACGGGCAAGTCCAAGGCGTTCAAGCGACAAAAATCTCCGCCCGTTTCCGCTCCCCAACAGGTACTAGCGGTTCGATTGCAATTTAGAGCGACGAGATGGCCTTGATCACTGCTTTTCGGCTCTGAACAGCGCCGGTTTGTAGATACTCCATTGCTTTGAGAGCAGCTTCATGGGCTTGGACAGATGACCCGCCAACGCAATCTTCTACTACGCGGCAGAAGTAGTCTGATTGGTGGCCATCGACGAATGTGTAGTGCACACAAACATCTGTCAGCCCGCCGCACAACAAAAGTGTGTCTACCTTTAAACCGCGCAGCAGGATTTCGAAATCGGTGCCAAAAAATGCAGAATACCGTCGCTTCGGTACGATGTAGTCACCTTTGCGATATCCCATCTCATCTTTTGCAACTTCCGTTCTTGGATCACCTTCGAGGCAGTGTATGTCTTCGTCACCATCCAGTTCACGGCCGAAGTCTATCCTATCGGGACGATGGACTTCTTGGATGAAAATGACTGGCACTTTACTCTCATGCGCGGCGTCAACCAAATTACGCGCAGCGATCATGCGCTCTTTGTAGCCCGGCATGTTGTCGATGGAGCGTACTTCGCTATCATCAATAAACGTGCTCTTTTGAATGTCGATTACGATTAGGGCAGGTCTACCCTCGATCAGTTTCCTGGCTTGTTTGGTTTTAGTTGTCATGTTCGACCTCTAATTTGGCAGGTCGTCCTGAAAAAAACGCCCTTGCTTGGCCGGGTCGTCCCAGCGGGCAGATCAAACTTGACTAAATGTGCAAGTGATTACGGTCAAGGGTGTGCTGCGTTGTTGTGGAATGAAAAGCATGTGTTCGCGCCTGGGGCAACATTGCCCGCAAAGCTGCCGCTAGATGTGAGCGCAGAGAGAGTCTGCGCCGAGCGCAGATTGAGCAATGGTGCGAGCAAGACCGACGGCGGCTATACAACTTGACCCATCGTTCATAGTGTAAATGCATGAACAGATTTCGAAATGCCCAACCCTATGATGCAATTCGATGCTTTGAGATCGAGACTGATGCCTATGAAGGCGACGAAGCGGCTACCCTCGAAAAGATAGCAAAGAGAATCGAGGTCTATCCCGATGGTTTCCTCATTCTTGAAATCGAAGGCGAGATTGTTGGCTTTGTGAATTGCGGATGTGCGTACAACGTTGAAATGTCTGACGAGGAATTCAAAGAACTTGTAGGGCATGACCCCGGCGCGCCAAATGTCGTTATTATGTCTGTCGTCGTGGATCCGGCGCATCAAGGAAAAGGCCTATCGCGGGCATTGATGACTGAATTCGTCGGCCGCATGAGAAAAATGGGCAAATCCGCGATCTACCTTATGTGCAAAGAGCATCACGTTCCGCTTTATCAGAGATTTGGGTACAACTATCTTCGTCCATCAACCTCTGATCATGGAGGAATGACTTGGCACGAAATGTCTATGGAAACATGAACCGTTGGTTGAGCCACGGTGAGTGGACATTCAAGGCCGACCAAGCCGCGCTACATTGAAAGGGATTTGCCGCGACCTCGCGATTGAGTTGTGTTGTTCGGTTTGGGTTGAATTATACCAGTCAGAATGCACTTTTGATTGAGTTTTGATGCGTTAAAGTTGATCGTATTACGCTACGACAATCGAATTTTGAACGTGTATAGTGAACCGTGCAAACTTATGGGCAAATCGTGCAAACTTATGCGCAAATGCTGCGCAAAATTATGGGCGAAGACCCCAAGATTTTCTGAATAAAATCAATGTTAGGAATGCAGCGTTATGCGCGTCCCTACAGTAGACGCATCCGGCTTCACAGAGCTCGATGAGATCGAGTGTTTGGTTTGCTACTTCTTCAGCGGCCAGAGCCGTCGACAGGTCGATTGGAGACGCAGCCAGAACCTGTTGTGGCCATGATCGCGCAGGATGAATGGGCGCACTCCAGATGTGTGGCTTGTTATCGATCACCCTCAAAACTGCGATCTCAATCGGGTAAAAGCTGTCTTGGACGGCGACGATCCTTAAGTCGCAGAATAGGGGGCTGACTGTTGGTTCCGGGAGGCCAAGGTCTTGATAGACGCTACCAGACCCTTCTGTGATTTTGTCTTTTTCGGTCACTTTGGCCACTTATTCTCTTTAATCCAGATGTCTGTCCATTCTGCGGGTCCATCAGCTGGAGCAGCGTCCACGATGTGCTCTTGTACAGTCGTCAGAAGTGCTAGCCATGCATCTGAACCTTCTTTCAGCCGTGCTTTCAGCTCATAAATCAGGTCATCAAGAGGGATCGACTCCAACGGACGTCCAAAGGTCTCCTCATCGGAAAACTCATCACTCATCGAAGGGATTCCAATCGCCTTGCTCATGACAATGCGCGCACAGGGCAGTTGCCTTATGCTTCTTCGGTACGATACCCCCGACATGACCACATCTTGCACATGTGCGCTTGCTGTCCAGTACGAGACGTTTGAGCGGGAGACCCAGGCATTGATCGTACCGACGGAAGATGATCTGGATTGAACCGTCTGAGCCCGTCGTCACATCCGAGATCTGCACTTGAATCGGAGTCTCACAGTTCGCTCGAACCAGATGCTCCGCCTCTGCGAGGAACTAGCCAAGCAAGACCAGCCTGCCAGGACCAATGCTCGGCAATAGCGATGTCGTTTCAGCGCTCACCAGGTCTGGAAAGCGATCAGCGACGTTGAGCTTAAGATCTGTCGGCCATTTCGCTTCAGCTCCTTCAAATCTGTCTTCGAGGTAGATGTTGTAGCACCAGCAGCAAAGCGTCGTCAGATACTGAACGTCGGCATCTGGCATTGTTGCGTGTGATCTTCCTACAGTGCAATTTGAAACTGGCGGTCCGTTTCGAGCAAACTCACAATGCCGGACAATACTTTTATTCTATCTTCTTCTTTCCGACAAGAATTGCATGTTCCCGCTCTATAACCTTTTCCCAATCGCCTCGCGCTTTCAGACCGGTCGAGGAGTCACCCATCAGCGAAGTAACCATCAATCTTCCACGCGCTTTCGCCTCTTCTTTCGAAAACCCGGCCTGTTCAAACATCCAGGCGGCGAACTGGAATCGTTTGCCGATGGTTCTTTGATACGCCTCTCTTACTTTCTCATCGGTATTCGCCCACACTGAGACAGCGTGATCTGGCAAGGCGGCGTTCTCTTCTATGACCTTTTTCATAAGAAGAAGAATGCGGTCTTCCGGGGGACCGCCAAATGTCTTTGCCTGTGCGATCACTTTGTCAGTCAGTTCCTGCTCCCAATATCTGAGAACCTCATCCAAAAGCTCACGGACGTTCTTGAAATGCCAGTAAAAGCTGCCGCTTGTCAGGTTCAGTCGCTTTGCCATTGGCACGACCTTTACTGCGGAAACGCCGCCCTCATTGAGTACGTTGTACGCTAGCAATATCCAGTCTTCTTTGGTCGCGGCGTTTTTTGGTGAGTTGCGAGTGATAGATTCTGACATTCAGATTACAGCATTCTTTATTTGACATAGAGCAGTCTATGGACTTACCGTAGAGATGTCTATGGTGAACGAGAGGCTCACGGTTTCGTGTTCTCTTACGAGGCTTCGCTTTGAAGGGGGGATCAATGAATAACTTAATGAAAACCGCAGCCGGTACATTGATTGCATTAGGCGTGACACTGGCTGGCACTGCCACGGCCCAAAACGCCTTGCCGACGGGTCGGAGTGCCACTGAAATCGAAAACGGTGTATATCCCGCGTCTTACTTTCCTAACACTGAAATCCTCGGCGAGGATGAAATGCGTATCACGGCATTGGGGACGGGTATGCCTAACCAAACCAAGGCAGCAGTTTCGATTTCGTTTTATGTTGAACTGGGGAATGGAGACGTTTTCCTGTTTGACGTGGGCACGGGTGCAACTGGAAACTTGTTTTCGTTGCGACCGGATTTTGCAAAAATCGACAAGGTCTTCTTCAGCCATTTGCATGTCGACCACGTTGGAGATTTCATGGGCCTCCACGTTGGGGGGTGGCTTTCAGGCAGATATACCCCGCTCCGCATCTTCGGCCCGTCCGGATCAGAAGATGAACTGGGCACTAAAGCCTATGTTGATGGCATGTCCAAAGCTTACGCCTGGGACTTGGCCACGCGAACGGGCGCGCTGCCGGATGACGGCGCCAAGCTTGAAGTCACTGAATTCGATTACATGCAGGAAAACGAGATCGTTTTTCAGGAGAACGACGTCACGATCCGGTCCTGGCCTGCTATCCACAGCTTAGATGGCTCGGTAAGTTATTCTCTGGAATGGAATGGACTGAAATACGTCTTTGGCGGAGATACTTACCCAAACAAATGGTATGTAGAATATGCCAAAGGTGCGGACATCGCTTCTCACGAGGCGTTTCTTCCACCTGATGCTTTGGCCCCGTATTTTGGCTGGGACATGAAACAGGCGACGTATGTAGCTACGCGCGTTCATACCGAACCTGCGGCGTTTGGCAAAGTCATGTCTGCGGTCGAGCCGCGTATGGCCCTCGGATATCACTCTGTTCTTTCACCAGAAAATTATCAGGCGATTTTGGAAGGCGTCCGTTCGACTTACGATGGGCCTCTGACGCTCGCGCGAGATCTACAGGTGATCAACGTGACCAAGGACCAGATCGTTGTTCGGGAAGCGAGTGTTGATGACTATGCGTTGCCACCCGCTGTGAGCGATGAGTACATCAATGCCCCGCGTTCAAAAGAAAAAGAGCCGTCCGACAAAGTCAATGCGGGAAAATGGGAGGGTTACACGCCACCGCCAATGCCGGATAACTAACCTTCAGGGGTGAACAAAATTCCGATTTGGCAGTATCTTTACCGAGTATTCCTGACGCTGAGCCTGATGGCCTCAGGTGCACAGGTCGTTTCGGCGGATGTCGTTCTGACAAACGGGTCAGAAGTTGCCCCCAATATTGCTGTCTTTCATGTCAAAGATGATGCCGTCTACGTCGACCTTGAGATCTATGTCGAAGATATTCCGTTGTTTGCGGATATGTTGCCAATAGGATGGTCATCAGATTTCGTCGGGGGTGAGCCGGAGGCTGAACAAGAAACCAATCAAGGTTATGCGCAAGCCGAAAGCCGTGCGCTTTCGATTGTTGGGAGCGACGAACGGACCCTAAACGCTGAAATCAGAAAGATAGAATACCGAACGCGCAAAGATAGGGCCTCGCCGCTTGCAGGTCAGCGCGATCCATTCTCGGGTCAAATAGTTCCCAGCCCGCCAAAAGATTCGCGTGTTCTCTTCGTCGAACTGTTCTTTCCGTTTCAAAACTCAGTTCCCAAGGAGCTGACTATAGTGCCTCCATCGCGGGATGGAGAACCACTGGTGACTATTGGGATGCAGGTTTTTGACCGTGAGGTTCCGGTCACGGATTTCAGTTTTTTGTCAAAGCCGGCAGAGTTAAAGATTCACTGGCCTGATCCGTGGGATAGCCGCTTTTCTGCTGAAAGCCTGAATCGAAAAGCTCAGGACGGGACGTCCACCTTTCTTTACATCGAACCTCGTGAAGTTCGGCATGAAACGCGGATCCGCTTGCGTGAACTGGCGCCTTGGATTGGTGAAACTTTCGAAGTGGGGCAAACGCTTTCACCACAGCGTAGCGCCTTGATCGTAAACTGGGCGGCGTCCTTTTTGGCTTCTCGTAACCCGGTGTCAATTGATGGCAAATTAGTGCAACCGTCAAACGCTACAGCAAAACTCTTGGAGCTCACATCGCAGGGTTTTCAGGTTGTCCAGCCCGGAAAGCAAGTGTCCGTGAACAATGCGTTTATCGGAGCCATCCTGTCTTTCTCTTCGTCGGACCTTCCCGATCAGGTGACGGTCACATGGGATATGTTTGACGAGGAAAATTCCCGCGTTGCGACCATTTCAAACGATATCGCCGGGCCATTCTTTGGAGCTTTGACACCAGCAGACCCTCAGTTTCATTGGCAGAACCACTTGCTCAAATACGAAAGAGCATCTGTTACTCAGATTCCAGTTGAGCAGCAGACACGGCAGAACCCGGCAATGACTTTGATCTCCGGGATGATCAGTGCCGCCTCACTTGGCTTTTTCCTGCTGAGCAAGGGCAAAGTTGCAAAGCGTGCCAGTTGCGTGACTATGATTGCCGCTGCTTCGGCAACGTTTGTATTTTCGGGATATTTGCCAGTATTACTCTGGAATAAGCCCGAGCCCCCTGAGCAGCAGGTTGCGGAAGACATACTGCGCTTGATGGTCGAAAACTTGACCACGGTGACGCTGGAAACTTCGCCGGCAGCAAGAAAGGCAGAGCTGGCCCACATTGTAACGGCAGCATCTCTTGGCGACATCGCAACAGAGGTAGAACGTGGCCTCGCAATCCGAACGCCAGGTGGCAGTCTTGCTACGGTTACTGATATAAGAGACCTGAGTTTAGAGCGCGTTGACCCGACCCTCAAACCGGGTGGATTTAGCACTCTGGCCAAATGGACAGTGAAAGCCCAAGGCGGTCATTGGGGGCACGCCCATATGCGCGCCGTTACGTTTCGGGTGCTGGCCGAGGTGATACCTGAGTCAGGGCAATGGAAGCTGGATGGATTGACTGTAATCGAGGCTCGCGATCCAAATGCATAGGTGTTTAAGACCAAAGTTTTTTGCTTTCGGAGCTCTGTTTGTCGGTGTGTTTTTGTTACTGACGCCGTCAGCCTCGGCCCATTTTCTGCTTAACCTCAACGTTCGAATTTCCCATGTCGAGCATTCCGAAGATGGTCTGCGTGTCTACATCCGTACGCCTATGCCTTATCTGGTTGCAGACAAGGTCGGTGATCAGAATGGTGATGCCTTGCCGAAAGCTGCACCATTCACGACTAATGCCATGAGCGACGATCAGTTGGTCCACTTTGTCGACTTGCAGGCTGTCATGAGCGAACCTAATGGGCTGGGGCAATTCGCTGAAGGTGGGTTGCATCTGTTGGTCGACAATCAGCGCTTAAGAGGAACTGTTAAGTCCGTTCGCTTGCATCGCGTTGGAAATGAGCCCGGATTTGCAACTTTGGCCGAGGCTCAACTGGCAGTAGACACCGAAACGGCCTTAGCGCCACCGCTTTATGTAGGTGACACGATTGTTGATCTCGTCCTGTATTATGACACTATCGGCCCGGTGCAATCGTACAGCATTGCTAGCGTGCTAGACCCCGGCTTGCCGGATCAGGACCAAACGGCCAACCTTATTCTCGACTACGCGTCAGACACACCTCAGATTTTCCGATCTCGGGGTCTGATGACTGAACCATTGGTGATTCAGAAGAAGGGGTATGGAGGATTCCTCAGCTTCGTCTGGGAAGGCATACGACATATCCTCGAAGGGTTGGATCATGTTTTGTTTGTTGTGTGTTTGGTCATTGGAGCGCAGACCCTCAGGGCGCTATTGCTGCGTGCAACCGGTTTTACCGTTGGGCATAGCGTAACGCTGTCGCTGGGGTTTTTCGGGTTTATACCATCGGGCGCGTGGTTTGTTCCTGCCGTAGAAGCCGGGATCGCGCTATCTATCATTTTTGCAGCCGTCGCAGCGTTTATGAGTTTTAAGGACAGCGCGCGCTCTGAGGTCACGATGGTGCTTCTGACAACGCTGATTGGCCTCTTGCACGGGCTTGGGTTTAGCTTTGTGTTGCACAAGATTTTGCAGGTTACATCCCCAAACATCTGGCAGAGCTTGCTTGCATTCAATCTTGGCGTCGAGCTTGGCCAGGTCGCCATTATTCTTGCGCTCTGGCCTGCCTTGATAATGTGTCGACGCGTGAACTCCAGTTTGTGGATGTCCCTACGTGTGGGCTTAGCCGGTGGATGCGCGGCTATCGCCTTCTTCTGGACCTTTCAGCGAGTTGCCGAGGTTTACTCCACGCTGGCTTAAGGTCATTGCGATGGCGCGTGCCGTGATGGCCGCCTGGGAGAAAAGCGCACATTCGGCTGTTCCGTAGCATAAGACAGATTGGGCTTATACCGGTCAGTCAGTGAATTCTGCTCAAAGTCTACTTTGCAGTCAAAGCAGCCGATAGATTCACATAGCACATTGCAGGCTAGTCTCCGCTAAGATTTAGGCGACCTGCATTAAGCCAATCTGACAACTCTGTTCTTTCGTTAGGGTCAGGTGGGCCCGCAAGAGTTGGAGGGTCAACAGGCAATGGACTCTCTGATCCAATGATCTCTCGAACACCTACGGCATCTTCCGAAACATTCCAAACAAGCATGTCCTGAGCCAAAGTGAGCGGTCCGTCATAGGTCTTTCGGATTGCAGCTATTGTTTCGGGAGCAATATCGAAATCGGCAAATGTATGGTAGGCAATCGCGTGCCGCGGCTCGATCATCGAGAATAGTTTTGTCTAGCCCCCTCGTTCGGCACCACTAAATTGAGGTTTCTCTAATAAGGTTTCAGGCACAGGTGGGCGCATGTTCAGAGCATGATGTGGC
>NZ_JBQFLX010000028.1:0-56421 GCF_056531525.1 Ruegeria sp. N11
ACGCATCTTCATCCGAATACCGCTTCCGAGCCATCCATCATCCCTTCCGTGACACCAAAATAGTGGCACAGTTTTACGGGGCTAAGACAATGGAGCGTCCCACCAACGCAAGCCATTGCGAATTACATGGATGACGCCGCTGAGAAGCTTTCGGTCGTCTCCACGAGCAACCCCCCGTGGCTTTAGGAACATATGCTTGATGCGGTTGAGAAGCTCTTGGTCCGGCCAGAATAGATGCGACATGGACTATCCTCCTGACACCCTTGAAACACGAAGTTGTCGCCTTTGGAATCAACGCAGTGATGTCCGCAGTCCGGGGTAAAGCCGTCATCCGACTAAAACCGTCAGATGACGACACTGAGCCCAAAATACAAAATGCTTCAACGCGCTTTAAGGTCAGCGATGCGCAGAAAGCAGACTTTGCAAAGTCCGGTTGACCACATTGTCCACCAAAGGCGACAGTTCTGCTTCGCGACTGGGCTATACATAGCCCTCAAAGCGTATTGTTTGCGGGACTTCAGTTGCACCGTTTTCCTGAGCGAGTAGGGCGCGTGCTGACGAAAAGGTAGCAAGCGCAAAAAGAACAAGAAGGGCCTTTATCATCGTAGCGCCTCGGATCCGGGTTTTGAACTTGGGCCGGGGTTCACAAATGATCGCCCCGGCCAGCGTCAGGGCAAACGAGGTAGTTCTTGCCCTGAAACATCGTACTTTCGCCTAATTTAGAAGATCACCGACGATGCCGACGGCATCGACCACGGTAGACAGGTCATTCGTAACTTCGAGGACTTCGTCATCGACCAGAATGTAGCGGTTTCCTTTGCCCGGCTCCCCAAGCTTCCATTTGGAAAGGTCCCCAATATCCTCGAACTCCAGGTCAGATGGGAGCTTGGCACCGCGCGTGTAGCGCTTGATCTGTCCAGGTGGTACAGCTTTTGGGCCTTTGCCGGGTTTGTCTTCTATCTGAATGCTGACATCACCGTTCTTGCCCCCCTTGTTCGGCTTTTTACCCTTGTTGTCTTTGGCATGGGCATCGCTGCCTCCAAGGATGAAAAACACAACTGCTAAGGCTGCAAGAATTCCGTATGCAATCTTCATAGATTGTTCCTTTGCTTCCCAACTTCATTCGACCGGCGTTGAAAATTCCGGCACGCGCTTGATCTCTCTTAGTTGCCCTTTGGCACACCCCTTAGTGACTGCCTTCACCCCGCATTAGAAAACGATCCGGGTTCTTAGACCGAACAGGGTAATCCGGTCCTGATCGGGATTTAGAAGCGGGTCGGAAATGAATTGTACCGATGGCGTGATCTGCAGTCCGGGTGAGATTGAAAAGCGGTAGAAAGCTTCAAGCGTGAACTGATCGCCATCTATGCCTCTTGCTTCGGCCCAGTTTAGGCCCAGACCGGCCAAATCGGTGTTGCGACCATAGTAACCGAGACCGGCAGAAATCGACCGTTCATAAAGCGCTGCGGTTCCCTTCGAGGCCCCTGCACGGAAGAACGGCATCCATTTATTGTCAACAAACCATGCGGCGGAAAACGCTGCGCCGTAATCTTCTGCTCGACTGCCATCGTCAGCCGCATCCGCATGCCAGAGGGTCAGATGGATATTGTCGAAGTAGATGCGATCAAAGCCGGACGTGTACCCAAGTTCGAGCGACTTGAAGAGATTGCCGTCGCTAAACACATCAAAGTTTGGATCGGACGGGTCGGCGTTTGCGTCTGATACGCTGGCAACGGCGTAGAGGTTCTCGCTCAGCTTTACCCCACCGGCAATACCAAGGCCTTGGTTGGGCGTGTTGATTGTCGGGTTGGTATTGAAAGACAGGTTTTGAAAACCACTGTAGGGGCTTACCAACCCGTAGATATCCACAAAGTCCGTTACATCAATCTGGCCGACTTGCAGCGCCCACGACCCATTCTCAGCCCTTTGGGTCCAGAACAAATTGGTCAGAAGCAAACCGTTGTCATTGAAGGCTGTTCCCGTGATTGAAAGGGCTCCGCCATCCAGCCCGAGAAATTGCGGAGCAACGTCAGTATAACTGTGCCTGTCTTCGATCTTGAATGTCAGAGACCCCCGTTCAGTTGCCTGCCAACTGCCGTAGAACCGCGCAATTCCGCTGGCTGCTTCGCCGGTTCCCAGATCAGCATCCGTGGTTTGGCCCAATGCCAGGTAGTCAATGTTGAACCGAAAACCACCCTCAGCCAGTCGGTCTTTCCACTGAAACCAACCCGGTGCGATGTTGCGTGGAAAATCGGAACGATATTGCGGATCGGTGAGCCCATCTCCGGGCGCAAGATCGGCTTCGACTGAAGATGGCCCGGATAGTCCCTGAGCCGACGCTGCGCCAGCAAATGCAATGCTCAATGCGGCAACCAGAAGTCTTATCATTTTGACGCCTGTGCCCCACCGGTCTTGCGATTTCCTGCCGCGCGGATGCGATCAGCAGCACGCTGCTTCCATTCCAACCTGTCTGCCTCGGTTTCCAGAGTTTCGACACGTTCCGCCTCTAGCTGGAAAGTCGCATTCATAGGCATGAGGCCATCCACAACCATCATATTATGAACGGAAGGATCGATAGTCAGCGTGCCTGTCAGCCGAACGGGTTCGTGGAAATAGCTAGGCGCCCAGTCCCCGTTCAACCGCACACGGATCATCTGGTTAGGCGGAGGTGGAGGCATGTGGCTGCACATCCCTCTTTCTGGCACCAAATACGCCACAGGCCGGCCGTCCGGATCGCTTGGAGCAGGAATGGCAAAGCCCGCGAGTGTGATTGTTCTGCCGTCGAATTGCGGGTTTCCGCTCGTTCCAGCCTTTCTTCGACGTTCAGTCACAACCTCGCGCTGATCGAGTAACCAGTCGACGTCAATTCCGTCTGACACCAAGGCGTCTTCGGTCTCTGCTAAAAGCAATTGCCATTTCTGCCGTTCTTCGGCGCTGCCAACCTCCTGCTGCAACCTGCCGCGTATACGCACAACGAAAAGAACATCGTCGAACTGTTCGGGGCTGAGTTCACGATAGGGGTCATCAAAGACCTGCGCAGACGGATCTGGCAGATCTGCCCAGTCCAACGCGGTTCCAGGCGTCGCCGCAGCATCATAACCGCACAAAACCAACCCTGCGAATACTGCGGAGCAAAACCAATTTCGCATGAATGCTCTCCGGCTGCTTTATCTGGTCAATCCAGTGTGTTTTTGTAGATCACACCGTCCTTCATGATCAGGCGGATTGTTTCCGGGCTGTCCGGCCTCGGGTCCGCACCGAACCACTGATCGCCTGTTCCAACGACAGAGAAGTCTTCGAGGGGGTTGCCGTCTATCAGCAGGATGTCGGCATAGGCGCCTTCTTCGATCACACCCAGTTTGCCTTCCGGATAGGGGTTCATGAAATCACCGCTAAGTGCCGCGATCTCGCCACCTACCGAAGTTAGGGTTACCATCGACGCATAGGGGCCGAAGAAATGGTTATTCAGATGTTTCTCGTAGGCGATCTGGATGTTGCACGCTTCGACCGAGCCGACGCAATCGGTTTGGAAACCGCGCGGCGCCGGGCATTCCTTCATACTTGGAATGTAGGCTTCGAAGGTCGCCGAGGCCGATTTGGCCTTCCTCAAACTGTTGGGGTTGTTTTTCACGGAAGGAACATCAAGTAGGCCTGGATCAAATGCTGTGATGTTCGTCGTGATGTACGCTCCTTTTTCTTTCATCAAAGCAGAAATCTCGCAGTCAAAGTGAAATCCGTGTTCAATGGTTCTGACCCCTGCATTCAGGGCATTGATGATCGCTTCTTTGCGGTAGGAATGTGCCATGACATAGGTGCCGTACTCGTTGGCAACCTGAACAGCGGCCTCGATCTCTTCTTTCGAACCGGCGAGCAACTGCCATGGATCGAATGCCGAAATCACCCCACCTGATTGCATGAACTTCAATTGCGTGGCACCCATGCGCAGGTTGTTGCGGCCATACATGTAAATTTCGTCAACACCGTTGACCTGTTGGGCCATATTCAGAGTCCCAAAGTTGGTCACCCCACCCGGCGGAGATGTGAAGGATGCGAAATCGGCGTGACCACCACGTGTTCCGAGAAATGCCCCGGAAGGATAAAAGCGGGGGCCGACGATCTGGCCGGCGTCAATTGCGCGCCGCAGCCCGCCGCCAGCGCCCCCGGCATCGCGAACGGTCGTGAAGCCCTGCATCAGGTACATTTCGGCCATCCGGGTCCCGTGGATGGCGAAATCCTCCCAGGTCGAGTTGGTTTCCATCTCGGCAATCGATGGCCCCATGAGCATCAGGTGCGCGTGATTCTCTATAAAGCCCGGTGTCAGAGTGCGCCCACCGCCGTCGATAACCGTCGCGCTCGGCGCATCAATGGCATCGGTTGAGACGGACTTGATCAGATTGCCCTCGACCAGAACACTGGCATTTTCAATGCGTTGCTCATTCACACCGTCGAAGACATGCACGTTGGTAAACAGCGTTTGGGGTTCTTCTTGATCCTGAGCCTGCGCGGTCGCCGAAAAAGAAAGAACTGCCGCGACAATTGCCGTCGAGCAAAGAGACATTCGTAAGCCGGACATAAGTACTCCCTTCATATTCATGTTTTGCCAACTATAGTCTGGAATTCATTGGCTCGGTTGCCCCTTTTGAATTAGGATGTACGAATGTGACTGCAAAAATGGCCACTTCTTAAAGCTAATCCAACAAGGGTTATGAGCTTGCCTTTCAACTCCACCTCCCGAGAGCATAGCGAGGGCTTTGTTCGCCTCTCTTTAGCCGCTCCCTTTCTGCAATATCTCACCGAACGTAAGATCAATCCGCAACCAGCATTGGATCAGGTCGGCTTGAAAGCTGAACTGATGACTAACCCATCCGTGTTCGTTCACTCCGAGTTGGTTTACGGCTTGGGAAATGCTTTCTCAGAAGTATCAGGGGATCGATACCTAGGACTGAATGTAGGGGAAGCGTTTGACCTACAAGGATGGCCGCCCTTCGCTCAAGCCTTGCAATCTACAAAAACGCTGTTCGAGTTTTTTACCCGCTTTGTTGAGCTCGTGCCGCAGGAGTCCAATTCTGTGCGGCACAGCCTTGTCATTGAAGCAGACAAAGCGACTTATCGTATCGAGAGGCAACAGGAACCAACCGTCCCACCCATTCAGGTGACCGGTTTTGGTGCCGCAATCTATGTACGCCTATTGCAGACCGTCGTCGGAGAGTCCTGGGACTCTTCCCGTGTGCGATGGGAAAGCAGATACATCAATGGGCTGCCTATCGACTACAAAGGGATCGAGGTTGGCCTTGGGACTGATCCCGGAATGCAAATTAGTTTTCCTGTGGAATGGTTGTTTTTGCACCACGTCTCTGAGGGTTCTGCCAAGCCCATAGCATCACTTCGACAAGATGAAGAAGTAACCGTGGTGGCAGCTTTGCGATCTGTCTTACGCGACAAACTGGATGAAACCGATTTGGGACCAGAGATGGTGGCTGGAATGCTGGGAATACAACCGGAACGGTTTCTGAAAGCGCTTCAAAAACAAGGCACAACGCTACCGCGCGAAATCAAACGGCTGCGTATCGATGTCGCCAAGGAGCACCTCAAACAAAACCAGATGACAATTGCAGAGATCGGACTGATGCTCGGCTATTCTGACAAGTCCCATTTCACTCGCTTTTTCCGAGGTCAGACCGGAATGACACCGACCAAGTTCCGAAGCAAGTAAATGTGGTCGAGCCAAATGAACGCTTCGAAGATTAGGTCCTCGTGGGATCAGTTCGGAGAAGTTGTAGTGCGACGTTGAACAGGTTAGTCGACGACATGAATGGTTGGTTGCCACCGCCGATACAACCTCTGCAACTGGCCGTTTCGTTGTGTATTTCGGAGTTAGCAAAGCTTGGTTGCGAAGGTCCGCTTCGGGCTGCGTGCGGCCAATCATGCTAACAGCAGACAACGATGGCACCGAGCCCAATTCAGTCGTTTACAGCAGACAACATGATTTCCTGAACGTCGCGCATGTCCTAGTCAATGGCTTGGTGCAAAACTGAAAAGCGTGATTGTGAATGCCTGCTTCAGGCTGGGACCAGCCAATCATGCTTGCTGCGGAGAACGGCAACACTGAGCCCACTTTGGCCGGTGCTGCGCGTTGCCCCAATGACAGCAATGCGCGGAAAGCAGACTTTGCGTCGACAAACATGCGACACGTTTCATCAGTATCTGATCAGAGTATCCAGGATCACTTGCCGCGTTGCGTCATCATTTTGGAAAATCCTGCCGGCGAGAAACTCAGATGGAAACTCCGGCCACGTTTTGCGCATTTCGGAAATAAGTCGCTGAGCTTCTTCGGTATGTCCCAACTGATCCTGCGCAACGGCTTGGAACAGGAGAGAAGGAGCACTCACAGGCGCACCGGCTGCGGGCGCTCCTTTAAAGGCGTCTACTACCTTTTCGTATTTCCCGAGCATCAGTTGCGATACACCCCAAATGTTTCGTGCGCCAAAGCGGCCCGATCCTGACCTGAGTCTTTCTGGATCGCTAACCTCAGCCGCAAGTTCTGGGGCGCCCGCCATGATGGCGGTGATGCCGACAAGATCCAGAATATGACCATCATTCGGCGCAAGCTCGACCGACAGTCTTGCGAATTTAATAGCCTCGACTGGATTGTTTTGGGTGGCCAACACCCAACCATTTGCGCCGTTTGCCCATGCATCGGTGGGAGATAGATCAAGCGCTCTTTCCGACATCTCGGAAGCTTGGCTAAAGAGGTCATCTCTTTGTGCATTATCAGGGGACAGCATGGCCAAAGTCGCCAGGACCTGTGCCGATCCGGCATAACCGTCCGAGAGTGCGGGGTCGAGCTCCGCGGCATGCTGAAACATTCCCAGTGCTATTTGCTGGCGCTTGACGTCAAAAACAGGAAAAAACATGCCTCGGGCCTGATCCGCAAGATTAGCCGCCTGAAGCCTTGTCAAAGACTGCTCGCCAAGAGCAGTTCGCTCAGCCTGTTCGATGGATTGAGCTGTGGGCAAAACCGCCTTGTTATCCCGAGTGAACCACAAGCCTGTCACCGCGATCAACACTAGGCAACCCAGCCCAATTGGCAGCAGTTGCACCAGACGTCGATTCCCGTCAAGCAGATCGCTATCCTGAGCATTTGAGTTGTCGCTTCCTGTCGTCCTGCCTTGCGAAAACCGTGGTTTGTATCCGCCGGAATCAACAAAAATGCGAACTCCCTCACCGTCCCATTGATCTTCATAAAACTCATGTAGCAGTCGCCGCAGGCGCCTGGCTTCGACGCGGACAAGGTTTCGACCACCAGTGCCATCAATACTCCGACCGTAGACTTCGACCGCGATTGCTTTACCCCGGATCTGGGTACCGCGACCCGCGAGAGTTTCTTCGACCACGTATGTAAGAAATTGTTGGAGTCGAGGCGAAGCCTGGAACGCGACGCTGGACACAACGCTCTGAAGTGCCTGTCGAACAAGCTCCGGCGATGGCGGTGCAACATCTTGATCTATCGACAATTCATTAGCTTGGTTCAAAGCAAACTCACCCCCCAACTCACGGTGACTCACTTGGCATATGTCGTCAACCGCTCTCATCTTGATGTGAGAATAGATAGTGGGAACCGGGGATTATCCAGTGACTTGGGAACTGAGTGATGAGCTTCCAGATCTTTCCGATGCGCTTTCAGGGCGTACCGAAACGGATGCGTTACTCAGCGAGGCAATCGAAGACCTAAAGAAAGTTACTGCGCTGTTGGATGACGCATCGATCACAGCCTCAGAGCGCGCGGAATGGGCCCACATCAGATCCGAACTCGTTAACGAGCTTCGCCGGATGGTGAAGCGCAACCTTCGTAGCATTTCCAACTAAGGGCATAGCCATGACAAAAGAAGACAACGGCAAAGAACTTAAGAACGAACAGATCCAGAAATCTGACGAAATCGAAAACCCTTCCCGGCGACACGTTATGCAGGGACTGGCAGCAGGTGCGGTCGCAACCGGTGCCGTTAGCTTCGGTACAGGAACTGCACAGGCGCACCCCGGTGATGGACCACTAGGCGAAAGCCTAAAGAACCCGTACGGCGGCAGGCCTGCCGGGGGCATCACTCTGCCGGAGTACTTCCGTCCTACCAAATACATGACGGGCTCGAATGCGAACTATTTCCCGCTTTCCGAGGACCTCGGGCCCGACGAAATGCGGATATCGTTCTGTGGTTCGACGCCATTTCCGCCCCGCGAAGATCAGGCTGGGACTTGCATCATGGTAGAATTGGGTAATGGAAAGAGGTTCTTCTTCGACTTCGGCTCGGGCTGCGTCCGCAACATTATCGGGATGCAGGTTCCGGGGCAGTTGATCAACGACATCTTCATCACACACCTGCATGTCGATCACTATGCAGACATCCCTTACATCTACCCGTTCCGGGCTTGGTCTGGTGGATACACGCCGCTGCGCATTCACGGCCCTTCTGGTCGGACACCAGAGCTTGGTACAGCCGGAATGGTGAAAGGCATGCAGCAGATGCTCAAATGGCATCTTGAGGCCTTCGATGTGTTCCCGATTGGGGACGGCTACGAGATCGAAGTTAACGAATTCGATTTCCGTCAAGAAGGCGGCATCGTCTATGACGAAGATGGTGTGACTGTTCGGTCCTGGCCTCGTAGCCACGCCAAAGACGGTGCAGTCGGGTATCGGCTGGATTGGAACGGACTGAGCTTTGTTTGGACCGGCGACGGCCGCCCGGATGAACTGAGTCTTGAATACGGAAAAGGCGTCGATGTGTTTGTGACCGAAATGTCCGGACAGGATATCGGTCAGTTGATGACCTACAAATACGGTCTGCCGCAAGAGCTGTTCAACTACACAATCGATACGCACCATACATCGCACTATGCGGTCGGTAAGATGATGGCTGAGGCGCGCCCGCGGCTTGCAATGGTAACCCACTATACGCAAGACGAGGACATCGATGCCGAAATGCTGGCGGGAATCCGTGCCCACTACGATGGGCTGTTCGCTTGGGGTTTGGACGTCGCCGTCGTCAACGTCACCAAAGATGCAATCTGGTATCGGAAGGCGACACTTCCCGGAAAATCTGGTTCGGTCGCGCCATTCCGCGAATTGGGCAAGATGGAAGCAGAAGGCAAGATCACATTGCCGGATGAAATCAAGCCGCCAGCACCGCGGTCATCACGTGCTGAACAGCAAGACCAGAAGTACCGGGACATGGAGATCGATCCTAAAGAATACTACCCAGCTGATGTATTCCGGGCTCCCGATCCAGAGTGGCCCAGTGATTTCGTAATCAAGGTCGATGACGTGATCCCGAACCGCAAGAAGAAGACGGAGTAACGACATGATCGAATTTGGGTCGTCGTCCGCAATCCCCGTAACGATCCTTACCGGCTTTCTCGGAGCCGGTAAGACAACACTTTTGAACCGCATCCTGACAGGCAATCACGGGTTGCGGGTTGCGGTTCTGGTGAATGACTTTGGATCAATAAACGTTGACGCCGACTTGGTAGTCGGTCTCGAAGATGATGTGATGAGTTTGGCAAATGGCTGCGTTTGCTGCTCGATCCGAGATGACCTGATCGAAACGGTAGAGGCCGTTCTTGCCCGGCCTGAGAAACCGGAATACATCGTCCTTGAAGCAAGCGGAGTGTCGGACCCGTCATCAATTGCGATGACATTCACCGATCAGAAGTTTCGGGACATGATCCGCTTGGACAGTCTTATGTGTCTTGTTGATGCAGAACAGTTATTTGCCGCGCCGGAACAAATGGAACTGAAGCTCCGTCAAATCGCGTTCTCGGACATGGTTATTTTGAACAAGGTCGACCTCGTCGACAGGGCGGCTGTTCAAAGGGTGCACGATTGGCTCGGGTCTCGCTTCCGTCGATATCGTCTTGTCGAAGCGGTCAACGCGGATGTCCCACTGGATATTCTTCTTTCTGTTGGCCGCTTTGCCGCCGAACAGCTCGAAACAGAAATACCCGATCATCACGAACATGGACCGGATTGTGGTTGCCACCACTTTGATCACTCGTACAGCTTCTCAACAACAATGATGAAAGCTGAACGCCCGATAAGCTTGTCTTCTCTTCGGAGTGCAATTCGCAAGCTTCCGGGCGACGTCTATCGCCTCAAGGGCTTTGTTTTTAGCGAGGAGGATCCGGATCATCGCATTCTTGTTCAGGTAGTCGGAAAGCGTATGGACATCGCAAGGGATGGCGCTTGGGGCCAACGAAAACCCGAAACAAGGCTTGTTGCAATAGGTGCACCAGGGGCCCTTTCGGAATACGAGCTTTCCGATGCGTTGTTGGCGACCGCATAGCAGCAAGTTAGACCAAACTTGTTTGCGTGTGTTTATAAAACTCCAACACGTAACAGCTCGAAAGCCCGCAACACCGCGGACCAAAAATGGAGAGAAACCTAATTGCTGAAGCAGCTTAGGAAATGGAGCCAAGCGATCAGATTGCTCGCACCTGCCACTGCGTTTGTTTTGTCGGGGACGGCTTTGTGCGCGCAGGACGTTTCAAGTCGAGAACTTGAAGATACAACCCAAAACCTCGGATTGCCGAGTTCAGCTGGAGGACAAGATGCCGAGTTGCTTTCCGCTTTCCACGGACTCGAGGCGTTGCCGCGTGTAGCAAATCTCATTTGCAGAAGTTCCAGGGGCAAAGACGGGATGCCCGTCATCTTTTCAACCGAGGTAGATCTGGAAACTTTGCAGGCAGGTGACTTCAGAGTTGTAACAAAGTCAGGTCAGATCGGAACAATGCACTGCGCGTCAGTATTGCCTGCTACCGATCCCGGTGAATTGCGCACTGTGCTTCTGATCGGGGATTTTGGGAACGCTTCAGAGGATCCACCGGTTGAAGTCGAGGTTATTGGACACATTCATTCCATCGATGGAACGCTTGATTTTCGAGGTGCCACTGTGGCCGTGACTCCGCTGGAAGACGGGCCGTCATTGATCTTGGCCGAGGTTGTTGAGGATTGGACTTTGGTCGGAAACTTGGGACCACGCCGAACCAGAGGAAGCCTTTGTCCAAGTGACAACATCGTACAGGCCATTCGGGTAACTTGGGCGGGTGGCGTTACGCTGGCGAACGGCAAGGAACCTGGCGATGCGGAACGTGATCTGTACAGGATCATCGTAGAGGCCGAAGATGGATTTCAACGCACGGTTACGCCCGCAGCGCTTGCCGATCTGGGTGACGGGGACAATAACCACATGCTCTGCCTTGACACAAAGGACCGTCCTATCTCGGTTTCCTTTCCAGCCGGCGTTTTGACGGATCCGAACGACGATCTGAACCCAGAAACCAGCGTATTTGTTACAAAACCCAATTAACAAACTGCTTTAAGGTTTGTTCGAATGGACTTTTAGCCGAAAATGCCCGGCCGGGCCGGTTGCGGGTATTGCAGCGGTAAATGCGAATGAACGGACTTGTTCGCCTCTCGGACATTGCACACTCGGTTTTGAAGGTCCGCTTTGGGCTGACTGCGGTCCTTTTGGAGCAGTACTGCGGATGTCTGCAAAGTCCGCAGAGCGGTCGTTCGCGCTGGTCGCGGCGAATGACCGCTTCGAGCCCAAAGCGGCCGGTTTTGGAGACGCCCCAATTTCTTGGAGCGTCCATGTTCGCCATAAGACATTTGCTCGTCTAGCCTAAACTTCCAAGACTACTCCACGAGTTCCAAATCACCGGGCCGCCAGCTTTTGTCGAACCATGGTTCAAGCGGCCCGTAAAGGCGCATCATAACATTGAAGCTTCGACCGGGAACTGTTTGCGCCCAGTTGTTTTCCCAACCTTCCGGCGCTTCCGGTCCAAAATAGATGCTGAAGCTACCATCGTCGTTCGGCTTTATTCCGGGCCGGTTGGAGTCGATCCCTCCGGATTGTTGGTCTGTTTCCAAGATCGAACGAGTCTGCCCACTATAGAGCATGAATGACGCAAAGTTCTTGGCAGGGACCGGCGCGGGAAGCGTTACCTTATAGGTCTTTGAACCATCCAGATACTCCCCATCTTTGTCGCGGGCCGTCATTGCATACACCGACCCGGTGCCAACCGGCGGCGCAGTCATTGCAGGTGTGATACCTGTCGCCATGTAAAAGAAGTATGTCCGATCATCCAGAATACGCGCGCCATCCTCAAGGAACAGATAGCTCTGGCGTTGGAACGGCGAGTTCCATTGACGATCTTCATAGAAGTACACCCCCGGATCCCGTGAGGCATATGTGATCGCACGCGCTGTCGCGTTTGCGATGGCTGCTGCTTCTTTGAAGATTCCCTTCATTCTGGCGTCCGGTTCGAACGGTTCGCCTTTTTTGATGCCAATGGAAGCAAATGTCCCAACAATTTCTGGATCAAAAGCGCCGACCGGATTGTTATCCAAGGCTACATGAATCTCCTCGAAGAAGTCTTCGTTGTTGGCATGGACTGTGTTGTGCTGAACGCCGGAGATATTGATGAAGTTCTCCGATGGCGGATTGTCGGCTGCGCTGAGCGGATAGATGTTCAGCCCTGCCTTGATCTCTGCAACTGGTCCTGTTGTGTCACCATCTGCCCCGGGGGAGCGACGCAGCAGCAACCAGTGTTCATTTGTTCTTGTACGAAGTTCAAAATATCCTTCTGGCACTGCAGTTTCATCGTCGTGATGCATCAACAGGTATTTCCCGCCTTCGCCTTTGTCTGCACCAAGCGCGCCAATGTCTGCGACGTAGTCGAACCCTGCGTCGTCCAACAGGCCCAACATGCCAGCGGGCACCTCTATGACCATAGGACCTTCGGAGATATCAACGTTGGAACCAACGTAAATAGTCGTTGTATTAGGCGTCAGCCAGATTGATCTGGCATCCAGAAGATTTTCTGCAATGACGACATCATTGGGTTGTGCGCCTACATCTTCATAGCCTTGAAACATTCCACGCAGAGACGCGATTTTCATGCCATCAAGAAAAGCAGTCGTTGCGCGCATCAAGTCCAGATTGTCGAAGACTTTCTCAACCGTATCTGGTGAAGGCATGCCATCGAAAAACTCAAGTGTGCCAAGTGTCTCTGTTTTCACTCTGTCCGGTGTCAAAACGTTTTGCGGTACGATTGCGGCGAACTCTCTGTCTGATTGTGGAGGCAATGCAACTTGTTCGTTTGCGCCCTCGTTTTGTTGAATCATATCTTCGTTCAGCAAAACGAACTCCACGCGCCGGTTCAGCGCGCGTCCTTCCTCGGACAAGTTCGAGGCAACAGGCGCGATTGGACCTGCTCCCATGGCGACCAGACGTTCCGCCGCGACGTTGTAGGGTTCGCCCATCAGTGCATTGCGTACGGCCGCAGCACGGCGCTCAGCGAGGTCAATGTTGTATGCAAAGTCACCCACCGAGTCCGTATGGCCCACGATCGCCAGTCGCATTTCAGGCAGCGTCGCCATCGCGCTGGCAACTTTGAACAACACCTCGGGTGACGTGCCGGTTAGCGCGTCACTGTCGGTCTCAAAAAAACCGCCGCTCATTGAGACGCGACCATCTTCGCGCAGAGCGGACACAACCGCTTCATCTGTCAGTTCACCGACCGCTCGTGCTCTTTCTTGGCCAAATTGTTGCGCCTTAAGCGGTCCCGTGTTGACTGCGAGTGCAATCGCAATCGCTGTCATACAAGTCTTAATGTTTCTCATTTTGAAACTCCCATTTTCATTGCCTTTATGCGCTTGTCGCGACTTGGCACTTTGGTGTTTGTTGTGGAGAGACGGTGTCCCGAGGCATACACCGCCTCTCCAATTACTGACCAATTGGTTTGTGCCAATACCGGTCAGTGTCCGAATTCAATTGCGAAAAGTTTCAGCTACTCGACCTTCTTGAGATCTCCGAGCATCCAGCCGCTTTCCAGCCAGCCCTCTTCAGGGCCGTAGAGGCGGAACAGGAGGAAGTAGGGCTCGGTGGTTGGGATCCAGTTGCTTTCCATGCCCTCTGGCGCTTCAGGCCCGAAGTAGATGTCGTAAGAACCATCTTCGTTTGCTTGCATCGTGTCGGTGTCGCGCTCGGAAAGTCCCACAGGATCGACGTCGCGGATGAAACTCTTGGTCTCCATCGAATAGACAATGACTGACCAGAAATCCTCGGCGGGTGTGTCCGCTGGCACGTTCAGCTTGTAAGTCTGATTGTGGTCATACATCTCGCCTTCGCTGTCGCGCAGACCAGTTAGGTAGAACGTCCCGCCGCCAAGTTGTTTCGGCAAATAGGTAATCCAGAAGTAGCTGCCGCCGGCACGGGCATCGACAAGCACTTCGGTTTCAGTTTCGTAAGGAAACCCAAGCTCGGCCTGACCCTCTGCAAAGTCCCAGATAAGCCATTGGCTTTTCATGTCGCCGTTTTCGTCCACCCATAGCGGCAACATCGCTTTGCCTGGCGTCACAAAATAATGCTGCATGGATGCATAAGCCAGCAACAGACCTTCCTCCATTGCCTTCACCTGAAGTTCGGTTGGCTCGAACGGCTTACCCTTCTCAATCCCGAGATCCTTCAGAAAGTTCACCATGACTTTGTCTTGAGGACGGATTGGGTTGTTCTGGACGTAGTCGTTTAGGTCCTGAAAGAAGGTTTCGTTGTAGTACGGCAGGGAGTCGTAGGGAACCTCAGAGGCTTCATGATAGGTGTTCGGTGGTGGGTTGTCGGCTTCTGACAGGTAGTAGACTTTTATCGTCTGTGCGTATTCAGCCGCGTCCGCATCAGTCGCGCCGTTGGTCAGCTTTGGGCGGAATGAAAACCCGTATTCGTAAGTGTCTGTCTCGAACGGCAAGTATCCCGCGTCAGTCAGTTCCTCGATTGACATGTCGCCATCATAGTCGGGTGGCAGCATGAGATATTTACCACCTTCTCCTTCGTCGAACCCGTCCGGACCAACATCGGCAATCGGGACATCCCAGGCGTTTACAATCGTACCGAAGTAATTGACCTTGTCTGTTGCTGCCGGAACTTCGATCACCAAAGGCCCGGGCTCAGATGTCATGGACGCCCATGCGTAAGCTGTTACATCATTGGCCGTCAGAAACCCGTGTTTGGAGTCGAACGGTTTGTTGAGATACACAATGTCGTTGTAATCCCCGCCCAGATCTCGGCGAATACCTTTCAGGAAGTCGATCATGCCTGCAGCAGGCATGCCCCAAATCGCGGTTTGCGTCGCGCGCTGCACCATTATTTTGTATTCGATGTCTTCAACCTGCGCCGAGCGCGCGAGAATGTCGCCCGTGTCGTTAAATTCCTGCGCCTCGACCTGAGCAGCGGCGCCGCCGACGCAAATGGCCGCAACTAAACACTTGGTCGATAAGTCTGTGAACAATGTGCCCATCTGTTTCATTCGTGACTACTCCCTTGAGGTTTTCGCGAGACTTGCACATCCGAAACGCAGATGCGTATCATTTCACGACAGGCGCATTTCCGGAGAACTCAATGGCACTGCCACCGATGATTTCAGCGAAGGCGCTTGGTGCGATGCCGCAGTTTGTCCATGAGGTCGCTGGAGAAAAAAGATTAGCGAAGGCCATGGATGTCGCTGACCTTCCACATCACTTTATCGAAGAACGGTCGGGATACATTTCCGAGCATTCGCTGGCGACATTCGTCGAGGAGGCGGTTCGATTGGCGGGCCATCAAAACATTGGCTTGCTTTGGTCTCCTTACCTAACGGTCGCAGACTACGGGCTTTGGGGAGAGTATGTCCTGTCCGCGCCTACGTTGGGTAACGCGCTACGTCGCGCAACATCGGTTATGCCTTTGCACTCATCAGTTGATCGTGCATGGCTGGAAGCCTCTGGCCGACGTTCGCGCTATTGCTACAAATTCGGAATGCCGGAGCACCCCGCTTACGCCGATATAGCTTTTTCCGCGATCGGCGTTTTCCTAAGTATTTTTCGCGAGTACCTAGGTAAGGAATGGACGCCTACGGCAGTTCTCTTGGATTTTGCAAAAGTACCGAACTCGGTCGAAGTCGAAGACACATATGGGTGTCCCATAGTTTGGAACGCACCAAGGTTGGGTGTGGAATTCGAAAGCTCATTGCTTTTGGTCGAGAACAGAAGGCAATATCGCGTTCGCGGTTTTGTGACGGTTGACGATGTTGCGAGGGAACGCGTCGGCGGACCACCTGAAACAATGGCTGGTCGGGTTGCCGCAATAGCCCGACAGCAACTCCACCACAAAGAAATCTCGGTTGATGCAACCGCTCGCGCACTCGGGCTTGGTGTTCGCGCTCTTCAAAGGAAGCTCGAGGAAGAAGGCGCGCAATTCCGTCGCATAGTAACCGATGTTCGCGTAAGCCGGGCGAAAGAGTTACTTTCATTGCAGTCTGGCACCATCGCCGATATTGCTACTGCGCTTGGATACGAGACAGCCAACAACTTCAGCCGTGCATTTAAGGCCGCCACTGGTGTCTCGCCATCTGAGCACCGAATTCTTGGGCGCGATAGGTTCTAAACCTTCTGAAACCGCTCCAGTACCACCGACTGCTTCGTCCGCAACTCGGTCATAGCCGCATTTTTCGCCAATGTCTGCTCTGGGTCAAAGCTGCCGTTGAGACCGGTATCAGATCGTGAAGGCAGCAGTTGAGGCCGAGGGTTACCAGCGCAAACGTGCTGATGACTTTTGGGTCAACCACAATATCATTCAAGACATCCCAGAGCTAATTTGCACTTCTTCAGTCGCAATTTGCGATTTGTCGGACAAGAATCCGAACGTGTTTTATGAGGCTGGTATTGCCCACACGTTGGGCAAAGAGGTTATTCTAATTACGCAATCCATGAACGATGTCCCGTTTGACCTTCGCTCACTGAGGTGCATCACCTACCTGAACAACCAAGAGGGATTCGACAAACTTGCATCTGATTTGTTGGCCAGACTCCATTTTTTTGGCCTGATACACAAATCCATGGTGGCGACTCGGTGGCGATTCACACGCACAAAACACTAGATTTCTCAGACGCCCAAGGGCAATCACTTGAAATATTTAAGAAAAGTGGCGGACCGAGGAGGATTCGAACCCCCGACCCCTTGATTCGTAGTCAAGTACTCTATCCAGCTGAGCTATCGGTCCGCGTTGGTGAGGCGGTATTTAGACCCAGGTCCGGGGACGTGCAAGTCGATTCTCAAAAAAACTTTCAAAAAGTCCGGTCGCCGCGCGGCAGGCTTATTTCAAAGGTGGTTCCGTCAGGACCTGTGTGCTTCAGCACCAGATCTCCGCCATGTCCGCGCACCAGTTCCTGCGATATCGCGAGGCCCAAACCCGAACCTCCTTTGCGGACGCCGCCCTGAAACGGGGTAAACAGGTTTTCCCGCGCTTTCGGGGGCAGGCCCGGACCATTGTCGCGGACTTCAACGCACCAGCTATCGTCGTCTTCACGGCCTTCTATCGTGATCTTCCCGGGCTTGCCCGAGGCGACAAGCGCCTGACGCGCGTTGCGAACAAGATTCATCATGACCCGGAACATCTGCTCGGGGTCGGCGCGGGCGATCAGGTCCTGCGGCAGGTTGTTGACAATTTCCACGCAAGAATCGGCAACCGCCAGCCTTTCACTGGCCACAACATCTTCACCGACATCGCGCAACCGGACCATGGTCAATGTGGGTGCCGGTTCCTCGGCGCGGCCAAAAGCCAGCGTGCTTTCACATAAGGACACCGCACGGGTGATCGAATTCACCAGCTTGGGGGCCAGACGCCGAACCACCGGATCGTCACTGGATTCGATGCGGTCCGTGAACAATTGTGCCGAGGTCAGGATATTGCGCAAATCGTGACTGACCTTGGCCACGGCCCCACCCAACTGAGCCAAGCGTTCACGCTGTTTCAGGGCCTGCGTCAGCTCCTTCTGCAACATTTGCAGGGCCTCCTCGGCTTCCCTGAGTTCCGTCACCCGGGAATCCGGCGAGATGATGCCGCGCGCATCCTCAGGTGCGCTGGCATAACGCTGCATGTATCCGACCACGCTTTTGATCGGACGCACCAGAACGACACGCACCGCAAGAAACAGGAAAAAGGCGGTGATGATGGAAATCACGAAGGACAGCCCCAGAATTCGCAGGCCGTAGTCCGTCATCGCCATGCGCAGCGGCGCGCTGTCGATCGTCACTTCGATCAGCAGCCCGGCACCCTTGACCGGCTCGCCTATCACTCGGATGACTTCGTTTTCCGGAGTGAACAGCCGGGCCATCGCGCCCCGGATCAGAACCCAAGGGCTCGCGTCGCGCAGATCGTAGGTCTTGGTGATCGGCTCGGGGATCGGTGAGGACAGCATCAGCTGACGCACCTCGTCACGCCGCAACACCACATTGTAGACGCCCGCATTGGCCAGAAGCTCGGCCTCCAGATCTTCGGCCAGCATGTCATCAGCCAGCAACGCCAGCGAGGCGATCTGGGCCCGTTCAAGCCGGTTCAGCAGGAAATCTTCGCGGAACCGCGCAATCGATGGCACAAAGATCAGCACCTCGGCCAACATCACGAAGACCGTCGTCAGGATCAGAAATCGGCCCGACAGCGAGTTCAATATGCGCTCCTTTCCCGGTCAGGGGATCCAGCGCTGGACGAACCTGACCACTCGTTTAACTGCCTGATTCTCAAACAGCCTTGGCGAGAAATAAGCGCCCGCCGCGCGTTTGTTAAGCTCTCCGATCGTCGGATAGGGGGACACCATCGCGGCGACCTGACCCATCTTCAGATTATTGGCCAGGGCCAGCGACCACAAGTTGATCAGTTCGCCCGCCTGATGACCCACGATTGTAACACCCACGGGCCGGCCTTTTACGACCATGACCTTAATGAAGCCTTTCGTTTTCCGCTGGGAAATCGCCCTGTCAACGTGATGATAGTCAAAACGGGCGACCTCGACCTTGTCGCCATGGTGTGCATGCGCCTGCGCTTCGGTCAGGCCCACCTGCGCCAGTTCCGGATCAGTATAGGTGGCCCACGGGATATGCGCCGTCTTCGCCTTGGACGGCAGGCCGAACAGTGCCGAACGGATGACAATCCCGGCGTGATATCCGGCCACATGGGTGAATTGCAGCCCACCAGCGACGTCACCGATGGCATAGACCTTGCGATTGGTGGTCCGCAACGCCTCGTTAACCTTGACCCCGGTAGGGGACAGTTCGATCCCGGCGGCTTCAAGGTTCAGGCGGTCTGTGTTTGCCTTGCGTCCCGCCGCCAGCAACAGATGCGAGCCCGAGAAGACGTCACCATTCTCGGTCACTACCTCAATCGTGCCAGCGTTGCCCCTGATCTGCGCGACCAATGCCATTTCGTGAATCACCACGCCTTCCGCGCGCAAAGTCTCCAAAACAACCTCGGCCGCTTCGGGGTCATCCTTGCCCAGTGCTGTCATCCCTTCGATCACAGTGACTTTGCATCCCAGCCGAATATGGGCCTGCGCCATTTCCATGCCGATGGGCCCGCCGCCGATGATCAAAAGGTGATCGGGCTTGTCGCGCAGGTCAAAGATGGTCTCGTTGGTGAAATACGGCACCTGATCCAACCCGGGGATCGGCGGCACCAAAGGGGAAGAACCCGTTGCGATCACCACACGCCGCGCAGTGATCAGGTGACCACCCGCCTGCACCTGGGTCGGAGAAACAAAACTGCCATATTCTCGGATGACTTTGACGCCAAAACCCTCGAACCGCTCCTGGCTGTCCATCGGTTCGATCTGGGCGATAACGCCCCGCACGTGGTCCTTGGCGGCAGCATAATCCACCTGCGGAACCACGTCCGCCACGCCCAGCGCCGAGGCATGGGCCTGCGCATGGGCTGCGTTTGCGCTGGCGATCAGGGCTTTGGACGGAACACATCCGAAGTTCAGGCAATCTCCGCCCATCTTGTGGCCTTCCAGCAGGATGACGTTTGCCCCCATCTGGCTGGCCCCTGCGGCTACGGACAACCCCCCTGACCCGGCTCCGATCACCAGGATATCGGCTTTCAGATCTTGCATGTATCAGGCGTCCTTTCGGCCTCGAACGGATTTGATGACAATCGGCAAAGCGGCCAGCACACACAAGCCGATGATGGGACCTATGACAAAGGGTTCCCACAGCAGCGAAACGTCAGGCGTCTCGCCCCGGTCGAACACACCGCCCAGCCCCACGCCGATCCACGTGTACACAATCCCTCCCGGGATAATGCCCAGCGCCGTGGTGATCAGAAAATTGCGGAACTTCACGCCGACCAGAGCGGGCACAAGGTTGGCCACGAAAAACGGCACGACGGGTACAAGGCGCAGCAGAAACAGAACCGGAATTTCATTCTCGCGCAAACTGTCCTTGAGCTTTTTGATGCTGCCCTCCGAAGATTCGAGGCGGGCCGTCAGGGCTTCGCCCAACCCCCAGCGCGCGGCCCAAAAGATCACCGATGCACCGACCGTGGCCGCAAATACGTTGAAGACGGTTCCGGCGATCAGTCCGAACAGGAACCCGCCCGTCATCGAGGCCACCGCCGCACCCGGCAAAGAAAATGCCACGATGACGATGTAAATCGTCACGAAAGCACCGGCCATTGCCCAGTAATTGGCATCACGCCACGCCAAAAGCGCCTCGCGGTTGTCGCGCAGAATTTCGAACGTCAGATAGTCGCCCAGTGTGAAAAACCCCACCGCTGCAACGGTAAGAATCACCAGCAACGGCATATGTCGCGCAAGCCCTCTGCGCGGGGCCTGAGTTGCATCACTCATGTGGCTGTCCGGTTTCGTGTGTTTCATTCTTCAAACAACATGCGCCGCATGGCGCCTCGGCAACAGGGGCCTCACGCTGCCTTGATGTTTTTGTCCGGGAATGTGAGGGTTTGGCGCCGCTGACCCGTCTTTTTGAAACCTTTTCACGGGCTGGGTTACAGAATTGTTGCAAAAGCCGCCAAAACCCCCACCTTGGGGTTTGACTTACCCCCCGCTACCCAGTAGAGGACGGGCTTCGAACACCACGGGCAGGCGAATCCGCGCCGCACCCGACCGCATAGATTGGAGACGGAGCGATGAAACGCACCTATCAGCCTTCGAACCTGGTTCGCAAACGCCGCCACGGTTTCCGCGCGCGCATGGCCACCAAGGCCGGCCGCAAGATCCTGAACGCGCGCCGCGCACGTGGCCGCAAGTCGCTGAGCGCGTAAACCGCTCGACCTGTCAGGTTATGAACATGACGCCGCCGGAGGCCCCTCGTGGATGGTAAGAACCAGCCCGGGGAAACGCCCCCGGCGGCGTCCGTTTGCGCGCCTGAAACTCTGACCGTTCTCACGAAACGATCCGATTTTCTGAATGCCGCCCGTGCGCGCAGACAGGGCACATCCTCGATGATGGTACAGGCCCGCAAACGCGCACCTGACGAGGCGACCGGAATTCGCGTCGGGTTTACCTGTTCAAAGAAGGTCGGCAATGCCGTTGCCCGCAATCGCGCCAAGCGGCGTTTGCGCGAGGCCGCCCGCGCTGTGCTGCCCGTCAGTGGGCTTGATGGGTGGGACTATGTACTGGTCGGTCGCGCCGAAGTGACCGCCGCGCGCCCGTTTGACGCCCTTTTGGATGACCTACGCTATGCGCTGCGCAAAATCCACGGTGCGCGGAAATGACCCTGTTCTCTCATATCCTTGCCCTGCCTGTCAGGGCTTATCGGCTGGTTTTCAGCCCCTGGGTCGGGTTCAACTGCCGCTATCAGCCCACGTGTTCGGCCTATGCGCTGGAAGCATTGGAAAAACACGGTGCGATCAAGGGCGCGTGGCTGGCCGCCCGACGGATCGGTCGATGCCACCCTTGGGGCGGTGACGGCTACGATCCCGTGCCGGAACGCCCTGACGAGCAGAGCAGAACTTAATGACCCCCGGTCAGACTTGACCCGGTTGAACCTGCGCTCAACATTCGGATCAGTCCAACCCGAGGTTCTGATGCCACCAGACGCACGCCGCACTCTGCCCACGCACACCGTTCACAACCAACCGCAAGTTCGTGGTGACATTGACCTGTGGGCCTGCGACCCGGTGCTTCGAGACACGGTGAACGTGTCCGGCGCGCGCGTAGCGCCTTTGGCGGCTTTGGGCGAAACACTTGGACGCGCCGAGACACGAGAGCTGGGGCGCGAAGCCAACCGACAGCCGCCCGAACTCCGGGTATTCGATCAGGGCGGGCGGCGTCTGGACGAGGTGCGGTTTCACCCCGCTTACCACCAGATGATGCAGATCAGCCAGTCAGCCGGTTACGCCGCAATGGCCTGGGACGGTCAGCCTGGTGGGCACGCCACCCACGCAGCCATGGTCTACTTGGCGGGACAGGTCGAGCCGGGGCATTGTTGCCCGATGACCATGACCTACGCGGCAATCCCGGCGCTTGAGGTCAATCAGCAGATCGCCTCGGTCTGGCGCCCAAAACTCATGGCGCACAGCTATGATCCGTCGACGCGTCCGATCGACCCAAAAGCCAGCGCCACGTTGGGTATGGCGATGACTGAGAAACAGGGTGGCTCGGACGTACGCGCCAATACCACCATTGCCACCCGCGACGGCAATCACTGGCGTCTGCGCGGTCACAAATGGTTCTGCTCGGCCCCGATGTCGGACGGCTTCCTGACGCTGGCGCAGACGCCGGGTGGGCTGACCTGTTTCCTTGTTCCCCGCTGGCTGGAGGGCGAGCGCAACGCGATCCATCTGATGCGTCTGAAGGACAAGCTGGGCAACAGATCCAACGCCTCTGCCGAAATCGAATACCACGACGCGCTGGCCTATCAGCTGGGCGACGAAGGCGCTGGCGTTCAGACCATTATCGAAATGGTGCACCACACCCGTCTGGACACTGCCATGGCTCCGGCCGGACTGATGCGTGCCGCCCTGTCCGAGGCACATCATTGGGTCAGCCACCGAACCGCGTTTCAGCGCCGTCTGATCGACCAGCCCCTGATGCGCGCCGTGCTGGCCGACCTGGCACTTGATTGGGAGAGCGCTCTGACGTTGGGGATGCGGGTCGCGCAGGCGTTCGACGGCCAGTCGCCCGAAGACACGGCCTTTGCCCGCATCAGCGTCGCACTGGCCAAATTCCTGAACAACAAGCGCTGTCCGGTTGTCGTGGTCGAGGCGATGGAGGTGCTGGGCGGCATGGGCTATGTCGAGGATACCCCTCTGCCCCTGCTCTATCGGGAAGCCCCGCTAAACGGCATTTGGGAGGGGTCAGGCAACGTGATCTGCCTCGACATTCTGCGCACCCTGATCCGAGAACCGCTGGCTGCCGAGGTAATGCAGGCCGAGTTGGACGCCGCACGAGGTGCAGACCGGGGCTATGACGCAGCGTTGAAGGCGCATCGCGACCGTTGGCCCGACCTGCCACCCGAAGCAGAGGCTCGGTGGTTCGCCGAGCGTACAGCACTTTTGTTGGCGGCGGCGCAGTTGGTGCGACATGCCCCCGGCGCGGTTGCCGACGGCTTCATTGCCACGCGTCTGTCAGGTGAAAGCGGTCGCATCCCGGGATCGGTCACAGGACTGGACACCGACGCCCTGCTGGCGCGTCTGGGCTGACCCGCCCACTTGCCCGGTTGCCGCAACTGCTGTAGGGGCAGCCCATGTTTGACGAAGCTGACGATATCCACCCGCTTTTTGCTGGTGCGCCCTCGACCACCGAGTTCAAAAAGCTGCGCAAGCGCATCGTGCGCCAGACCCGTGAGGCCATTGAGCACTACGGGATGGTGGACCCGTCCGCCCATGACAAGGATGGCAAACCGCCCCGCTGGCTGATTTGCCTGTCAGGCGGCAAGGACAGCTATACCCTTCTTGCGGTTCTCCACGAGTTGAAATGGCGCGGACTGTTGCCGGTCGACCTTCTGGCCTGCAATCTGGATCAGGGTCAGCCGGGTTTTCCCGCCACTGTTCTACCCGAGTTTCTCGAACGAATGGGTGTTCCGCACCGCATCGAATATCAGGACACCTATTCCGTCGTGATGGACAAGGTTCCGCAGGGCCGCACCTATTGTGCGCTGTGTTCACGCCTGCGCCGCGGCAACCTGTATCGCATCGCCCGGGAAGAGGGCTGCTCTGCCGTGGTACTGGGTCATCACCGTGACGACATCCTCGAAACCTTCTTCATGAACCTCTTCCACGGCGGGCGTCTGGCCACCATGCCGCCTAAACTTGTGAATGAAGAGGGCGACCTGTTCGTTTTCCGCCCCCTCGCCCATGTGGCCGAGGCCGATTGCGCGAAATTCGCAACCGCCATGAACTATCCCATCATCCCCTGTGACCTCTGCGGCAGTCAGGACGGCTTGCAGCGCCAACAGGTGAAACAGATTCTCGATCAGTGGGAAAAGAACAGCCCCGGCCGGCGTCAGGTGATGTTCCGGGCCCTGACAAACGCGCGGCCCTCGCATCTGCTGGACCCGAAATTGTTCGATTTCGCGAATCTTTCGCTTGATCCGGGTCAAAAAAACGAAAAATCGGACGAAATTCCGCGTCTGCGTTAACGACTGACTCAGTTTGGTTTCCTACGGTTGGGCTTGCGCGCTGAGTCCAAGCTGAAGGCCGTCAGAACCAATGCGGAACCGATTGATCTTTAAACGAGTTCTCAACACGATTGTCGCTGGCCTGAGCGGCCCTTCCGCACTGGCCTTCATACCGGCACTCAGCCTTGCAGCCTTCTGGATCGGCGGAGAGCAAGTGCTGTTGATCGTCGCATTGGGCTTGCCCCTGATCCTTGCCGGAGCAAGCGCCGCAAATATCTGGCCTGCGATTGGGAATTCATTTCGCGACAATTCTGGCGGGATGATGCCGGATCAGGTGTTTCGTACCAGGTTGGGGCTCCTTCTGGATGGGGCGAGGAAAAATATGGAAAGCTCGGCCTGTTTCGTGATTTCACTGGATGACTATGGGTCGCTGCTAGACCTGCACGGGCAGGCGGCGGCCGCCCATATCGCCGAACTGGCCTGCAGCCGGACCTTGTCCACGATCCGGGCCCAGGACATCGTGACCCGAGACGGCAGAGACAAAATCGCTTTGGGTCTTGGGGCATCTCCGCATCTTGACCTGGAATCCTGCATTCAGATGTCCGGCCGTATCCAGACTGCAATCGAAGAACCGATCATGCTGAATGGTGCCGGGCTTTACGTCTCGTGCTCGATCGGGTTTTGCCTGATGCCTCATGACTTCGACGGCGACTCAACCGACGGGATCGAGGCGGCGAACGCCGCACTTGCCGAAGCACAAAGAAACGGCCCTTCGACCATTCGGGCCTATTCCGCCGAAACGCGCCGTCGGTCCCGGATCCGCACAAACCTGCGCAAGGATTTCGAGGCAGCGTTGGACAATGATGAAATTCGCCCCTGGTTTCAGCCTCAAATCTCGACGGACACAGGGCGCGTCACAGGTTTTGAGGCACTGGCCCGGTGGGAGCATCCGCAAAAAGGTGTGTTGGGCCCGCAGGTGTTTCTACCCTTCGCCCAACAGGCGGAACTGCTGGAACGGCTGGGCCATACGATGCGCCACCATGCGTTCACTGCCATGCAGGCCTGGGACCGGGCCGGCGTTGTGATTCCGCGGATCGGTATCAATTTCTCGTCCGATGAACTCCGCGACCCGGGGCTCATGGATCGCCTGAAATAGGAACTGGACCAGTTTGATCTGACTCCGGACAGGCTTGCGGTCGAAGTTCTGGAAACGGTGTTTGCCAAACGGCCCGATGACGTCATCACCCGCAATGTGACCGGAATGGCCGCGCTGGGGTGCTGTATCGATCTGGATGATTTCGGCACCGGTCATGCCTCGATCGCGTCCATCAAGCGCTTTGATGTTTCGCGGATCAAGATCGACCGGTCCTTTGTGACAAAATCCGATCGGGATCCCGGTCAGCAACAATTGGCCAGTGCCATCCTGACGATGGCGGAACGGCTGAACCTGGAAACACTGGCCGAAGGCGTGGAAACCCCGGGTGAGCATGCCCTGATGGCGCAGCTTGGCTGCAATCATGTGCAGGGGTTCGGAATTGGCAAACCGATGCCATTCGAGCAGACGCTCGACTGGATCGCTTCGCACCGCGCAAAAGTGAACAAGGTTCCCGGGATTGGACGGCAAACCGGATGAAATCCGGGATTTTGCAAGGCGCAATCCCTTCCGGTGGCAAATTGACGGGCGATTCCACTTGACCTTTGGGGCTGCACTCTGTTGAACACCTCCGGTGTGTTTCCCAGCTCAAGGTGGCTGTCCCAGATGGACGATCAGAACAAGAATCTCATCCTCGCAACCGCGCTCAGCTTTCTGGTGATCCTCGTCTGGTTCGTCCTTTTCCCACCCCCGGAACAGGCGCCGACACCGGATCAGGTGGAAGTCAGCGCCTCCGAGGGCAGTGAGCTTCAGACTCCGAGCGCAGCGGGTGACACAGCCGTCGGCGATACGTCTGCTGCCACAGAAGAGGCACAAGCCGATGCCGAGGCCCCGCGCATTCAGATCGACACGCCCCGCCTGTCTGGCAGCATGTCTCTGGCCGGCGGACGCATCGATGAGCTGTTTCTGAAAGACTACAAGGTCTCGATCGAAGCAGGCGCCCCGATCGTCGAGCTGCTTTCGCCCGTCGGGTCCGATTCTGCCTATTACGCCTTGTATGGCTGGGCGCCTGGGGCGGGCGTTGCCGGCGCGGATGTCCCCGGGCCGAACACGCTCTGGTCGACTGAACAAGGCGACACGCTTACCGTCGACAGCCCGGTCACACTGGTCTGGGACAACGGTAAGGGCCTGATCTTCCGCCGCACCGTGTCGGTTGATGAAGACTACATGTTCTCGGTCACGCAATCGGTCGAGAACACCACGCAGTCCGAAGTGGGCATGGCCCCCTATGGCATTCTGGCACGCCACGGTATGGGTGAGGATGGCGACCTGCCGGGCCTGAAGAACTTCTTTATCCTGCACGAAGGCGTCATGGTCATGGCGGACGGCGTTCTGGACGAGATCGATTATGGCGATGTCCGCGACTTCGACATTGATCCGAATGAACGCGCGCAAGCCGAAGTCTTTCAGATCAAGGAAGGTGGCTGGGTCGGCTTTACCGATCACTACTGGATGACCACCCTGATCCCGGCTGAAGGTTCGGCCTTCAAGGCGGCGGCAAAATACGACGCGCGCCGCAAGATTTATCAAACTGAAACCGTACTGCCGACCCTGTCCGTTGCGCCCGGCGCGACCGAGGAAGTCACCACCCGCCTGTTTGCAGGCGCCAAGGAATGGGAAACCATCCGCGAATATCAGGCGGAAGGTGTGCAGAAGTTCGTGGACAGCATCGATTGGGGCTGGTTTTACTTCCTGACCAAGCCGATTTTCTGGCTGCTGCACAACATCAACGTTTTGATCGGCAATATGGGCTGGTCGATCATCGGCCTGACGCTGATCATCAAAGCGATCCTGTTCCCGCTGGCGTTCAAGTCCTACGTCTCGATGGCCAAGATGAAGGAACTTCAGCCGCAGATGGAGGCCCTGAAAGAGGCTGCCGGCGACGATCGTCAGAAGATGCAGCAGGGCATGATGGAGCTGTACAAAAAGGAAAAGGTGAACCCGGCCGCTGGCTGTTTGCCGATCCTGATGCAGATCCCGATCTTCTTTTCGCTGTATAAAGTGATCTTTGTCACCATTGAACTGCGTCAGGCCCCCTGGTTTGGCCCGTTCCAGGACCTCAGCGCGCCGGACCCGACCTCGATCTTCAACTTCTTTGGCTGGCTGCCCTGGGCCGGACCGCAGCCTGATACGCTGATGGCGCTGATCTTCATCGGTATCTTGCCACTGCTGCTGGGTATCTCGATGTGGCTGCAGCAGAAACTGAACCCGGCACCAACGGATGCGACACAGGCGATGATCTTTGCCTGGATGCCGTGGGTCTTCATGTTCATGCTGGGCGGGTTTGCCAGCGGCCTGGTGGTTTACTGGATTGCGAACAACACGATCACGTTCACGCAGCAGTACCTGATCATGCGCAGCCAGGGCTACACGCCGGACGTGTTCGGCAACATCAAGTCCGGGTTCAAGCGGACCCCGAAGACGGATGACAAATGAGCGGGTCTGTCACCAGCCTCTGGCGGCATCCAATCAAAAGTCACGGGCGGGAAAGCCTGAGTGATGTAACCGTGACCCCCGGGCAGACAATGCCCGGGGATCGCGTTTGGGCCGTCGCACACGAGGCGTCAAAAGCCGATGGTTCGGAATGGGCGCCCTGTGCCAATTTCAGCCGCTGCTCCAAAGCCCCGCAACTGGCGGCCATATCGGCCCGGATGAACGGCGGCACCGTGACGCTCAACCACCCGCGGCGCCCCGAGATCAGCTTCGATCCCGACACGCAGCAGGATGATTTTCTGGACTGGGTCAAACCGCTGATGCCCGTCGACAGGGCTGCGTCGGCACGGATTATCCGGGTTCCGGGACGGGGAATGACCGACAGTGACTTCCCCTCGATCAGCCTGTGCAATATGGCCTCGCACCGGGCGGTCGAGCAGAAGCTGGGGCAGGATCTATCCCTTGTCCGCTGGCGCGGCAACATCTGGTTCGACGGGCTGCCCCTGTGGGAAGAGTTTGACTGGCTGAACCGCGACATTCGCATCGGTCAGGCCGTTCTGCGCGTTCGGGAACGTATCACGCGCTGTCTGGCCACGACCGCCAACCCGGAAACCGGCACGCGGGATGCAGACACGCTGGGCGCCCTGAACGCTTGGGATCATCAGGATTTTGGCGTCTACGCCGAAGTTATCCAGGGCGGAGATATCCGTGTCGGCGACAAGGTAGAACCGGTATGAGCACGCTTCCTTTTCCAATGGCGGACGCGCCGGATGCGATTGCGCAGGAAACCGGGCGCAAGCTGTTTGCTGGCCCGTCCGAATTCGTCAAAGGCGTGGTTGCCATGGACGGCCTGCCCGCCCCCGACCGGCTTGAGGTGTGTTTTGCGGGCCGCTCGAACGTGGGGAAATCCAGCCTGATCAACGCTCTGACCGGGACCAAGGGATTGGCGCGCGCATCGAACACGCCCGGCCGCACGCAGGAGATCAACTTTTTCACGCAAGGGCCCGACCTCTATCTGGTTGACCTGCCCGGTTACGGTTATGCCAACGCGCCGGTCAAAGTAGTCGAGAAATGGCAGCGACTGCTGAAACAGTACCTCAGCGGACGTCAAACCCTGCGCCGCGCTTTTGTATTGATCGACTCGCGCCATGGAGTAAAACCTGTGGACGACGAGATCATGAAGCTGCTGGATACCAGCGCCGTGACCTTTCAATGCGTCATGACCAAGGCCGACAAGGTCAAGGCCAAGGAGCGTGAGAAGGTGCTGGATCAGGTCCGCACCGCGCTGTCTAAACACCCTGCCGCCTACCCCGAGATTGTGCTGACCTCCTCCGAGAAAGGGGACGGAATACCGACCCTGCGCTCGATCATTGCACATCTTGAGTAGCTTCGCCCTTGGCAGCACCGTCCAAAGGCCCTAACACGGTTCGCCAGAAGGACCTAAGCCATGAAGACACGAGACATGAACCGGGACTGGATTGCCACCGCCGCCACTCTGAATAGCGCACTGCCCTACCTGCAGCGGTATGACGGCGCGATCGTCGTGATCAAACTGGGCGGTCACGCCATGGGCAGCGACGAGGCGATGGAAAGCTTTGCCCGCGATGTCGTGCTAATGCGGCAGGTCGGGGTAAACCCGGTCATCGTGCATGGTGGCGGACCCATGATCAACGCGATGCTTGATCAGTTGGACATCCAGTCGGATTTCGTGAATGGCAAGCGGGTCACCGATAAGGCCACGGTCGAAGTCGTCGAGATGGTGCTGTCTGGCCTTGTCAACAAACGGATCGTGCAGGCCATCAACCGTCAGGGCGGAACGGCGGTCGGGCTGTCCGGCAAGGACGCCAATCTGATGGTTTGCGAGCAGACGGATTCCTCGTTGGGCTTCGTCGGCACACCATCCGAGATGAATCCCAAACTGCTGCATGATCTTTTCTCGCATGATGTAATCCCCGTGATTGCGCCGCTCGGAGCAGGCAAAGACGGTGAAACCTTCAACGTGAACGGCGATACCGCTGCCGGAGCCATCGCGTCGGCCCTGAAGGCGGATCGACTGTTGCTGCTGACCGATGTATCCGGCGTCAAGAATGCAGCCGGAGAGGTGGTAACCGAACTCAAAGCCGGACAGATCCGCGAGATGACCCGCGAAGGCACGATTGCCGGCGGCATGATCCCAAAAACGGAAACCGCTCTGGACGCGCTGCACAGTGGCGTTCGGGCGGTTGTCATCCTGGATGGCCGTGCCCCAAATGCCGTATTGCTGGAATTGTTCACCGAACACGGTGCGGGCTCTCTGATCCGGCCGGACTGACGCCTATGTGAATTTCCCGGTCTTGTCTCGGGCTTTAATATGCCTGAATGTGAATATATGGAGCACGAATCCATTATTCGGCTGGGAATTTTCCTTGGGCTTTTTGCGGTTTTCGCAATTGCCGAAACATTTGCACCCAGACGTTCGCTAGATTGCTCGAAACGACGGCGCTGGCAAACCAATCTTGCCATAACGCTTCTCAACACCCTGACACTGAGGGTTATGGCAATCTGGGTCCCGTTGCTGGCCGTTGGGGCGGCGGTGGACGCCAGTCATCACGGGATTGGGCTTTTCAACAGGACCGCCTGGCCCGGATGGCTGGAAATTCTTCTGAGCGTGCTGATTCTGGACTATGCAATCTGGCTGCAGCATCTGGTGACGCACAAGGTGCCGATCCTCTGGCGGCTGCACAGGGTGCATCACGCGGACAGGGACATGGATGTAACAACCGCCGTGCGATTTCATCCCATCGAAATCGCACTGTCCATGATACTGAAAATAGCGCTGGTTTATGCATTGGGTCCCAGTGCACTTGCCGTTGTTCTGTTCGAGGTTCTGTTGAACGGAACCGCGCTGTTCAATCACTCCAACATCAAACTCCCCCTTGCCGTGGACGCGGTGTTGCGTAGGGTTCTTGTGACGCCTGACATGCACCGGGTTCACCATTCGGTGCACAGGGAAGAACATGACAGCAATTACGGCTTTGCGCTGTCGGTCTGGGATCGATTGATGGGCACCTATGTGGCGCAGCCAGGTGACGGGCATGACAGGATGAAGGTGGGACTGCAATGGCGGGACGAACAACCAACCCGGCTGGGATGGAGCTTGACACTGCCGTTTCGGCGCAAGTGACATACTCCGACGTGAGAGCAGCCGCTGATCGGTCGGGCCTGGTCGTGATGGGTGCGCAGCACCCCCGGCATAGCGGCGCCAAGCAGCTGGATGGCGGCACCCTGATCCTGCTGGGTGCAGCGCAGACATTCTGGCCGGTTTTGAAGGCGTCGCCCGAATGGGTGGATGGGCAGGCGGACCCAGTCGACAGATGGTCCTTGCGGGTTGTCGGCGCGATGGCTGGCGCACTGGGTGCCACGCCATACTATCCGTTCGGCGGGCCGCCCTACACACCCTTCATCGACTGGGCGCTGAAGTCCGGGCGCACGTTTCAAAGTCCGGTTGGCGCATTGGTGCATGACACTGTTGGCATGATGATCTCGTTCCGCGGTGCGCTGCATTTTGCCGATGAGTTCCCGATACCTGCCGCCGAAGGACCAAGCCCCTGCGCCACCTGCCATGCCCCCTGCACGTCGGCCTGCCCGGTTGGCGCTTTGTCGACCCACAGCTTTTACGACGTCGACACCTGCCATGCACATCTGACCACGCCGGAAGGCCGGACCTGCATGGCTGGCGGTTGTCTCGCGCGACTTGCCTGCCCGCTAAGTGCGGGTGCCGGGCGACTGGCAGAACAATCTGCGCATCATATGAAGGCCTTTCACCCATCATGACCCGCACCCTGATCCTGACCCGCCACGCGAAGTCCAGTTGGGACAATCCGCTGAGCAACGACCATGATCGCCCGCTGAACAAGCGCGGGCGCAAGTCAGCCCCGGCCATCGGAAAATGGCTGTCACGGAACGCATGGCTTCCAGATGAAGTTCTGAGTTCTTCGGCCACCCGGACCCGCGAAACCTGGGACAGGATGGGGCTGACTACTGCCAGGACAACCTTCACCCGCGACCTGTATCTGGCCGATCCCGCTGAAATGATGAAGGTATTGCAACAGGCGACCGGACGCACCGTACTGTTGCTGGGTCATAATCCCGGTATTGCCGCCTTTGCGGATCAGATTGTGAAATACCCACCGGACCATGTGCGGTTCTACGACTATCCCACCTGCGCGACGACGGTTATTCGATTTGACATCAACACCTGGAGAGGCTTGCAGCGGCACAGCGGCAAGGTCCTGGGCTTCGCAATCCCACGCGAACTTTTGAACTGAAAAAGGCGGGGCCAGACCCCGCCTTTTTCCGGATTTAATTGCAGGTTCAGTGCCCCAGAATCTGGCTGAGGAACAGCTTGGTCCGCTCGCTTTTGGGGTTGTTGAAGAACTCTTCCGGTTCGTTCTGTTCCACGATCTGGCCGGCATCCATAAAGATCACGCGGTTGGCGACCTGACGGGCAAAGCCCATCTCGTGGGTCACACACAGCATGGTCATGCCTTCTTCGGCCAGCTCGATCATGGTGTCGAGCACCTCTTTGATCATCTCGGGGTCCAGCGCCGATGTCGGTTCATCGAACAACATGATCCGAGGCATCATGCACAACGAGCGGGCAATCGCCACACGCTGCTGCTGTCCACCGGACAGCTGGCCGGGATACTTGTCGGCCTGTTCCGGAATCTTGACCTTTTCCAGGAAATGCATCGCGCGCTCTTCAGCCTCTTTCTTGGGCGTCTTGCGCACCCAGATCGGGGCCAGCGTGCAGTTTTCCAGAATGGTCAGGTGCGGGAACAGGTTGAAGTGCTGGAACACCATGCCAACCTCGGACCGGATCTTGTCGATGTTCTTGAGGTCATTCGACAGAACGGTTCCATCCACAACGATCTTGCCCTGCTGGTGTTCCTCCAGTGCGTTCAGGCAGCGGATCAAGGTGGATTTGCCCGACCCCGAAGGCCCCGCGATCACGATCCGCTCGCCCTGATTGACGGTCAGATTGATGTCGCGCAGCACGTGGAAGGCCCCATACCATTTGTTCATGTTGGTGATTTCGATGGCGACCTCGTCGCTCACCTGCATTTTCGAGCGATCGATTTCACGATCAATTGCAAGTTCAGACATGTGTTGAACTCCTTAACGATGGCCAGTCTGAAGCTTGCGCTCCAGATACATGGAATAACGGGACATGGAGAAGCAGACGACGAAGAACAGAACGCCGATAAAGGCAAACAGTTCCCAGTAGACGCCGTTCCAGGCGGTATCGGCGCGGATGCCGTTGGTCAGACCGATCACGTCGAACAGACCGATGATCGAAACCAGTGTCGTATCCTTGAAGATACCGATGAACGTGCTCACAATGCCCGGGATCGAGATTTTCAGCGCCTGCGGCATGATGATCAGCCGCTGCGCCTGCCAGTAGTTCAGTCCAAGACTGTCAGCCCCTTCGTACTGACCCCGCGGCAGCGCCGCCAGACCACCCCGGATCACCTCGGCCATATAAGCGGCCGAGAACAGGGTCATCATGATCATCACCCTCAGGATGATGTCAAAGTTGGTCCCCGGCGGCAGGAACAGGTTCAGCAGCAGCGAGGCCACGAACAGCAGGGTGATCAGCGGCACGCCCCGAATGAACTCGATAAAGCCAACGCAGAGGTATTTGACGATCATCAGATCAGACTGACGACCGAGCGCCAGCACGATGCCGATGGGAAGCGAGACGCCAATGGCCACAACACCCAGCAGGATCGCCAGCATGAAACCGCCAAAGTCACGGCTTTCGACAGTCGCTATACCAATTGGAATGACAGAGTCGACCGCGTCAGCAACTGCGGCAGCAGCAAAAAACCACCACAGAATGGGCAGCGCGACTGCAAGGATTAACGCCGTCAGGGACCCTGCCATTGGAAGCACAACCTTGTAGGCGAAATAACCGATTGCGAACCCGGCAGCGACCATCAGCGGTCCCCAGATCGACCCGCCCCACATCAGCCAAGGCAGCAGGAACGGATAAGCCGCCGTCACGATCAACAGCTTGCGCGGCACTTTGGTGAACAACACCGGCGCAATCGCAACCAACAATAGGATGAAGGTCAGGTTCGGCCGGAAATAGGCCGGCCAGCCGCCCGATTCAGGCGGATTTGACCACGTTGCGTCCGGATGCGCCGGATAAGGTGGATAAAAACCGTACAGCAATTGCAGCCAACGGTCCTTGATAACACCCCAGCAGGCATGACCATGAGTATCGCCCCAGGTCGCCATCATGATCTCACGACATTCCGACAGGGAATTGGCGTTCCAAACGGATTCGAACGTCCAGGACAGAATGTTGGAGAGCACATAGTAGATGAAATACAGCGAGATGAGCGTCAGGATTGCGTTCAGCCAGCTTGAGAACAGGTTATGCCTGATCCATCCCAGCACACCGACCTCGGATGCGGGTGGTGCCTGTTCCGGCAACATTTCCGTGCGGACAAATGAAACATCACTCATATTACCGCTCCACCAGTTTGACACGGTTGTTGTACCAGTTCATCACCGCCGAAATGCTCAGCGAGATGGTCAGGTAGACCAGCATCAGCAGCAGAACGCATTCCAGCTCGCGGCCGGTCTGGTTCATGGTGATACCGCCCAGCGTCCCCGTGATGTCCATATATCCGACCGCGATCGCCAGCGACGAGTTCTTGGTCAGGTTCAGATAGTTCGAGATCATCGGCGGGATGATCACTCGCAACGCCTGCGGCAGGATCACCAGACGCATGGTCCGGCCCGGGCGCAGACCCAGTGCGGATGCAGCCTCGGTCTGACCCTTCGAGATGGCCAGAATACCGGCACGAACGATCTCGGCGATGAAAGCCGCAGTGTACAGCGACAGGGCCAGCCACAGGGCGATCAGCGAGTTCCGTAGGTGGGTGCCGCCGGTGAAGTTAAAGCCCTTCAGCTCGGGATAGCCCAGATGGAAGCCCAGCGCGCCCAGCAGGATGGCCGATGGCACGAACAGCAGGCCCAGTTGGATGTACCAGATGGTCGGACGGTCACCGGTCTTTTCCTGCGTGGCATTGGCCCAGGCCGACACTTTGCGCATGGCAAAGATGCTGCCGCCAAGCACGATCAGGAAAGCGATCAGGTCCAGCGAGACGTCAAAACGCAGGCTTGATGTCCCGAACAGGTGGATGTCGCCCAGGCTGCGCGAGAACAGAAACTCGGGGATATAGACCCCGCGGTTGGTCACAGCAACAGTGCCGAATAGATCCATCGTGGCTTCTGGATTTTCACCCCGGAATGCGCGCGGCGCAGGCAGGCTTTCAATCAGAATCGCCATAGCGAACACGATCCAAAGCAGGACCGGAACGTTGCGGAACATTTCGACATAAACCGTCATAATCCGCGCGATCAGCCAGTTGTTCGACAGACGCAGAACACCAACCATGACACCGATGATTGTTGCCGTGATACAGCCCAGAACTGCAACAACCAGCGTGTTCAGCAGCCCGATAAAGGCCGCGCGCAGATGGGTATCCTGCGAGTCATATTCCAGCAGGCGCTGGTTGATGTCATAGCTGGCTGGTTCGGCGAAAAAGTCGAACCCGACTGTTCTGCCCAGCGTTTCGAGGTTCTGAATGGTGTTGTTAATAATCCAGGCTGCCAGAAGCATGAAACCGATCATAGCAATGACCTGAATGGTCGCAGATCGGTACCGCGTATCGTAAAGGAGCATGGACAGCCGGAACTGCTCCTTCGGCGGGTCAGTGAGAGTCGTCATGACCTATGTTTATCCCCGTGCATCCCGGTCTTTTGTCGGCAGAGTTGATCTCTGCTCGGACGTTTCCGGGCGTGTTTCTTATTGATTGAAAAAGGGCGCAGGTTGCCCTGCGCCCTTTTCCGTGGATTTTAGCGGAAAGGCGGTGCGTACAGCAGGCCACCTTCGATCCACTGTGCGTTCAGACCGCGTGCCAGGCCAATCGGGGTTTCCTCACCGATGTTCTTGGCAAAGATTTCGCCGTAGTTGCCGCCGACCTTGATGGCGCGACGGGCCCATTCAGCGTCCAGACCCAGCATTTCACCCAGAGTGCCTTCGCTGCCCAGCAGACGATTCACTTCCGGATTGTCGGTTCCAGCGGACATTTCATCGATATTGGCCGATGTCACGCCCATTTCCTCGGCTGCGATCAGCGCGTTCAGAGTCCAGCGGACAACATCGCCCCACTCGTGGTCGCCGTGACGCACCAGCGGACCCAGCGGCTCTTTCGAGATGATTTCCGGCAGGATCACGTGATCACCGGCATTCTCGAATGTGGCGCGGGTGGCAGCCAGACCCGATGCGTCGGTGGTGTAGACGTCACAGGCACCAGCCAGATACTGTTGCTGCGCTTCGGCGTTGGTTTCGATCGGAACCGGCTCGTAGCTCATGTTGTTGATGCGGAAGAAATCCGCCAGGTTGAGCTCAGTTGTGGTGCCGGTCTGAATGCAGACGGTCGCACCGTCCAGTTCCTTGGCCGAGCTTACGCCCAGTGCCTTGGGAACCATGAAACCCTGACCGTCATAGTAGTTGACGCCGACGAATTCGAATTTCAGGTCGACATCGCGGCTGAAGGTCCAGGTGGTGTTCCGGGCCAGCATGTCGATCTCACCCGAAGCCAGCGCGGTAAAGCGTGTCTTGCCGGTGGTCGGAATGAACTCAACTGCAGTCGGATCGTTCAGAACGGCGGCTGCTACGGCGCGGCACACGGCCACATCAAAGCCTTGCCACTCACCATTGGCGTCCGGGCTGGCGAAACCGGGTACACCGGTGGCCACGCCACAGTTCAGTTTGCCGCGTGCCTTGACGTCATCTGCGGTTCCTGCCGCGGCGGCGCCAGCAGCCAGGCCAACAATCGTCGCCACGCCCAAGATTACGGATTTTTTCATTTTTACCTCTTCCTGATTGTCCGCCCCACTCGGGGGCGGTTCTGTCCGGCAGCATTTTGCCGGAAAGGTTACCCCAAAGGTGTCTCCCCTTTAGTGGCCACGAGTTTGGTCGCATTCATAAACAAACGTCAAGGGTTGGATCAGCGAAAACGATATCAGACGCCGCGCGGCCGGGCGCGACGCACTAAAATACTGTCTTTGAAGGATCAAACCGATAGATCGAAAAAGCGTTTGGCGTGTAAAAAGGCGGATTTCTTGACCTCCGAGGCTTCATGCGCCTCGTCGTCATGACCCCATTGCTCGATCTGCCAGATTTCGTCCAATCGCGAAATGCGCCATATCTCGTCCGGTTTGCGCCAATTCCGCGCTGCGGCAAAACCCAGAATCAAGGACCCGGACAGGCTCACAAGGTCGTGAAACGCGGCAAGCTGAAACTCACCAAGCTCATGAACCTGCCGCCGCAGAGTCGCCAGCGCATCGTCGGATTGCGGTTGATGCAGAACACCCTCGAAGGATACAAGCCGCGCGGACAAGGTCTTTTCCGCCCAGTCCAGCGCCGGATCCCATTGCCCCGCCTGCCGCTGCTGCAACTCCAGCGGGTGCGTGGCACGGTAACACAACAAGTCCGAATCGCCGTAGTCGGCCAGCATATCGGCCACTTCGGCATGCTGATGGCGGACCTTGTCGATTGCCGCATTTGCCGATCGGGTAAACGGCATCGAGGTCGGATCAACCTCTTTTTCTTGCGCGTCCCATTCCGTAGCTACAGCGGTTGCCATTGCGTGCGTCGGCACAACCAGCGCCGCCTTGGCCGGGGTTCTGACCTGACGCCCGTCCAGTTCGACGGTGAAGCCTTCTTCGGTTTCAGCCACCACGCTTTCGGTCCAGAACCGTTTCGGTGTCCAGTCGCTCATACCGTCATCCCCAAATACTGTGCAGCGCCGGCGGCAGCTGATCAAAGGTTTCGATCACCTGCGCAGCGTGTTCCAGTTCTGCGGTGTCGTGGTATCCCCAGGCCACACCGATACCTGTCACGCCAGCCGCGCTGGCCATATCCATGTCAAAGCGGGTATCGCCAATCATGGCCGTATTTCGCCGGTCGACACCGGTTTCCGCGCGCGCTGTATCGATCATCGACGGATGCGGTTTCGAAGGGTGATGATCTGCCACCTGACGGGTGACAAAGAACCGTTCCAAACCGTGCGCCTCGATCAACGCATCCAGCCCGCGTTGCGACTTTCCGGTGGCGACCCCCAGCAAGACCTCGGGTATGTCGTGCAGCGTCTCCAGAACCTCCCGGGCACCGGGATAGAGGGGCGAGTTCGCGGCACCCTGCCTCAGACGCTGGTCGTGATAGGCGTCCTTGTATCCATCCACCAGTTTTTCCTGGACCAAAACCGGGTGATCATGCGCCAGACGGGACAGAGCGACCGGCAGCGACAACCCGACAATCGACAGGATCGCGGAACGATCCGGCACAGTCAGGCCCAAAGCGTCAAAACTGGCGGTCATGGCCGAGACGATACTGGCCTGACTGTCGACAAGCGTACCATCGACATCGAAAAGGACCAGCCGCAATGGTGAGGTCATTGCAAATCCTCAAAGGGATCGTCCGAGGCCAGATCCTCGGTCCAGCCGAAGGTATCCCAGCTGTGTTTCATATGATCCGGCAATAGAGCCTTGACGGTGATGGTCTTGCGCGTCACCGGATGTTCAAACGACGCCTGCCGGGCATGCAGGTGCAGCTTTTTGCTGATAATCCCGCCCAATTGCGCGCCCCAGCCATCGCCTAGGTTTTCCTGACCCGAACCGCCATATTTACCATCACCAATGATCGGATGCCCAATGGCGGCCATATGCGCGCGCAACTGATGGGTGCGGCCTGTAACGGGTTCCATGGCAACCCACGCGGCGCGCCCGGCAACCCGGTACAGCGTCGCGTATAGGGTATGCGCCCTCTTCGCGCCCGGAGTACCGTCAATGTCGTTCAGGTGAACGGCGATCATCTTCTCGCCTTCACCCTTTTTGCCGTGGCCTGGGGCTTTTACCAGACCGGTTTTGATCTCGCCCAGATACGGAGTCGGCACCCCGGCAACCAGGCCCCAGTAAATCTTGCGCGTGTCGCGGTGACGAAACGCGGCTGTCAGACCTTTGGCCGCTTCGCGCGTTCTTGCCAAAAGCAAAACGCCCGAGGTGTCCTTGTCCAGACGGTGTACCAGACGGGGGTTTTCCTCATAACCGAACCGCAGCGCCTCGGACAGGCTGTCGACATGGCGGGTCTGACCACTGCCGCCCTGCACCGGCAGTCCATGGGGTTTGTTCAGGGCCAGAACATGATCGTCGCGGTAGATCACGCAGGATTGGATCATCTTTGCGTCCGCATCCGAGATCCGGCGTTTGACCTCAACCGGCTTGTGATCAGCGTCCGGCAAGGGCGGAACCCGCACGACCTGCCCGGCTTCAAGCCGGGTCGAGGCCTTGGCCCGACCCCCATCAATCCGCAGCTCGCCCTTACGGCACATCTTTTCGATACGGCCCTGCCCAACATGCGGGAACATGCGGCGCAACCAACGGTCCAGCCGCTGGTCGCTGTCGTCCTCTGCGACGGTGATCATCTGTACGCCACTCATGCCATTGCCCCTTGCACCGCGCGACTGGCCCGCCCGGATTTCACCGATGTCAGTGTGTTAGAAAACATGCGCGTCTGTCGCGCGCAAAGCAGCAAGAGTCAAGCCAGCCCTAGCTCTCGTTCCGCTGCGCGCGCAGCTTTGCGAAATAGTCCAGCCGCTTTTTCAGTTCCCGCTCGAATCCCCGCTCGACCGGCTGATACAGCATCGGCCGCTTCATCGTTTCCGGAAAGTAGTTCTGGCCCGAGAATCCATCCTCGGCATCATGGTCATAGGCATAGCCAGCCCCGTAGCCCTGGTCCTTCATCAGTGTCGTCGGCGCATTCAGGATGTGCTTTGGCGGCGGCTCGCTGCCGGATTGTTTGGCCAGACGCATCGCCGCCTTGTAGCCGACATAGGCGCCGTTCGATTTTGGCGCCAGCGCTAGATAGACCAGCGCCTGCGCCAGCGCCAATTCTCCTTCCGGAGAGCCCAGCCGCTCGTACACCTCCCACGCATGCAGGCAGATCGACTGCGCCTGCGGGTCGGCCAACCCGATATCCTCAACCGCCATCCGGGTAATCCGGCGGGCCAGATACCTTGGATCCTCGCCCCCCGTCAGCATACGTGCAAACCAATACAGCGCCGCATCCGCATCCGAACCGCGAACTGATTTGTGCAGGGCCGAGATCAGGTTGTAATGCTCGTCCCCCGATTTGTCGTATTTCGCGGCACGCCGCATCAACCGCGTGGACAGCGCGTCGGGGTCAAGCGGTCCGTCGACCTTCCAGGCCGCAACCTGTTCAATCAGGTTCAGCAACGCGCGCCCGTCTCCGTCCGCCATTTCCTGCAATGCATCCCGGGCGGCAGGCGTCAGGGGCAAGGCGCGGCCAAGATCTTTTTCGGCCCGCTGCGTCAGACGTTCCAGATCGGCAAGGCTCAGCCGTTCGAGCACCAGCACCTGTGCACGGCTGAGAACAGCTGCATTCAGCTCGAACGAAGGGTTTTCCGTGGTCGCCCCCACCAGCAGGATCGTGCCATCCTCCATATGCGGAAGAAACCCGTCCTGCTGGGCCTTGTTGAACCGGTGGATTTCATCAACGAACAAAAGGGTGCCCTGCCCGTTCTGACGCCGTATCTTTGCTGCCTCGAACACTTTTTTCAGGTCCGGAACACCGGTGAAAATCGCGCTGATCTGGACAAAATGCAGATCAGTCTCTTGTGCCAGCAACCGCGCAATCGTGGTCTTGCCTACCCCCGGCGGTCCCCAGAACACCAAACTCGACAGGCTGCCAGCGGCCAGCATGACGCCCAGGGGGGCGTCCGGGCCAAGCACCTGCTCTTGTCCGATCACCTCACCCAGCGTCTTGGGGCGCAGCCGGTCCGCCAAGGGGCGATGCGGCGCGGTTGCGGGCTCGGGTGCCCCGGTATCGAACAAATCACTCACGGGTCAGAGCCGAAACCGCAACGAAACCGCGCGTCCACCGCGCTGAACGTTCATTTGCACCCGGCGCCCGGGGTCAGTCAGCGCCTCGACCACATCGCCGGGCTGCTCAATCTCGGTGTCATTGATGCTGCTCAGGACGTCTCCGGGCCTCAGACCGGCGCGTGCTCCCAATGAGCCCGGATCAACCACAACAATGCCGGTCTGTGACAGAACCAATCCCAACTGCGAGATCAGTGCGGGATTGATCCGGGCGACGGTCAGGTTGGGCAGAACGGTTTTGTCATCCAACGTGGTCTCATCGGCGGGCGGACTGTCCGGAGCGCGGACCAAATCCACTTTCACATCCGCGCTTTTGTCTCCGCGCAGACGGGTCAGAACCGAGGTTCCCCCGACACCGGCAACCGACATCCGGAATTTCATCTCGGCGGGCGAATTTACCTCATCCCCGTCAACATGGGTGACAACATCGCCAACCCGCAACCCGGCCGCAGCCAGCGGGCTGAGGTCATGCAGGTCCGAGATCACCACGCCCAGTGGAATGGCCAGACCCAGCGATTCGGCGATATCGGCGCTCATATGCTGGCCCGCCATCCCGGCCCAGGGGCTGACAAAGCTCTCGTTGCCGGACTTCGCCTGCCGCAGGAATTCGGCAACCAGATTTGCCGGAATGGCAAAGCCAATGCCGTTGGATCCGCCCGACCGGGTCAGGATCGACGTGTTGATCCCGATCAGATCACCGTTCACGTCAATCAGCGCCCCACCGGAGTTACCCGGATTGATCGGAGCATCTGTCTGGATGAAGTACCCGCGCGCATTTCCCGTAGCTGTTCCGGTTCGTGCCAGCCCGGAAATTATGCCGGACGATACGGTTTGACCCACGCCAAACGGATTGCCGATGGCCAGCGCCAGTTCGCCCACCTCCACCTGGTCAGAATCGCGAAAGTTCAGATGCGGCAGTTCAGCGGCCTCTTCCAGCCGAAGAATGGCAATGTCGCTTTCCTGATCGCCCAGAACCACTTGCGCTGAATACTCGCGCCGGTCCGTTGTCACCACACGGATTTCCGTCGCCATGCCGACAACATGGTAGTTTGACACAACATAGCCGTCCGCAGAAAGAATTACGCCGGACCCCAGCGAGTTCTGAACCCGCGGCTGCGGTTCGGCAAATCCTCTGCCGAAGAACTCCTGAAAGAACGGGTCCGAGAAAAACGGATTGGCCCGGCCTTGCGTTACGATCTTGGCGTAGATGTTGACGACGGCCGGAGCAGCCTGTTTGACCACCGGGGCAAATCCCAGGCTTATTTCGGCCTGCGAAGTCGGCACTTTCGTTTCGGCATTAACTGTCGCGGCAAGCGTCGCCAGCATCAGAGAACAGAGAACTTTCCGCATGATCCATCCGTCGATTAATAGTCCATCGGATATGCGTCTACACGGGCCGTAATGCAAGCTTCCGCGCAGCACCTGTGGGCGGTCAGTCCAACGGCGCGTGCAGGCGCGTTCCTTCTGTGATGATCCCGCCGCGTTGTCCGACCTCTATCGTTCCGTACCGCTGCCTGAATACATCGGGCAACTCACGGTCTCCCTCGGGCGACAGCCACAGTCTCAACAAGTGCCGCCGTTCAGATGGGTCAGGCCAGTCCACAAAGCCGGTCCGGTCATGCAGTTGCGAGTGGTTGTACACGAACTGCATGTCCCCCGGTTGCAGCCGCATGGTCAGGCAAAGGTCGGGGTCATTCGCCAGCCCATCAAACCGATCCAGCGCCTTAACGTGATCCGGTGTAAGGCGCATCGCATCCGGAAACCGCTGGGCACTGTCGATATACTGCCTTTGATAAAACACTGTCAGCTTGCCGTCGTGCCAGGAAAATGGTGGAATCGTCATATAGGGTTCCATGCCCTCCGGCACCTCCCCTCTTCTGTCGGTCGCAAGGGGTTCAAACAACAGTTCCAGCAATTCCGGGCATTCGGATCGCATCCTGTTATATATCGTTTCAGCACTCACCAGCAGCGAGTCTCCGCCCTCTTTGGCCTCGCGCAGACAAAGCAGGCCAACAATATCTGCGCTGTCGGTGTGAAGTGTCTGACGCTCATGCGCCTGATAGATTCGGGTATTCGGATCGTTCGCATCCGCACCGATATCGCGGACGTGGCCCAGAATGTGCCCCTGAGCATTCTGCGAACGGGCCGAGCCCAAATGGGCACCAACACCACAGAAAATCGTAGCTGCCATCTTTTGCGTATAGTCCTGCACCGGAAGGCCGCGGATCACTTCGAACCCGATCCCGTTGATCAGCTTCTCTCGTAGCAGCGCCAGATGTCGATCAAATCTTTGCAGAGGGAAAGCAGCCTTTGTGATCTCACCTATATCTCTTCCCAGGCTCAAATAGTGACTAGCGGCCCGCTCAAGATCGTCAATGTCGTCGGCCGTCAGATCGATAATCCATTCGCGCTGTCGCGTTCGCATATCCTGACCGGTCCAGACAGACGGGCCCGTGAGTACGCTTGGTATTTCATCTGGGATTGCCATAATCCGTCCTCCTCACTCACCTTGCAGTGGAACCTGTAAGGTTCAGGGTTTCATAATCGGATATCATCGCAAATGCGCTCTTTGCGACAGTTAGGGGGCAAAAAATGAAAAACCCCCGCGTCCGGGACACGGGGGTTCAGATCAGAAAGCTAGGCTTTCTTATTCTTCGTCAGCAGCCTCTTCAGCGGCAACGCGGGCTTTGTCAGCCGCGCCTTTGGCATCAACATCACGATCAACGAATTCGATGATCGCCATCGGAGCCATGTCGCCATAACGGAAGCCAGCTTTCAGGATGCGGACATAACCGCCCTGACGCTCGGCATAGCGGGGGCCAAGAACTTCGAACAGCTTTGCGACGTCTTTGTCTTCTTTCAGCTGAGCTGCAGCCTGACGGCGGGCGTGCAGGTCGCCGCGCTTGCCAAGCGTGACCAGCTTTTCGATGATCGGGCGCAGTTCTTTTGCCTTCGGCAGAGTTGTCTTGATCTGCTCATGCTCGATGAGCGAGCCAGCCATGTTCGCAAACAGCGCCTTGCGGTGCTCATGAGTACGGTTCAGGCGGCGGTAACCACGTGCGTGACGCATTTTCTAGTTCCTTCTTTCGCGTTTTGCTTTGTCTGGCCGGCGATGCGTGTCACCGGCTCTCCTTGGGGCGGAAGTGCCCTTGTTGTCCCCGGTCGTCCGGGCATTTGTGAAGACGCGCTTAGAACGCGTCTTCGAATTTCTTGGCCAGATCTTCGATATTGTCCGGCGGCCAGTCCTCGACATCCATGCCGAGGTGCAGACCCATGCCGGACAGCACTTCTTTGATCTCGTTCAGCGACTTGCGGCCGAAGTTCGGGGTGCGCAGCATCTCGGCTTCGGTCTTCTGGATCAGGTCGCCGATATAGACGATGTTGTCGTTCTTCAGGCAGTTTGCCGAACGGACCGACAGCTCCAGCTCGTCCACTTTCTTAAGCAGCAGCGGGTTGAACTCCAGACCATCGTCTTCGTCCTGGCGGCCAGCCGATTCCGGCTCGTCGAAGTTGACGAAGATCGACAGCTGATCCTGCAGGATACGAGCGGCAAAGGCCAGCGCATCATCCGGATTGATCGATCCGTCGGTTTCGATCTTCAGGGTCAGCTTGTCGTAGTCCAGAACCTGACCTTCACGAGTCGGCTGAACGTCGTAAGCAACCTTTTTGACCGGCGAATAGATCGCGTCGATCGGGATCAGGCCGATGGGTGCGTCTTCCGGCTTGTTCTTTTCAGCCGAGACGTAGCCCTTGCCGGTGTTGACGGTCAGTTCCATGAACAGGTCGGCGCCATCGTCCAGGTGGCAGATGACGTGATCGCGGTTCAGAACCTCAATGCCGGCGCTTTCGCTGATGTCGCCAGCGGTGACGACAGCGGGGCCTTTGGCATTGATCGACAGACGCTTGGGGCCTTCGACTTCCATGCGCAGGGCGACCTGCTTGAGGTTCAGGATAATGTCGGTGACGTCTTCACGAACGCCCGCCACTGACGAGAACTCGTGCAATACGTTGTCGATCTGGACGCTGGTGATGGCCGCACCTTGAAGCGAGCTCATCAGGACGCGGCGCAGAGCGTTGCCCAGGGTCAGACCAAAGCCACGCTCCAGCGGTTCAGCAACCAGGGTCGCCTGACGCGCAGGGTCGTTGCCCGGCTTGCCTTCCAGCTGGGTCGGCTTGATCAATTCTGCCCAATTCTTGTGGATCATGTAATCCCTCCATTCCTGTCCGCGCCCCATGACCAACAAGGTGCAGACGCCCGAGGTTCAAAATGACGTGCTGGGGCCGTGCAGAAACACAGCCCCAGCCAAATTCAAAATCGCTTAGACGCGGCGGCGCTTCGGCGGTCGGCAACCGTTGTGAGCAATCGGTGTCACGTCGCGGATCGACGTGATGTTGAAGCCCACTGCAGCCAGCGCGCGCAGAGCCGATTCACGACCCGAACCGGGGCCCTGAACTTCGACTTCCAGCGTCTTGACGCCGTGTTCCTGCGCCTTTTTGCCTGCGTCTTCCGCAGCCATCTGTGCAGCATACGGTGTCGATTTCCGCGATCCCTTGAAGCCCATGGTACCGGCAGACGACCACGAGATGGCGTTGCCCTGTACGTCCGAGATCAGGATCTTGGTGTTGTTGAAGGTCGAGTTCACATGGGCAACGCCCGATGCGATGTTCTTACGCTCTTTGCGCTTAACGCGAGTCTTGTCACGTGCCATCAGTCAGACCCTCCCTTATTTCTTCTTACCAGCGATGGCCTTTGCGGGGCCTTTGCGGGTACGAGCGTTGGTGTGGGTGCGCTGACCGCGAACCGGCAGGTTGCGACGGTGACGCAGACCGCGGTAGCAGCCCAGATCCATCAGGCGCTTGACGTTCATCTGAACTTCACGACGCAGGTCACCTTCGACGGTGTAGTTGGCGTCGATGTGTTCGCGGATGGCCAGAACTTCGGCGTCGGACAGTTCATTGACGCGACGGTGCGCTTCGATGCCCACGGCTTCGCAGATGGCCTGCGCCGAGGTGTTTCCGATACCGGTGATATATGTGAGGGCGATTGGTACCCGCTTTGCAGTCGGGATGTTTACGCCGGCAATACGTGCCACGTGTCACTTTCCTTTTCGTTGCGGTTCCGTAACTCCAGAACCTTTTTTCACAACGCTTGACCGTGGCAGTGCCGCCAGAGGGTCCAGCATTATTTGAGGTGGTCGGGGCAAACGGAACGAATCCCGCCTGCGGTCTTGATTCCCTATAGGGATGGGGGTCGATATGGGCTTTTGAAGGGGCCGTCAAGCCCCAACCTGAAATCAGCCCAGGATGGCCTCGATCGAGGCTGTCACTTCTTTGATTTCAGCCAGGCCATTGACCGGCCGCAGATCACCCTTGGCATAGTAATAGCCAATCAGCGGCGAGGTCTTTTTGTAGTATTCCATCAGGCGCGTGCGTAGGCTGTCTTCGTTGTCATCCGCGCGACGCTGGAAATCATTTTCCTTGCCGCAATTGGTGCACTTTCCATCCGCCGGGATCGGTTTGGTGATGTCGTTATAGACCTCGCCACACCCCCCGCAGGTCGAGCGTGCCGTGATCCGTGACACCAGTGCTTCGTCATCGACGCGCATCTCAATTACGGTGTGCAGCGACTGGCCCAGTTTGGCCAGCAATGCCGACAGCGCATCGGCTTGCGCCAGCGTGCGGGGGAACCCGTCAAAGATGAAACCGGCCCCTGTTTCGGTGGTCAGTTTTTCTTCGATCAGACCGATCACGATCTCATCGGTGACAAGTTTGCCGGCGTCCATGATCGCGGCAACTTTCTTACCCATCTCGGTGCCCGAGGTTTTCGCTTCGCGCAGCATGTCGCCGGTGCTCAGCTGCACCATGCCGCGTGTCTCGACCAGGTGACGCGCTTGAGTCCCTTTACCTGCCCCGGGGGGCCCAAGAAGAATAATGTTCATCGACGAGATGGTCCCTTCCTGCCGCGTTTCTTGCCTTTGCCGCGCAGTTGGGACTTTTCGATAAGCCCTTCGTATTGATGCGCCAGCAAGTGGCTCTGGACCTGTTGGATCGTGTCCATGGTCACAGAGACGATAATCAGAACCGAGGTGCCGCCAAAATAGAACGGAATGGCGAACTGACCCCGCAGAATTTCAGGCAGCAGACAGACCGCCGCCAGATAGCCAGAACCCAGAACCAGCACGCGGTTGACCACGTATTCCAGATACTCTGCCGTTTTCTTGCCCGGACGGATGCCAGGAACAAAGCCGTTCTGCTTTTTCAGGTTGTCCGCCACATCGTCCGGTTTGAATGACACGTTGAACGTGTAGAAATATGCGAAGAACACGATCATCGACGCAAAGAACAGCAGGTAGAGCGGTTGCCCGGGGCCAAAATTCGCCAGCAACCACGACATCACAGGACCGCTGGCCGCACCCGACGAGAAGGTCGAGATCGTCACCGGCAGCAGCAGCAGCGAACTTGCGAAGATCGCCGGGATAACGCCGGCCGGGTTCACCTTGACCGGAAGATGGCTGGAACCGCCTTCATAGATCTTCATGCCAGCCTGACGGCGCGGATACTGGATGTGGATCTTGCGCAGGGCCCGCTCCATGAACACCACAAAGGTGATCACGGCGATGACCATTACGATTACACCAATGATCACGGCGGGGCTGATCGCACCGCTGCGTCCGCTGGCAAAGAACTGCGCCAGTGCGGCTGGAACCTCGGCGATGATGCCGACAAAGATGATCAAAGAGATACCGTTGCCGATGCCGCGCGCGGTGATCTGTTCACCCAGCCACATCAGGAACATGGTGCCGCCAACCAGCGTGATCATGGTCGACATGCGGAAATAGAGACCCGGATCGGTCGCCAGATCCCCCGATTCCAGCGAAACAGCCAGGCCATAGGCCTGAACCGTGGCCAGCGCCACGGTGCCGAAACGGGTATACTGGTTGATTTTCTTGCGCCCCTGCTCGCCCTCTTTCTTGAGCTGTTCGAGCGCGGGAACCATCGAGGTCAGCAGCTGTACGATGATCGAGGCCGAGATATAGGGCATGATGCCGAGGGCAAAGATGCCCATCCGCCCAAGCGCCCCGCCGGTGAACATCGAAACCATGCCGCCGATGCCCTGCCCCGCCTGCTCCATGAACTCGCGCAGCGCCTGACCGTCGATCCCAGGCACCGGAATGAAGGTGCCCAGACGATAGACGATCAACAAACCCAGCGTGAACAGGATGCGGTTGCGCAGATCGGTGGCTTTGCCAAGGGCAGCCCAGCTTGTGTTGGCTGCCATTTGTTCTGCTGCTGATACCATAAATCGGTCTCTCTTATGAAAACACCGCCCGGAACCGTTTTCCGGCTCGGGCGGCGTCTTGGAAAACTCTGAGGTCTATGTAAGCGGGTCTTTGCCCGCTCACAAGCGCTTACTCTGCCGCAGCGGCTATTGTGACCGTCAGTGAACCGCCCGCTTTTTCAACTGCCTCAACGGCAGCTTTCGAAGCACCGGTGACTTCCAGGTTCACTTTTGCGCTGATTTCGCCCTTGGCCAGAACACGGATGCCATCCAGCTTGCGGCGCACCAGACCGGAAGCAACCAGTGCGTCCTCGGTGATCGCAGCCTTGGCGTCCAGTTTGCCGGCTTCGACAAATTTCTGGATCAGGCCCAGGTTGATAACGGCGAATTCCTTGCGGTTCGGCTTGCTGAAGCCGCGCTTGGGCAGGCGCTGGTACAGCGGCATCTGGCCGCCTTCGTAGCCATTGATGGCCACACCCGAACGGGATTTCTGGCCTTTGATACCACGGCCACCCATTTTACCTTTGCCGGAACCCGGACCACGGCCAACGCGGGTGCGTTTCGGTGTGGCGCCAGGATTGTCGCGCAGTTCGTGCAGTTTCATTTCGCTTCTCCTAAGCCGGATGTGACCCCCGAAGCGTGATGGGTCAAACACGGCATTTCTTGGTTTTTTGATTCGTATGGCGCAAGGCCACCGCAGGCGTATAGGCCCGTTAATGCCAGTTGGCAAGCCTGCGGGCAGGGTCGGATGTCATTCCTCACCCTCAGCCATTTCGTCCTCAATAACGCCCTTCGGCCTGAGCGGTGCCGCATGTGGATCGATACCATGCTTTTTCACAAGCTGACCCACCAGGCTTTCGGGGTGCGGAATGCCCGAAAACCTGTTGAAGATGAATGACCGCATGCGACGGCCGTAGAAATGGATCGACATCGTCTCGTCCGTGATGAATCGCTCGGCGCCACCATTGGCCCGGCTCATGACGCGCCGTTCCTTATAAGATACCGGGTAAAGGACTTGAGTGGAAAACGAGAAACGATCCTCGCCATTCTGCTGCAATAGCCAGGTCAGCGCTCGGGGGCCCCAAACGCCCCAGGGCATTTCACCGGCATGTTTGGGGTTGCCGTCCAGGGCATCGCGGATCAACTCGGCCCGCAGCTTCGACGGCAGCCACGGCGGAATACGATACGGGTTTTCGGTGTAATCGATCAGGTCATAGAGTGTCGGGCTGTCCGGCGGCAGCAGGAGCACACCATTGTTGATCTCATGCGCAGCGAGGCGGCCGTGGAAATGGCCGTTTTCCGTAGTGAACGGCTTGACACAATACGCATCGGTATCTGCCCAGATCAGATCTTGATGCTGCGCCAGCATGCGATAACGAAACCTGTCCGCGTGTACTGCGGGGCTGCCGGTTCGCTTATGCGTGATGATGTTTTCGTCGGGCATGACCTCCCGCGCATCGCGCCGTTCGGCTCCGTCGGGAATGTTGGGCACATCGCCGTATGTGTAAAGGCGCACGTGCTGGCCAGCGTCCAGAAACGATTTGATGCAGAGCTGCTCCAGAAAGCTCAGCGGGCCATCGACCCATAGCATCCCGATCTGAAATTCCCGCGCCATGCCCGGCCTTTCCGTCAAATTGAAACGACCCTTTCAGCACTTGACCTATCCCGCGTGCTTTCGCAACGGGGTTCAGGAAATAACCTGCTCCTGTGGCATACGTGGCTCCCAAAACAATAGAGGCGCCATAACGGCGCCTCTGGATCGGGTGGTGCGTGGTCTTACACGCAGTAGGCGTGCTTGTGCGCGATGTCCGCAATGTCGCAGCGGCGAATGCCGATATCGTCCAGCTCGCGGTTGGTCAGGCGCTGCAGTTCGGCATAGGTCCGGTTGTATTCGGCCGCCTGTGCGCGGGCTGCTTTCACGCGTTCAACGAAGTTTGCGAAGCGGACGGAGAAGTTGAAACCGTTATGTGTCAGTGTTGCGGTATGTGCCATTTCTGAGTTCCTTTCTGACCGGGGCGCATTCCCCGGAGTTGCTTGTCTTGTTCCTTTTGGGACAAGGCTCAGATAGGCGCAGAGGATAACGCTAACAACGCAAGTTTCGGTCTAGCCGGTATGCATCTTTTGAATGGGTCTGCGTCCAAGCCGGAACGCGGTCGGCCGTCCGCGTCGCAACTGCCGCGCACGGTCGACAACCAGGATCGCCAACTTTGTCAGACTACGTACCGCGATCCTAGGACGTCTCGGCAGCGATTTTGCTGCGGCGCGCTCAACTGGGTTCTGCAGTTTCAGGTGCTCGGGTGTATGTTTGAGAAGATTGGTGTCGAACGGGGGCATCATGGGCTTGCTCCTACACAGGGTTCGCTTCGGTTCCGAAGCCTGACCTCAGGCTAGGCGCAGCCTGCCGTGACTGGTATCGATCAAGAAAATGTGCTGTTCTACAAAAATGAAGAACGAGTTTCGAAACTGGTCGGACGTTCGAATATTCCTGGCGGTCTTCAGAGAGGGCTCGACCCTTGCGGCGTCACGGAAGCTGGGCATGGCACAACCAACCGTCGCGCGCCGTATCGATGTGATCGAAAATGAGATTGGCCTCACGTTGTTCGAACGTGACACGCGAGGCTTCAAACCAACGGAAAGCGCGCGTCAACTGTTTCCCCTTGCCGAAGCCATCGAGGGTGGTGTCGACGGGTTTTCAAGAAGGGCGCAGGAACTGGCCAAACCGAAACCCATCCGGATCACGGCACCGGGGTATTTCACAGATCGGGTCATGCAGATATTCAGCGAATTCACAGCGGCTCACCCGCTTGTGGAAATCGAATTTGCGCACAGTATCCGGTTCCTAAATTTGCTCGCAGGCGATGCGGATATAGCCTTCCGTGTTTCTGAAAGACCGCCGGACGAAAACCTGATTTGCCGTAGGATCGGTTTGGAACACATGGCCCTCTACGGTGCCCCCAGCTATGTTCAGAAGTTCGGGATACCAAACTCGGTGGATGAATTGCTGGGCCACCGGTTCGTGACATTCCAGCGAAATGATGGATCCGATTTTCTCCACGAATGGTTGGCCAACCACATTTCCAAGGACCAAATTGTTCAGTCCTTCGGTGAGATGGATCTGATGCACGCTTCCATTCGCGCCGGTCATGGCCTGGGTCTCATTCATGCAAGATGGGCGGATACAATCCCTGATTTGGTTCGGTGTTCCGAAAATATCGATGATCTGTCCCGAACCGTTACTATGCTGATTTCGCCGGACGCGTACCGGCGCGCCGAAGTCCGGGCATTCACCAGTTTTTTTGCGCCCCGGTACGCGTCGACCTTCCCCTAGCCCCACGGGCTTGCTGAGGACAAATCGCGGATCAAGTTCTGTACGATGCGCAAATCGCAGCTGCAACAAAAAACGCCCCCGAGACATTCGGAGGCGTTTCAATTCATTCGAAGGTATCGCGCTTAGCCGCGCTCTTCGACGATCTCTACCAGATGCGGGATCTTGCGGATCATGCCGCGAACCGAAGGGGTATCTTCCAGCTCACGGGTCTTGTGCATCTTGTTCAGGCCCAGACCGATCAGGGTCGCGCGCTGTTCAGCGGGGCGGCGGATCGGGGAACCGACCTGCTTGACGACGATGGTTTTTGCCATGGTTCGCTCTCCTTACGCTTCTGCTTCAGCAGCAGCCGGTGCTTCGTCCCGCTTGGGCAGGATGTCGGCGACTTTTTTACCACGACGTGCGGCAACCGAGCGCGGGCTCTGCTCTTTCTGCAGGCCGTTGATGGTGGCGCGGATCATGTTGTACGGGTTCTGCGAGCCCAGCGACTTGGACACAACGTCCTTGACGCCCAGCATTTCGAACACGGCACGCATCGGACCACCGGCGATGATACCAGTACCTTCAGGTGCGGTGCGCATAACCACTTTACCAGCGCCGTGACGGCCTTCGATGTCGTGGTGCAGGGTACGACCTTCGCGCAGCTGCACGCGGATCATCTGGCGCTTGGCTTGTTCAGTCGCCTTACGGATGGCCTCAGGTACTTCTTTCGCTTTACCTTTGCCAAAGCCAACGCGGCCTTTCTGATCGCCGACAACCACCAGAGCGGCGAAGCCAAAGCGCTTACCACCTTTTACGGTTTTCGACACGCGGTTGATTGCGACCAGACGATCTGCAAATTCCGGTGCTTCTTCACGGTCGCGGCCACGGCCCCGACGGTTTTCACGTTCTGCCATTTGGCATCCCTTTTCTCATGTGGCGCATACGGCGCCGTTTTCTTCAATCCAAGTGAGCCCCGACTGTTGCCGAGGCCCCCGGATCATCGGGGCGGATCGAAACCCGCCCGCAGGTCTTAGATCTTCAGACCACCTTCACGCGCAGCGTCGGCAACTGCCTTCACCTTGCCGTGGAACAGGAAGCCGCCACGATCGAAATAGGCCTCTTCGACGCCTGCCTTCTTGGCACGCTCGGCGATGGCCGCGCCCACCTTGGTGGCCGCTTCGACGTTGTTCTTGCCAACAACACCCAGGTCTTTTTCCAGGGTCGAGGCAGATGCCAGGGTCACGCCACGTACGTCGTCGATCAGCTGAACGCTGATGTTCTTGTTCGAACGGTGTACGGACAGACGCGGACGACCCGCGTTGACCTTGCGAAGTTTGTTCCGAACGCGCAGGCGGCGCTTCAGAAACAGGGTTCTTTTGCTGTTTGCCATTGTCTGCGTCCTTACTTCTTCTTGCCTTCCTTGCGGAAGATGAACTCGCCCTTGTAGCGGATGCCCTTGCCTTTGTACGGCTCGGGACGGCGCCACTCGCGGATTTTGGCCGCGGTTTCGCCCACCAGCTGCTGGTCGATACCTTCCACAACGATCTCGGTCTGCTTCGGCGCGGTGATGGTGACACCTTCCGGAGCAGTGAAATCAACATCGTGGCTGTAGCCCAGGTTCAGCTTCAGGGTGTTGCCCTGCATCTGAGCCCGGTAACCAACACCCTGGATCTCCAGCTCTTTTTTGAAGCCAGTCGTCACACCGGTTACCAGGTTGGCAACCATTGTGCGGCTCATGCCCCACTGCTGACGGGCACGCTTGGACATGCCACGGGGGTCGATCTTGACCACGTTGTCTTCAACCGACAGCGTCACGTCGTCGGTGGCGGTGAAGCTGCGGGTGCCTTTCGGACCTTTCACTTCGATGGTCTGGCCAGACACAGAGGCGGTAACGCCGCTGGGCAGCTCGACCGGCTTTTTACCAATACGAGACATTGCAGACCTCCTTAGAAGACGGTGCAGAGCACTTCGCCACCAACATTGTTGGAGCGAGCGTTTGCGTCCGACATCACACCTTTCGGAGTGCTGACAATCGACACGCCCAGACCCTGACGGACCTGCGGGATGTCATTGACGCCCATGTATACGCGGCGACCGGGCTTCGAGACCCGCTTCAGTTCGCGAATGACAGGGGTGCCTTCGTAGTACTTCAGGCTGATTTCGATGGCCGGGTGACCGTTTTCACCGGTCGTGTTTTCGTAGCCACGGATGTAACCTTCGTCCGCCAGCACGTCCAGAACCCAACCGCGCAGCTTGGAAGCCGGGGTGGAAACGGTGGACTTGCCGCGCATTTGCGCGTTGCGGATACGGGTGAGCATATCGCCGATAGGATCATTCATATCTATGTCTCCCTTACCAGCTCGATTTCACCATGCCGGGGATCTGACCAGCAGAACCCAGCTCGCGCAGCGCGATACGGCTGACCTTCAGCTTACGGTAGTAAGCGTGGGGACGGCCGGTCAGCTGACAGCGGTTGTGCAGACGGGTCGCCGAGCTGTTGCGCGGCAGTTTCGCCAGTTTCAGACGCGCTTTGAAACGCTCTTCCATTGGGCGGCTCTCGTCATTCGCGATTTCTTTCAGCTCGGCACGCTTTGCGGCATATTTGGCCACCAGGCGTTCGCGCTTTTTCTCGCGTTCGATCATTGCTTTTTTAGCCATGTCTCAATCCTCCCGGCGCTTACGCGTTGAACGGCATGTTGAATGCTTTCAACAGGCTCTTCGCTTCAGCGTCGGTTTTCGCTGTGGTGGCAATTACGATATCCAGGCCCCAGACCTCGTCGACCTTGTCGAAGTCGATTTCCGGGAACACGATGTGCTCTTTCATGCCCATGGCAAAGTTGCCACGACCGTCGAAAGAAGGCTTAACACCGCGGAAGTCACGAACGCGAGGCATCGCGATGGTGATCAGACGATCCAGGAATTCGTACATCCGATCACCGCGCAGGGTCACTTTCGCGCCCAGCGGCATGTCTTCACGGACGCGGAAACCCGCGATCGACTTCTTCGCCTTGGTTGCAACGGCCTGTTGACCAGCAATTGCAGTCAGATCCTCGACAGCAGCTTTCGCTTTCTTCGAGTCTTTGACGGCCTCAGCACCACAACCGATGTTCAGAACGATCTTTTCCAGCTTGGGCAGCTGCATGTCGTTCTTGTAGCCAAACTCTTCTTTCAGAGCGGCACGGATGGTTTCAGCGTACTGAGCTTTCAGACGCGGGGTGAATTTTGCGGAATCAAGCATCGATCACGTCTCCCGTGGTCTTGGCGAAGCGCACCTTCTTGTCACCTTCCATGCGGAAGCCAACGCGGGTTGCTTTACCGTTCTTGTCCAGCAGAGCCAGGTTCGACAGGTCGATCGGGTTTGCCTGGGGCAGACGACCACCTTGCGAGGTTTGCGACTGGCGGGTGTGGCGGATGGCGATGTTGATGCCATCTACAACTGCTTTGCCGGCTTTGGGGTCAACCGAGGAAATGGTTCCCTCTTTGCCCTTGTCCTTGCCGGCCAGCACGACGACCTTGTCGCCTTTGCGGAGTTTGGCAGCCATGATTACAGCACCTCCGGAGCGAGCGAGATGATTTTCATGAAGTTCTTCGCGCGCAGTTCACGAACAACCGGGCCAAAGATACGGGTACCTACGGGCTCGTTGTTGTTGTTCAGGATGACGGCGGCGTTGCGATCAAAGCGGATCGCGGTACCGTCTTCGCGACGGACTTCCTTGGCGGTGCGTACGACGACGGCCTTGCGGACGTCACCTTTCTTTACGCGGCCGCGCGGGATGGCTTCCTTCACCGAGACGACAATGATGTCGCCGACGGAGGCGTATTTACGCTTGGAACCACCCAGGACCTTGATGCACTGAACTCGGCGTGCGCCGGAGTTGTCAGCGACATCCAGATTGGTCTGCATCTGGATCATGTGGTTTCTCCCGACCTGTGGGGGCTGGTCTTGTTAAATCCCCCAGGGTTTCGACAAATGGAAAAATCCCGGAAGCTTACGCTTCCAGAACTTCCCAACGTTTCGTCTTCGATTTCGGCGCGCATTCGATGATGCGGACTGTATCGCCGACCTTGAAGGCGTTCTTTTCGTCATGAGCCCGGTACTTCTTGGACTTACGGACGGTTTTGTGCAGCAGCGGGTGCTTGAAGCGGCGCTCGACCGATACGGTTACGGTCTGTTCGTTGGCGTCGCTGGTCACGGTGCCTTGCAGGATACGCTTGGGCATCTGATTACTCCTCGGATGCCGCGGCAGCGGCCTTTTCGTTCAGGATGGTTTTGACGCGGGCAGCGTTGCGGCGGGCCGCTTTGATGCCGGCTGTGCTTTCCAGCTGACCGGTTGCCTGTTGAAAGCGCAGGTTAAAGCTTTCTTTCTTCAGGTTGGCCAGTTCCTCGCGGAGCTGGTCCGGGGTCTTGTCACGCAGTTCTTGGGCGTTCATCGCCTTTTTCCTTTGCTCAAAACACCAGAAGGCCCCGTAAACGGGTCACCTTGGACCTGGTGGATGAATTACAGACATGCGAATCCCCCGACTCAGCCGGGGGACTTGCAGGATGCCGCCGTATAAGGGTTTGGGGGGTGGGTGGCAAGGGAAAGTTTTGACCAATGCGTGCATGCAGATCGTAAGCTTCAAGCCTGGCGCCAAAACCGATGCTTCCCGAGATTGTTCACCGAACAATCTCGGTGGGGTACCAAGCAAAAAGGGCGCCCCGAAGGACGCCCTTTCCGTAGCTTTTTGCAGATGCGAATTACTCGATGATCTTCGACACAACGCCGGCGCCGACGGTGCGGCCGCCTTCGCGGAT
>NZ_JBQFLX010000029.1:0-47842 GCF_056531525.1 Ruegeria sp. N11
GTCGGACCAATCCTGAGAGCGGCCCCAATGACCGCTCGCAACCACAAACCGGTCTAATCGCTAATGCCGTCGGATGACGGCTTTGAGCCCATTCCGTTCAGTTTCACGCTGGTCCCCAATGTCTGCAATCGGAGTTCCGTGCAGGTCGTTAGGGTATCCTATGGGCGTGGTTCCAGGCCTGCTTTTGCGGCTCTGTGCCAACTTTTCGCGTAACGTTGGTAGCTTACGTCGGTCTTGTGATAATAGGTTTCGACGTCGAAGGCCGCGCGCTCGGGGAGTGCGCCTGTTGCCAAGAGGGCGGCCCCCTGGCTCGTCCCTGTTGCAGTGGCGGTCGCGTCGACCCTGCAGTTTGTCGCCGCGGCGAGCATACTGGCGAAGCCTTTGTTCCTGGCAAATGGACCTTCAACGATAATGGGGCCCTTGTGTCCGGTCAGCAACAGGCATTCCGCGGTCATCAATCCGAGGTAAAAACTCACCGCCGCCGCGCGTTCGTGGGTTCCGGGCAAGGGCTCTGACCCCATCCAGCTGTGTTTTTGCCCCTGAAACGGTCCGCTGTCCGGGACCATTGCGGGCAAGAGCATGGGGCCGTCATTCGCGACCAGGTCAAGGAATTGCTCTGCACATTGGGTGGTTTGACCGTTCATTGCCAACTCGAACTCGCGTCCCCCCATGAAACGGGCGGATGGTACCGGGGCACCCAATGCGTTGACGTTAAGAAGCGTGTCACGCGAAGGTTCCAGAGTTACTTCTTCGCCGCCGATGGTCATGGCAATGACCCATGTCCCGGTCGAAACGACGGAAAACGGCCCGGTTCGGGTCAGTACATGAGGCAAAAGCGATGCGTTTGAATCGTGGATGCCGCAGTGCACTGGCGTGTCAAAGCGCAGGCCGGTTTGCGATGCGACCTGCGGCAACACGGGTCCGAGAACCTCCGCAGATTTGCGCGCGGGCGCCATTTTTTCAGATATGCCCAACCGATCGACCAACGAAGAATAGTGCGCCTTGGACGGATTCCACAGATCCGTGTGACAACCAAGGGACGACACGTCGCTGGCCGGCACTCCTGTCAGGCGATGCCCCCAGTACTGCGGATAGGTGACAATGGCGGCGGTGCGTTCGCGAAGCGCGGGGTCCTGCTCAAATTGCCAATGCAACTGCGCACCCAGGTTCAGACCTATCGGCAACCTTGGCGATCCGGTTTCCTCAAAGGGCGGGCGGATGGCGTCGTAAGCCGCGGTCAGATCATCAGGACCTGTGTGCTCATAGTCGAGGATCGGGGCAGCAAGCGCGCCGTCTGGCGCGATCAGGGCGCAAGACGCCCCGTGGGTCGTGATGGAAATGGCATCTACGCCGTGCGCCTTCTGAAACTGCTCCAACCCGTCCAGAAGGAAGCGCCAGATAGCCTCAACATCGAAGTGCGGATAGGGTGGAGCGGCGAGAACCATGTTAGGCCGGGTCAGCACCTCCACTTCGGACATGTCAGTCGCATCGACCAGCGCAAGCTTGGCGTTGGTCTTGCCGATGTCGATGACGGCGACGTGCCGGGGGGTCATGGCATGTGGAAGACGGGCGTCAGCGGCACCGCCACGGGTTCGTTGTCGGGCTTGGTTTCCATGATGTCCGCCATATGCGCCCACCATCGCTGCATGATCTCGTGGCGGGGCAAGGCATCCATTTTGTGGTCGTCGGTGCGCCAGAGGACGCCAAAAAGAATGTTCGTTTCTTCGTCCAAATGGATCGAATAGTCAGACACGCCCGCGTCTTTCAGCAGCGTGGCAAGCTCTGGCCAGATCTCATCGTGGCGCTTTTCGTATTCATCCCTGCAGCCCGGGTTGAGCTTCATCTTGAAGGCATATTTTTCCATGTCAGCCCCTCCACATCGACCAGAGCCGGGGCAGCGCGATGACCGAGATCAGCAACGCCCCGATAATAATCGACATCACGATACCGGGCACGTTCAGCAAGCCAAGTCCGAAAGTCACAAGCCCCATGACAAAGGCCGCGATCACAACGCCGAGGATGGAGCCGGAGCCGCCGAGGATGTTGACCCCGCCAAGGACGACCATGGTAACGATCTCAAGTTCCCACCCGAAGGCAATGGAGGGTCGGGTCGAGCCGAGGCGGGATGTCAGGCAGACGGCGGCGACCCCGGACATCAGGCCCGTCAGCAGGAACAGGGTAAACTTCACCCGGCCCACCCGAATGCCCGAAAACAGCGCCCCGGTGGCATTGTTTCCGATGGCATAGACCGCGCGGCCGAAATTGGTCATGTGCAGGATGACCGCGTAGATCACCGCAATGATGGCGAAGAGGACAAATTCGAAGGAAATCACCCACCAGACATAGCCCTGCCCGAAGAAGGCGAAATCGGCTGGATAGCCCTTGTAGACCTGATCGCCCAACACGATGAAACTGATCCCGCGGAAAAGGCTCATCGTGCCGATGGTGACGACGATGGATGGCAGACCAAGGCCGGTGACGAGGAAACCGTTTACCGCGCCACAGGCCAGACCGACGGCCAGACCGATCAGGACCAGCCCCTCTGTCCCGACACCCGCCTGCACGGCGGCGCCCATGGCGGTCGAAGCCAGTGCGATGATCGCGGCAACGCTGAGGTCGATTTCGCCAGAGATGATAAGCAGAGCCATGGCAAAGGCAATCATCGCCTTTTCGGTGAAGTTGAAGGTCGCGTCGGAGAGGTTCCAGGCATTCAGGAAATAGGGTGAGGCGAAGCTGTTGGCGATGAAGATGCCGATTGCGACCAGCATCAGTAGGCTTTCCCAGCTTTTCAGGTTCCGCTCCAGCGGCGAGCGCAGGCGATCGGGGATCGCGCGTGTCGTCGTGGTCATGTCGCGTGCTCCGCGCGTTTGAGGATGATGCGGCCCTTCGTCCGGTTGGCCTGGGCATTCAGAACAACTGCGACGATGATCGCGCCGCCCGAGATGGCCATCTGCCAGAAGGGAGAGATGTTCACGACCGGCAGGGCATTGGCAATGATGCCGAGGAACAGCGCGCCCAGCAGCGCGCCGGGGACCGAACCGATGCCACCCATGATCGACACGCCGCCAATTACGCAGGCCGCCACGACGGTCAATTCAAACCCCCCGGCAACATCGACATAAGCAACCGCGAAGCGAGAGACCCAGAGGTAGCCGGTCAGACCGGCCAGCGCGCCAGAGATCGTGAAGGCCCAGAACTGGGTCCGGCCCACATTGATCCCGGCATAGGTCGCCGCATGGGGGTTGCCCCCGGCAGCGTAGAAGGCGCGGCCCAGGGTGGTGCGGGTCATGACGATGGTGAAAAGGATCACCGCCGCGATGGCAAACCAGCTTAGCACCGGAAGACCAAGAAGCTCGGTGCGCGGGAATGCCTTGAAAGTGTCGCTCATCTCGTGGCTGTTGACCCATTTGCCCTCGGTCAGAAGGAAGATGGTTCCCCGGAAGATGGTCATGGTGCCAAGCGTCACCACGATAGGCGGGATGTCCAGTTTCCACACAAGGATACCGTTGAACATTCCAAGGCACGCCCCGAACCCGGTGGCCACGACCAGCGTTACGATAATCGGCAGACCGGGTGCCGAGATATTGATCAGGGACACGACCATGCCGGTCAGCGCGAGGTTGGCGGCGACCGAGAGGTCGATGCACTTTGTCAAGATCACGATCATCTGGCCGATGGCCAGAAGGATAAGCGGCGAGGTGTCGTTGAAGACGGCAGCCAGGTTCGACAGCGTGATAAACGCCGGGAAGCGGCTTGAGATGATGCCAAGCACCAATGCGATGGCGACCAGCAGCAAAAGTTCGCGGGAGGCGAGGATACGTTTCATTGCGCGGCCTCCCTGATCCCTGCGGCGTGGCTGACAAGCGTTTCGGGCGTGATCTGATCGCGGGCCAGTTCCGCCACGATGCGCCCCTCACGCATGACGATCACTCGATCCGACATGCCCACGATCTCGGGGATTTCGGAACTGACCATGATGACGGCGAGCCCTTGCGCGGCAAGCTCCGCCATGAATTCATGCACGGCGGCCTTGGACCCGATGTCGATGCCCTTGGTGGGTTCGTCCAGGATGATGACCTTGGGCTGGGTGGCAAGCCATTTGGCGATCACGACCTTCTGCTGGTTGCCGCCCGACAGGTTGCCGACATCGGTGTCCAGCGAAGCGGCGCGCAGGTCGAGACGTTCGGTATACTCCCGTGCCAGCTTGAATTCCTCGGCCAGCTTGATGAACCCCTTGCGCGAGGTGCGAGCGAGTGACGGTAGCGTCACGTTCTGAAAAATCGGCAGCGCGCCGATTGTGCCTTGTTTGCCCCGGTCCTCCGGGACATAGACGATGCCACTCGCAACCGCGTCGGCGGGCGATGCAATCGAAACCGGTGCCCCGTCGATCCTCACGGTTCCGCCCGAGGGGCGGGTGATCCCGAAAAGGGCCTGCATGAATTCGGACCGACCTGCGCCGACCAGTCCGTAGAACCCGAGGATTTCGCCGCGCCTGAGCGTGAAACCGATGTCCGCGAATTCGGTCGGGTGGTCGTACCCTGCGACTTCGAGGATATCGTGGCCGACGTTGTGGTCGCGTTCGGGGAAAATCTGGCTTACGTCGCGGCCCACCATAAGCTTGACCAGTTCTGGCTCACTGACATCTACAATCGCCCCTTCGCCGACCATCTGGCCGTCGCGATAGACGGTGTAGAAATCGGCGATGCGGAAGATCTCGTCAAACTTGTGGCTGATGAAGAGGATCGCCTTGCCTTGCGCCTTCAGGCTTTCGACGAGTTCGTAAAGCTCTTCGATTTCCTTCTGGCTGAGGGCTGCGGTCGGTTCGTCCATGATCACAATGCGCGCGTCGATGGACAGCGCCCGGGAAATGGCAACCAGGTGCTTGTTCGCGGTTCCAAGGTCCTTGAGCGTAGCGCCCGGATCAATCTTGGCCCCGATTTCATCCAGAATCTCTCGCGCGCGGGTCGCCATGGCGAGTTTGTCGATCAGGCCAAATCGCCCCTTTGGCGCATGGCCGAGAAAGATGTTTTCCGCCACCGTCAGTTCGTCGAAAAGGACGGTTTCCTGATGGATGGCGGTCACGCCAGCGGTTTCGGCGGATTGCGGTGTCGGGAAACTGAGAGCCTCGCCATCGATCCGGATGTTACCCTCGTCGGGTTGATAAATGCCCGTCAGAACCTTCACCACGGTGGACTTGCCAGCACCGTTTTCGCCCACCAATGCCGTGACCTTGCCCGAGTAGAGGTTCAGCGAAACATCTGACAGCGCCCGCACGCCGGGAAATGTCTTGGTCACGCCGGACAGGCTCAGAAGCGGTGTAGGGGCGGCGTTCGACACGTCTGGTCTCAATTCCAACTGCATGGACAGTGTTTCTGGATGTGGGAAGAGTAGGGTGTCGGGGCGCGGGTCATCGCCCACGCCCTGACACGTCGTTCAGATTAGAAGATCGACTTGAACTGTTCGATGTTCGAGCTGTCGTAGGTGAACGGATCAGCCATGGCTGCCGAGCCGGTGTCATCCAGCGTCACCGAGCCCATGCGGCCCATCGGGATTTCGGCACCGGCGCCGGTTTCAGCACCGTTGGCGATTGCATGCGCCAGCATGGTGGCCGAGTAGCCAAGGTCAATCGGGTTCCAGATCGCGAAGCTCTTGGTTGCACCGCTATCAACACAGCCTGCCATCTCGGACGGGAGGCCCAGACCGGTCACGTTGATCTCACCGATCTTGCCCGCGTCGGTCACCGCCTGGCAGGACGCCAGGATGCCGACGGTCGTTGGCGCGATGATCGCCTTCAGGTTAGGGTAGGATGCCATGAGGCCCTGTGCTTCTCGGTAGGATTTGTCGCTGAGGTCGTCGCCATAGACGGTGGCCACCAGATCTACGCCGTCATAGTTCGGAAGAACCTCTTTCGCGGCCTCGATCCAAGCGTTCTGGTTGGTTGCCGTGGCCGACGCCGACAGGATCGCGACTTCACCACCATCCGGCATGTGATCCGCGGCAAGCTTGATGATCGTGTTGCCGATCAGCGGGGTCGAGGATGGGTCCAAGTGCATCTGGCGTCCGCCTTCAGCCACACCCGAGTCCCAGGAAATCACGGTGATACCGCGGTCCATCGCGCGTTTCAGCGCTGGCACAAGTGCATCGGGGTCGTTTGCCGAAATCGCGATGGCGTCGACACCCTGCGCGATCAGGGAGTTGATGACCTCGATCTGACCTTCCGCAGTGGTGTCGGTCGGGCCAGTGTAGATGATCTCGACATTGCCAAGCTCTCCGGCAGCCTCTTCAGCGCCTTCGGCGGCCGCTTCAAAGAAGCCGATACCAAGCGCTTTTACGACCAGAGCGATGCGCATGTTGTCCTGCGCCATCGCCGTGGTGCCAAACATACTGGCAGCAAGGCTCATCCCTGCGACAAGTGATGTGAAAGTACGACGCTTCATGATAGTTCCTCCCAGAAAGTCATGTTTGGGTCTCGGGTTTCGGAGGCGGTCAAGAGGCCACCTCGTTTTCTTGAACGCTGCCCGACTGGGCAACGATCAGATTCACATCGGCAGCCTCAAGCATGGCCGCCGCCTTGTCAGGAATTCCTTCGTCGGTGATCACGGTCGTGATCCGGTCCAACTGGCAAAGCACGAGGCTGGAGCGCTGCGCGAATTTCGAACTGTCGACCAGAACGACAAGCTCATCCGCCTGTCCGATCAGTTTCTGTTCTGCCTGGATCAGAAGCGGATCGGCCTCCATCAGGCCGATGGGGCCCAGCCCCTGCGCCCCCATGAACATGCGGATTGCATAGAAGTTGCGGGTCACGTCGTTGTCAAAGGGCGACAGGATTATGTTCTGTTCCCGGTAGATCGCGCCGCCTGACAACATGATCGTGTTCTTCGAATGCTTCAGCAGGTGCTCGGCAATCGGGAACGAATTGGTAAAGACCTGCATCCTGCGGTTGGCCAGCGGATGCACCATCTGAAAGGTCGTTGTGCCCCCGTTGATGATGATGCTGTCACCTTCGCTACACATCTCAACCGCCGCGCGCGCAATCGCCTGCTTTGCTGCGATATTCATGGTTTCGTTGACGACGAACGGACGGCCCGCCAGCCCGGCGAACTGCGGTGGCGTTATGGCCTCAGCGCCGCCTCTGACACGGCGTACCTTCTGTTTCATGTGAAGTGTTGAAATGTCGCGCCGGATGGTGGCTTCGGACACGCCGGTCAAGGTGCACAGGTCCCCAACCGTCACGACGGGGCGATCCTGCACCGCAGAAATGATGATCCTGTGGCGTTCTTTTTCGTGCAAAGCCACCTCCCTTTCACTCCACGCTGCGCAGATTCGTCGCAGCTGTCAATCATTTTCGATCACTTTCAATCATTCTGCATTGCAGAATGACTGTTTGTGATTGTTTTTGATTGACATAACGATGCACACTACTAAGCCTAAACGCGATGGTGCAGTACCGACCGCTGCATCGTGAGGAGGGCAGAACGTTGAAATCCATCGAAAATCAGCTTCTTGAGAACCGCTGGGATGACGCTGTGGCAGGTTGTATGTCCGAATCGGAACTGCTTCTCTATCGCTCCAACACGCTGGGATCGGATAAGCGCGTCACAAACTATGGCGGTGGCAATACCTCTGCGAAGGTCATGGAAGCCGACCCACTGTCCGGCAAAGAGGTCGAGGTCCTATGGGTCAAGGGTTCCGGCGGTGACATCGGGTCCATGAAACTTGACGGCTTCTCCACGCTATACATGGACAAGCTGAACGCGCTGAAGGGGCTTTATCGCGGGGTCGAGTTTGAAGATGAAATGGTCGGTTATCTGCCCCACTGCACCTTCAAACTGAACCCGCGCGCGGCTTCAATTGACACGCCCTTGCACGCCTATGTGCCGCGCAAACATGTCGATCACGTCCACGCCGACGCGATTATTGCGATCGCAGCGTCCAAGAATTCGAAGGAGCTGACCCAGGAAATTTTCGGTGACCGGATCGGTTGGCTGCCGTGGAAACGGCCGGGTTATGAACTGGGCCTGTGGCTTGAAAAGTTTTGCCTGGAAAACCCGGATGCTGATGGTGTTGTCCTTGAAAGTCACGGATTGTTCACATGGGCTGACACGGCGAAAGACTGCTATTACTGCACCATCGACGTGATCAACGTCGCGACCAAGTGGTTGGCCGAAAAGACCGCCGCTGTTACGGCCTTTGGCGGAGCGGTCCACGAGAGCCTCGCCCGGGAAGGTAGGCGGACCGTTGCCGCCCGGCTGATGCCCGCGATCCGTGGCTTTGTCAGTGGCAACCAGCACATGGTCGGGTATTTCAACGACAGCGCCTCGGTGCTTGAGTTCGTGAATTCCAAAGACATGGAGGCGCTGGCGGCCCTTGGCACGTCCTGCCCCGACCATTTCCTGCGCACAAAGATCCGACCTTTGGTCGTCGGCTTCGACCCGGCCCTGAACAACATCGACGCAGTGCTTGAAGGCCTGCCCGCGCAAGTCGCGGCCTATCGTGAGGACTACACGGCCTACTACAACCGTTGCAAACACGATAACTCGCCTGCGCTTAGGGACCCCAATGCGGTTGTCTACCTGATCCCCGGGGTTGGCATGATCACATTTGCCAAGGACAAGGGCACGGCCCGCATTTCCGGCGAATTCTACATCAACGCGATCAATGTTATGCGCGGGGCAAGTGCCGTCAGCGAATACTGCGGCCTGCCGGAGCAGGAAGCTTTTGACATTGAATACTGGCTGTTGGAAGAAGCCAAGTTGCAGCGCATGCCGAAACCAAAATCGCTGGCTGGTCGCGTCGCGCTGGTCACCGGCGGCGCCGGCGGCATAGGGTCGGCAACGGCAGAACGTTACCTGTCCGAGGGCGCCTGTGTCATGCTGGCCGACATCAATCCCGACAGCCTCACCGCGACGGAAGGGGTCTTGACCCAGCAGTTCGGCAAGGACGTCGTGTGCACCGTCCTGATGGACGTCACGGATGAAAATGCCGTGGCCCAGGCGTTGGCTGAAATATCCGTCGAATTTGGCGGCATCGACATCCTTGTCTCAAACGCCGGGATCGCATCCTCTGCCCCGGTTGAGGAAACGTCCCTCGACCTTTGGAACAAGAACATGGACATCTTGTCCACGGGGTATTTCCTTGTCAGCCGGGAAACTTTCAAGATCATGCGGGTGCAGGACATGGGAGGATCTATCGTTTTCGTAGCCTCGAAAAACGGGCTTGCCGCCTCGCCCAATGCCTCGGCTTACTGCACGGCGAAGGCCTCGGAAATCCACTTGGCCCGTTGCCTTGCGCTGGAAGGTTCTGAGGCCGGGATCAGGGTCAACGTTGTGAACCCGGATGCGGTGTTGCGGGGCTCCAAGATCTGGGAAGGCGATTGGCTCGATCAGCGGGCTTCGACCTACGGCACGGACAAGGAGGGGCTGGAAGAGATGTACCGCAACCGATCCATGCTGAAACGCTCAGTCCTGCCGGAAGATATCGCCGAGGCTTGTTATTTCTTCGCCGCCGAGACGTCGGCCAAATCTACGGGCAACATTTTGAACGTTGATGCAGGTAACGTTCAGGCCTTCACGCGATAGGGAGACGGTCCATGAGTTATGAGAGCGCCAAAGCGGAATTCGCTGACTGGGGCGTCGACACTGAAGCTGCGATCAAGGCTCTGAAGGACATCCCGATTTCCATTCACTGTTGGCAAGGCGATGACGTGGTCGGGTTCGAAAACCAGACCGGCACCTCGGGCGGGGGCATTCAGGCAACCGGAAACCATCCGGGCCGAGCCCGCAATCCCGACGAACTGCGGGCGGATCTTGAGTTTGCCTATGCAAAAATCCCCGGGTCACATCGGTTGAACCTTCACGCGATGTACATGGACACAGACGATACCCCGGACCGGGATGAGATCGAGTACCGCCATTTCGCGCCATGGGTCGACTGGGCCAAGGGCATCGGCATCGGGCTGGATTTCAACCCGACCTTCTTTGCCCATAAAAAGGCCGACGACAACCTGACGTTGGCACACCCCGACAAGGGCATCAGGGACTTTTGGATCGAACATGGGAAACGCACGCGGGACATTGCGGCGCAGATGGGAGCCGCGCTTGGTTCACCCTGCATCAACAACATTTGGGTTCCGGATGGGTTCAAGGATCTTCCTATCGACCGTATGGCGGCACGGGCCCGGCTTGAGGCCTCGCTCGACACCATGCTGGCCGAGGCGAAATCGGATATGCTGGATGCGGTCGAATCCAAGCTTTTTGGCATCGGTGTCGAGGCCTGCACGGTGGGCAGCCATGAGTTCTACATGGGCTATGCGATCCGCAACAAGACACTGCTGTGCCTCGACATGGGGCACTTCCACCCGACCGAAAATATCGCCGACAAACTGAGCGCCGTGGCCCTGTCTCTGGATGAGCTTCTGCTGCACGTGTCGCGCCCTATGCGTTGGGACAGCGACCATGTGATCATGCTGAACGATGACATCCTGGCGATGGCACTTGAACTGGTCAGCGGCGACCTGTTGTGCAAGACCCATATCGGGCTTGATTTCTTCGACGCCACGATCAGTCGCACGGCCGCTTGGGTGATTGGCACACGCAACATGCAAAAGGCGCTTCTGCAGGCGCTTCTGAAGCCCTGGGATCGTTTGCGAGCAGCGGAGGACGCGCTGGATTTCACAAGCCGGTTTGTTGTGACAGAGGAACTGAAGGACCTGCCCTACGGAGCAGTGTGGTCTGAATTTTGCGCCAGAAACGGCGCGCCTACAGGTACTGAGCTGATCACTGAGCTTGACACTTATCAGGCCTCTGTAGCGGGGCGCTGAGGCACGGTCCAATTTTATGGAAAGTCTCCGTTTGGACAATCTATGTTGGAAAGAAGGCCAAGATTGCATTCGAAAGAAAGCGGTCGTCGCGCCGGTGACCATTGAGCGGCCGCATTGTCCGCAAGGCACCCTTTCAACTGACTCAAGTTAAGGTCTGCTTCGAGCCCGGAGCAGACGTTCGAAGTGCACTTTTGTCTGTGCTTGCAAAATAGTATTCAATCTAACATTTCTCCAGTTTGGCCGACTCTCAGCGTTCCGCCTTTAGCCACCTCGACATAGACACCCATGTCCGTATGACCCATGAACTTCCGAATAAGATAGGGTATCTTCAAGTCCCGCTTGGCCGTTTGCGGGTTCACTTCAGTGGCTGCACACCTTTTTGTACGCGAGAGTATCTTTAACTCGACATCGCCAAATCTAAAAACTGATCCAACTGCATCCAGCTCAACAAACGAAGGTAATCCGTCTATCTCAATATTCGCTCGGAAGCGGGCCGGGTGAATTTCTGCGTTCAGTTGTTCGCCCAACTTTTTCACAGCGGCCAGATTCAAAACGGATATCGCGTTCATCATTTGCGGTGATACGACAGATACATCTGTAAACCTATGAGGAGCAGAAGAGACAAACTTTGGCAGCTCTGGATCTTTTAAATCGATCTCTGAAGAAAGGAACTCTGCCGCCTTCTCCCGATCTTCAGACTCTCGCATATCAAAGCGTCGTGTCTTTCCGTTCGCATTGATCTCAAGTGCCTGGGACTCAATTTCAAAACCGGTCTGAATGCCTGCCAGTGCAGCCTCGTTCAACAAAACGACAAATCGATCTTTCGGCAGTGGCGTTGGGTTCTGCATGTCGAAACCGGAGTTGTAGCGAGCAAATCCGAACAGGCGATCGCCTGGAATGCCCTCTCCTGTTCGCAGCGTCACAGTTCGCATAGGCTCGGAACTCAAGCCTTTTATAGGGTAGCGGTTCAATCGGACGATGGAGAGATTGTTCATACGTTTGCACCCGACCAAAAAGAACTATGCACGGTCCCGAGTTGTCCGCGCTGTTTGACGCTATCTCGAATTCTCAAAGGTATCGACCAAATAATCTTTGAGCGCTTCAGAAGCGGGTTCGCTAAACCTGTTGGCCGCATGACGGTAGCGCCCATTTAAGTCGATATGACCATTCAATACCTCGCTGCTGAAAATACATGCGCACCAATGCTAAAGAGCATTTTCACGTAGAATCAATAACTAAGAGACACAATTGGCGATCTCTTCCGGCTTCTTGAGGTACGAACCTCAAATATATCTGGACTTGAGGTGCGTACCTCAAATAGCCTTGGAAATATGCCGCGATTCGCACATCCTCGATTGACGGCGAAAAAAGGGAGGAATGGATGACTTACACAAAACTGGCCTCGGCCAGCGCGATAGTCCTTGCCGCTACTACTCTTTCTACTAAGGCAAATGCTGAAGATCTGACACTCTGTTGGGCTGCATGGGACCCGGCCAACGCGCTTGTTGAGCTATCAAAAGAATTCGAAGCAGAATCCGGCCACTCGATGAACTTCGAATTTGTTCCCTGGCCAAATTTTGCAGACCGGATGCTGAATGAACTGAACTCTGGGGGTAAGCTCTGCGACCTGCTGATTGGTGACAGTCAATGGATCGGCGGTGGCGCCGAAAACGGTCACTATGTCCAGCTGAACGATTTCTTCGATGCTGAAGGTATCAGCATGGACGATTTCGCGCCAGCCACGGTCTACGCCTATTCGACTTGGCCTAAAGGCACACCAAACTACTACGCGCTGCCTGCGATGGGCGATGCGAATGGCTGGTTCTATCGCAAGGACTGGTTCGAAGACCCAGAAATTCAAGCTGCATACAAAGAAGCGACTGGTCAGGACCTACGCGAGCCTCAGTCTCAGAAAGAATTGTTGCAGATCGCGCAGTTCTTCCAAGGTCGTGAAATCGACGGCAAGACAGTCTATGGCGCAGCTATCTTTACCGAGCGCGGCTCGGAAGGGATCACCATGGGTGTGACCGGAGCGCTGTATCCATGGGGTTTCAAATACGAAAACACCCCGGGTTCATATGATATGGAAGGCGCCGTAAACTCACCGGAAGCGGTTGAGGCATTGGAGTTCTATAAAGAATTCTACAAAACGGCGACGCCTCCGGGATATACTAACTCCTACATGGGTGAGAGCTTGGATGCATTTAAGTCCGGTCAGGTCGCTATGGCCATGAACTGGTTTGCGTTCTTCCCTGGTCTATATGCCGATCCCAATACCGGTGGTGACAAGATCGACTTCTTCGTGAACCCACCACAAAATCAGGCGGGTTCAACACTGGGTGGACAAGGTATCTCTGTTGTCAGCTACTCTGACAAACAGGACGCCGCACTTGAGTACATCAAGTGGTTTGCGCAACCGGAAGTTCAGGCCAAATGGTGGGAACTTGGCGGATACTCTGCACATAACTCGGTGCTGGAAGATCCCGGTTTCGTGGACAGCCAACCGTTTGCCGGTGATTTCCTGGAAGCAATGGGCGGTGTGCAGGATTTCTGGCAAGAGCCTGCCTATGCGGAACTGCTGTTGGCAATGCAGAAACGCATCCACGACTACGTCGTTGCCGACCAAGGCACAGCTCAAGAAGCGCTTGATCTACTGATCGAAGATTGGACGGAAGTCTTCGAAGACGAAGGCAAGCTGTAGTCCGGACGCAGACAGGAGCGGGTGCAAACCCGCTCCACCTTCACCCGTGAGTCCGAAACCAAAAAAGAACTGGCAAAGAGATGTCTGACAGGACCGTAGATCGCGTTGCGCAGGCAACGCCCCAGCGAGTTGCGCGAAAAATCCGGGGGTTATCCGACCGCGCAATCGCCTGGATATTCATCTCCCCAACGATTTTTCTATTGCTGGCGATCAACATCTTTCCGTTGATCTGGACCATCCAACTGAGCTTTACCAACTACAAGGCCAACCGGATCGGGCGTGAAGTCAAAGATGTCGGGCTCAGGAATTACGAGCGTATCCTGACAGACTCGGACACATGGCTGAATATGCAGGCGACGGCGCATTTCCTGTTCTGGACGATTTTTTTCCAGGTCCTGATCGGGTTTACTCTGGCATGGTTGATCAACAAGAAATTCAAGGGCAACGATCTTTGGACCACGATTATCGTGCTGCCGATGATGTTGTCTCCTGCAGTCGTCGGGAACTTCTGGAAGTTCCTGTATCAACCTCAAATCGGCCTGTTCAACTACATCGTGTCCTGGTTTACCGGCAAGGACCCATCGAGCTTTGAAATGCTGGGATCGGTCACGTTGGCCCCGTGGGCAATCGTTATTGTCGACACTTGGATGTGGACCCCCTTCGTGATGCTGATCTGTCTGGCCGGTCTGCGCAGCATTCCCGACTACATCTACGAGGCAGCTGAGATCGACCGAGCCAGCAAGCTGCGGCAGTTCTTTACGATCACCATCCCGATGGTGTTGCCGTTCCTGATGCTGGCCGTGCTGTTTAGAGGGATCGAGAACTTCAAGATGTTCGACCTGGTGGTTCAGCTAACCGGTGGAGGCCCCGGTTCGGTTACGGAACTCACTTCAATCAATCTCAAGCGGGAAGCTTTTGAAAAGTGGCGTACGGGCTATGCCTCGGCCTATGCGATCATCCTATTCGTCACCGTGTTCGGCCTTGCGTCGATCTACGTCAAAGCCCTGAACAAGGTAAAACAGCGATGAGTAGTTTTTCCGTCACTGAACCTTCGAACCGGTCCAAGTGGATCGCAGGTTTTCTGGTCATCGCTTATGCGCTGATCACGATGATCCCGCTGGTTTGGATTTTGCTGACTGGCTTCAAGTCTCCAGCCGATGCGATCAGCTACCCGCCCAAGGTTGTTTTTGACCCAACGCTTGAAGGCTACGTCAATCTCTTCACCACTCGCACACGCCAGACGCAGGAGTTTCTGGAAGCCAACCCGCCACAGAACTGGGCCGATGAGATCGTGCGCCAATACGACATGGTGATTGTCGGACCATCCAAATTCGGTGAGCGCTTTATGAATTCGGTTATTATCGGGTTCGGCTCGACGTTCTTGAGTATCTTCCTTGGCACGCTGGCCGCCTATGCCTTCAGCAGGTTTAAAGTCCCGCTTAAGGACGATCTACTGTTCTTCATCCTCAGTACGAGGATGATGCCCCCGGTCGCCGTTGCCATCCCAATTTTCCTGATGTTCAGAAACCTTGGATTGAGCGATACGCATCTGGGAATGATCCTGTTGTATACGGGCGTAAATATTTCCTTGGCGGTCTGGTTGCTAAAAGGGTTCATCGACGAAATCCCAAGAGAGTACGAAGAAGCGGCTCTAATAGATGGCTACACACGCTTTCAGGCTTTCTACAAAGTCGTGCTGCCACAAGCCGCAACGGGCATCGCTTCGACAGCTATCTTTTGCCTGATCTTCGCCTGGAATGAGTATGCGTTTGCTGTGCTGCTGACATCTGCGAATGCTCAGACTGCACCGCCCTTCATCCCGACCATTATCGGTATCGGTGGCCTGGACTGGCCTGCCGTGGCGGCTGGCGCCACCATATTCCTAATCCCGGTCATGATTTTCACCATCCTGATGCGCAAACATTTGCTGCGTGGGATCACATTCGGAGCCGTGCGCAAATGAGCGATTTTCTAACCGGATTGATGCGGCTCCGCCGCGGCCCATGGGAGATGGTCGCAACTATCCTTATCGCACTGGGTGTCTTCATGCTGATGCAGCCCTTTGTCCTGTGGGCCTTCACCTATTCTTTCATCGTCACGTTGATCGGAACCGTCATGTTTATCATCGTCAGCCATTTCCCGGAGTAGAAATGGCCCAGATCGTAGTCCAAAACGTAAAAAAGATGTTCGGCAATTTCACGGCTGTCCGCGAAAGCTCGTTCACGATTGAAGACGGTGAGTTTTTCATGCTGCTGGGGCCATCCGGTTGCGGAAAGACGACGACTCTACGGATGATCGCGGGATTGGAACTTCCAACATCGGGTGAAATCTATCTGGACGGAGAAGAAATCAGCCAGCGGCCACCGTCGGAGCGAGACATTGCCTTCGTGTTCCAGATGTTCGCGCTGTATCCTCACATGAACGTGCGCAAGAACATCAGCTACCCGCTAATATCGCAGGGTATGCCGCGCCCCGCCGTAAAAGCCAAAGTCGAGGAAGTCGCCGGAATTTTAGGGATAAACGACATACTGGATAGCCCAGTAGGTGGGCTTTCAGGCGGCGACAGGCAGCGTGTAGCGCTTGGACGCGCGATTGTTCGCGAACCCAAGGCGTTCATGATGGACGAACCTCTTGGTGCCCTGGATGCCGAATTTCGTGAGCACATGGCCGAAGAACTGCGCGCGCTTCATGATCGCATGGGCGCAACCACCGTTTACGTTACACACGATCAGTTGGAAGCCATGCAAATGGGGGACAAGATCGTAGTGATGAACAACGCTGTGATCGAGCAATTCGGCACACCTCAGGAAATCTACGACAAGCCGGCTACGATGTTCGTGGCGGATTTTATTGGGTCTCCTTCGATGAACTTCCTGCCGTTTCAGGGAAAGGTCGAACCCGGCTCGGAAATGGTCCGACTGAATGGCCATGACGAAGCCGTGCCCAAGCTGATGGAAGGGGCCGAAGGTGAATTGGTTTTTGGTGTCCGTCCCGAACATGTTTTTCTGTCGGATGCGAGCGCCTACCGGGCCAAGGTTCTGGCAGCGGAATATCTGGGAACCACTCAGATCGTGACGCTGCAAAGCCCGAACGGAGAACTGAAAGCCCGGATTGATGCACGCGAAGTCGTCAGTCCCGGTGAAACAGTAGGATTGGAGTTCCGCTCTCCCGCAGTAACCCTATTTGAAAAATCTACCGGGCGCGCTTTGAGATCCGCTCTGAACGACGAGGTACTAAGCAATGGCTGAAGTCGTTTTGGAGAATATCTCGAAGTCATTCGGCAATCTTAAAGCGGTGGATGATATTTCAATGACGATCCCCAACGGTGCCTTTGTGGTGTTGTTGGGTCCAACTGGTGCGGGAAAAACAACGACGCTGAGATTGATATCCGGACTTGAGAAACTGGATTCAGGAACGGTGCGTATAGCCGGGCGAGATGTTGGAATAGAAACGCCAGCCCAGCGCGATATAGCCATGGTCTTCCAGCAATACTCGCTGTACCCGCATATGACAGTGCGTGAAAACCTGTCTTTCCCTTTGCGTTCGCCGATCCTGAAGACACCAGAGGATGAGATCGCCAGGAAGGTTAACGAAGTCTCGGAGATCCTCCAGATCCCGCACAAACTGGACAACAAAGCCACTGAACTGTCTGGCGGCGAAATGCAGCGCGTTTCAATTGGACGGGCGCTTGTGCGCGACCCCCAGATATTCCTGATGGATGAACCCCTCAGCTCTTTGGACGCCAAGCTTCGGGCGGATTTGCGGGTAGAGCTGAAGAGAATTCAGGCAGATCTGGGATCAACCTTACTCTACGTGACCCATGATCAGGTCGAAGCCATGACAATGGCGACGCATATCGGCGTTTTGGAAAACGGTAGGCTAGTCCAGTACGGTACCCCTCGCGACATCTATGAAAATCCGGGCAGTGTTTACGTAGCCAGCAGGTTGGGCCTGCCACGGATAAACATCCTGCCGTCCGAGTTGTTCGGAGACGATCACAAAGGCCCACAGATTGGTCTTCGCCCGGAAAACATAATTGAAGGCGAAGGCCGTGAAGCGCGTGTGATACGTGCTGAGCATCTGGGGGATCAAACGCGGCTGCACCTGGACTTGAATGGTCACCCTGTTGTGACTTTGATTGATGTCCATCAGGACTATCCCTCAGGAAAAATCATAAAAATCCGCCCACACAACCCATTGTATTTTGACGCGTCCGGCGCGCGAGTGAATTAAGGAGCAAAAGCATGGCCCAGTTCCTCAATACTAAAGAAACCTTGGTGACAGAGGCCATAGACGGCCTTTTGGCCTCCTCCGGGGGACGACTTACTCGGTTGGACGGCTACCCGCACATCAAGGTTGTTTACAGATCGGACTGGGACAAGTCGAAAGTCGCCTTGGTTTCTGGCGGAGGGTCTGGTCACGAACCCGCCCATGCAGGTTTTGTTGGCGCTGGTATGCTGACAGCTGCGGTATGTGGGGAAGTGTTTGCGTCTCCGTCAGTCGAGGCGGTTCTGGCAGGCATTCTTGCGGTTACGGGTGAGGCTGGGTGCTTGCTTATCGTTAAGAATTACACCGGTGATCGGTTAAACTTTGGGCTGGCGGCTGAACGCGCCCGAGTACTGGGTCGTAAGGTGGAGATGGTCGTTGTTGACGATGACATCGCCCTACCTGACCTACCGCAACCACGTGGCGTAGCAGGCACGTTGTTCATACACAAAATCGCTGGAGCGCTTGCTGAAAGTGGCGCTGACCTAGAAACCATTACCAATGCAGCAAGAAGCACTATAGCGAAGGTCGTAAGCATCGGAATGAGCCTGGACACCTGTACCGTTCCGGGATCTCCAAAAGAAGACAGGATTGCCCCGGGCAAAGCAGAACTCGGCTTGGGCATCCATGGCGAGCCCGGAGTACAGCAAGTCGAATTCTCAAATGCTGTATCAGCCATGTCTACAGTGGTGGAGAAGCTGAAGCAAAGGGTTGGGTCTGGGGATTGTGCGGCGTTGGTCAACAACCTCGGTTCTACGACTCCGCTAGAAATGGCTGTCCTCACGCACGCCTTGTCCGAGACTGGTATTGCCCACCATATCATTGGCCCAGCACCAATGATGACCTCGCTGGATATGCATGGGTTTTCTGTTTCTATTCTGCCTGTAGGTCAGGAAGATTTATCAGCACTTAAAGCTCCTGTTGATCTGGCGGCTTGGCCCGGCGTCAATTCCATCGACCCGATAAAAGTAGCGCCTTTGCCTGATGGTCTGACTCCTATCGATCCAATTCCTTCGAACAATCCCGGCACAAGGGAAACGATCACCCGGTTGTCTGAACTGCTAATCAACGCAGAGAATAACCTGAACGAGTTGGACGCGAAATCCGGAGATGGCGATACAGGAAGCACACTGGCCACTGCCGCGAGAGCATTGCAAGGTAGCCTTGACCGCATGCCGCTTGCTGATCTGACACAACTTTTCCCGGCGTTGGGCAATGAGTTAAGCCAGACAATGGGTGGTTCTTCCGGCGTGATACTTGCAATCTTCTTTAACGCAGCTGGAGATGCCTGTGCGAGCGGGGCTTCGGTACCGAAGTCTCTGGTTGAAGGTCTGAATCGCGTCAGCCAGGTCGGGGGTGCCAAGGTCGGTGACAGGACAATGATTGACGCCCTGGCACCGGCACTTGCCGCACTGCCAACTGGTCTGACGCATGCGGCCGACGCTGCCCGCGAAGGCGCGAATAACACCGCAAATATTCGTCGTGCGAAGGCAGGCCGCGCGGCTTATGTTCCCGAAGAAAACCTAGTTGGACATAACGATCCCGGCGCTGAAGCTGTTGCTTTGTTGTTTGAAGGCTTAGCGCGGGAGGTTGAGGGCTGAATAACAGGTGGAAGACAAAAAACAAAAACTAGAATTGGTAAAGAAGCCAACCGTCAACGACCTCGCGCGCGTCGCCGGTGTCAGTCTCGCGACTGTTGACCGGGTCTTGAACAGGCGCCCCGGCGTGCGGGCCGTTACCGTGCAGAAAGTACAAAAGGCAATTGATGAGCTGGGGTATGTGCGCGACACCGCAGCGGCCAACCTTGCGCGAAACCGAGTTTACAACTTCCTCTTTGTTCTGCCGGACACGGACAACGAGTTTGTGGAGGCAATCAACAGTCAGATCGCAGAACAATCCCGTGACCAATTTATCGAGCGGACTCGTATTGCGATAAAAAAGGTAGCTCCGTTCGAGCCGCAAGATATCGTCAATATTTTGAATGCTGTCGACAGTTCGGATATTGATGGAGTTGCCGTTTTTGGGCCCGAAACGCCGTCTGTTCGCGATGCAGTAAAAAGGCTCAGAGACAAAGGCGTTCCTGTGGTTGCATTAGTGTCTGACTTGCCCAGTTCTGAGCGAGACCATTTTGTGGGAATTGATAACGTTTCGGCAGGACGAACCGCCGCTCAGCTGATGGGACGATTTGTGCATCGCGATGGTAAGGTCTTGGTTCTTACAGGATCCCGTTTGGCTCGTGACCACCTCGAGCGTCGTCAAGGCTTTGATCTTGTTGTGGCTGAGGAATTTTCGCACCTCGAAGTCGTAGCCTCTGTCGAGGGTCGAGATGACCCGGATCTGATTTACAAGTTGATGCCCGAAATATTTGAAACCTACCCCGATCTGGTCGGAATATATTCCTCAGCAGCGGGCAACGCAGGTCTGATTCAATTTCTGTCAGAGTACAAGCTCAGCAAAGATCTGGTGATCATTGCTCATGAGCTTACTCCGCTCAGTCGTGAGGCGCTTAAGCTCGGTACATTTGACGCCCTTATCTCGCAAGACACTGGGCACATTGTTCGTTCAGCCGTCCGCCTTCTGCGTGCGACTTCAGACAAAGTTCCATTCAACAAAGCTCAGGAACGAATCCGTATCGACATCTATCTGAAGGAAAATTTACCGCCATAGAGGCTTAGGTTTGGGGAGGAAATTTTATGAAGACGATCAAAGGTCCAGCGTTGTTTCTTGCACAATTTGCGGGGGACGAAGCACCGTTCAATTCGTGGGACGCGATCACTAAATGGGCCGCTGACTGCGGATACAAAGGCGTTCAGGTTCCCAGTTGGGATGGCCGGTTGTTCGACCTCGAACAGGCCGCGTCCAGCACCGGTTATTGCGATGACTTTAAAGGCAAAGCCAGGGAAAACGGTGTCGAAGTCACTGAATTGTCAACGCATCTTCAGGGCCAGCTTGTGGCCGTCCACCCGGCCTATGACAGTGCGTTTGATGGTTTTGCAGCCGAAAGTGTTCGAGGGAACCCGAGAGCCCGACAAGAATGGGCAGTGGATCAAGTCAAAAAAGCGCTATCGGCTTCAAAAAATTTGGGTATCTCGGCACATGTGACCTTCTCTGGCGCCTTGGCCTGGCCCTACGTGTACCCTTGGCCTCAGCGCCCTGCCGGCTTGATTGAAACAGCTTTTGACGAGCTCGCACGCCGGTGGGGTCCGATCCTGGAACACGCGGATGAATGCGGTGTCGATGTCTGTTATGAAATTCACCCCGGAGAGGACCTCCACGACGGCGTGACGTATGAGATGTTTCTCGAGCGGACGGGCAATCACCCACGAGCTTGCATGTTATACGACCCGTCGCACTACGTTCTTCAATGCCTCGACTACCTGGATAATATCGACATCTACAAGGACCGAATACGGATGTTCCATGTCAAAGATGCCGAGTTTAACTCGACTGGCCGACAGGGTGTTTATTCTGGATATCAAAGCTGGGTCGATCGCGCGGGCCGGTTCCGGTCGCTTGGTGATGGTCAAGTTGATTTTGGGGCTGTTTTCTCCAAAATGGCGGCGAATGACTTCGATGGCTGGGCCGTCGTCGAATGGGAATGCTGTCTCAAACACCCCGAGGATGGCGCGCGAGAGGGCGCTCAGTTTGTATCCGACCACATTATCCGAGTGACAGAGAAAGCCTTTGATGATTTCGCTGACGGTGGCACAGACGAAGCGGCCAATCGAAAAATGTTGGGGATCGAGTAATGGTCACAGGACGCAATGAAGAAACCTCAGGCCGCATTCGACTTGGCATGGTTGGCGGCGGGAACGACGCCTTCATAGGCGGCGTTCATCGAATAGCGGCGCGATTGGACGACAAGTTTGAGTTGGTTGCCGGCGCTTTGTCTTCGACGCCAGAGAAATCTCTTGAAAGTGGTCAGGCGTTGGGGCTCGAACGGGTCTATGAAGACTTCAAACAAATGGCGATAAGGGAAGCCCGACTGAAATCCGGGATCGAGGCGGTCTCAATCGTCACGCCAAATCACGTCCACTATGCAGCCGCGCGTGAGTTCCTGAAGCGCGGTATTCATGTAATTTGTGACAAGCCACTCACCTCGACTCTTGCCGATGCAAAAAAACTGGTCAAAGCAGCAGAAAGCGCGAATGCCCTATTCATTTTGACCCACAATTACACGGGCTATCCGATGGTTCGGCAGGCGCGTGAAATGGTCGCTAACGGAGATATCGGCAAGATCCGCGTGGTTCAGGTTGAATACCCCCAGGACTGGCTGACTGAGCAGCAGGATTTCAAACAGGCTGAGTGGCGAACCGATCCCGAACGCTCGGGCGCGGGTGGATCAACCGGTGACATCGGAACTCATGCTTACAACCTCGCTTGCTTTGTAACCGAGCTGAAGGCGGAAAGCTTGGCGGCAGACTTGCAGGCCTTTGTGCCAGGGCGCAAAGTCGATGACAACGCGCACGTTTTGCTTCGCTTCGAAGGCGGAGCGCGGGGTATGCTGTGGTCTTCTCAGGTGGCTCCCGGCAACGAAAACGCACTTCGTTTGCGCGTCTATGGCGAAAAAGGTGGGCTGGAGTGGTCTCAGGAAGATCCCAATTATCTTTGGTTCACGCCATACAACGAACCCAAGCGTTTGATCACTCGAAATGGAGCTGGAGCTGGTGACGCAGCTAATCGATTGAGTAGAGTTCCTCCGGGACATCCCGAGGGATATCTTGAGGGGTTCGCGAATATCTATGGAGAAGCTGCTGAGGCGATCCAAGCTTTCCGTACCGGGATTTCACCTGACGCGTCGGTTGTTTATCCAACGGTTCATGACGGACTTAATGGTGTTAAGTTTGTGGCGGCGTGCGTACAAAGCTCTTCAAGGAATGCGGCTTGGGTCAACTTAACTTAAAACCTCCCTGTGGGCATAGGGCAGACATCTTGGAAGGCCGCGTGGGTATCTGTTAAAAACCGAAGCGCGCAACCTTTAGGTGAAAGCTCAGGAAAAACAAGCTGCTAATGTCACTGAACCGGTGTTATGTGAAGCGATCTCTGGTTGGGTGGTCAGTTCCCCTGCAAAGCTCACCCACCATCACTTATGTCTTTCTGGCAGCGGGCATTGATCCCAATTGCAGAGAACGGCCGTCTCGAGCCCAAAGCTGAACTTTCAGGATTCACCCAGATGTAGGTTCAAAGATCTGCAATAGCGGCCTGTCTTTGATATTGCGCCACCAGGATTGTTTGAATTCAGCTTTTGCATCTGAACGTTCCAGAAGGTTCGCACCGTGGCCTAGTAGCTGACCTGACCGGCGGTGACGAACAGGTTGAGCGGTCGGCCTTGGCTGTCGCAGATGGCGTTCAGCTTGGTGTTGATGCCGCCTTTGGTGCGACCAATCAGGCGTCCAAGCTCCCCCCTCTTTCACGCCCATGCTGGTCGCGGTTCGGTGCGCCTTGAGGTAAGTCGCGTCAATCATCACGGTCGTCTTTTCGCCGTGATCAGCAGCAAGACCCACCATCATCCAGGCGAAGACGCCCTTGTCGCTCCATCGCTTCCAGCGGTTGGATAGCGTCTTGTGCGGGCCGTAGGCGGAGGGGGCGTCGCGCCACCGCAACCCATTGCGATTGATGAAGATAATGCTGCTCAACACGCGCCATCTGCGCATCCTTCAGCCAGAAAAGATCAGACACATTGTCAGCTCGGTTTTCGAACCGTGAATCACGCCGTTCCGAGGAAATCAATGGGTCCTGACCATAAGATGACATTTGTCTTGCTATAAAAACTTAAAGCAAGAAATGCGTCTCAATTGGTACCGACGGCGTTTTGTATTTGATCTATCATTTTGGGTGCTCACAAGAGGATGCTCTTGGTTGAAAGACCTCAACGCCCTTCAAATTCCCTTTGAGCTTCCGATAGAAAAGATCAGAGTTCTTTTGCTTGATGGATTAACTACCTTTTTGGCAACGTGATGAACTCTTGGTCATCACCAGGCGGCAAGTGGAACCGTTGGTTGCTATCCCACGCCTCGGCCCTCCAAGCCTCCTTTGCTTCTTCGATGCGCTCCTTGGAGGAAGCCACGAAGTTCCACCAGATATGACGGGCCCCCTCAAGAGTCTCACCGCCCAGCAACATCACTCGTGCGCCTCTTTCACCAGCTTTCATCGAAATGCGATCACCAGGGCGGAAAACCATCATCTGACTTGCCTCGAAGGTATCCCCGGCGACCGTAACCGAACCCTCGACGACGTACACGCCGCGATCCTCGTGATCATCCGGTAGTGGAATGCTGGCACCCGGTTGCAATATCGCATCGGCGTAAAACATCTCTGAGGCCGTCTCAACGGGCGCTCGTTCTCCGTATGCATTTCCAAGTATCAGGCGTACTTCTTTGCCTTCGCCTTCCATGAACGGCAGAGCATCTGCGGGTGCATGTTGGAACATTGGATCACGGTCTTCATGATCCTTTGGGAGGGCAACCCAAGTCTGAATACCGAAGAACGGCATTGGGTCTACTTGGGTTTCGTCGTCGGTTCTTTCTGAGTGCGTGATGCCATGTCCTGCGACCATCCAGTTGACTGCGCCCGGTTCGATCCAAGAGTCCGTCCCAAGGCTATCCCGGTGGTGCATACGACCACGATATAGGTAGCTTATTGTAGCTAAGCCGATATGAGGGTGAGGGCGTACGTCCATGCCTTTTGTCGGCAAGAACTCCGCGGGTCCCATTTGATCGAAAAAGATAAAGCTTCCAACCATTTGGCGCTTTGGAGCGGGCAGGGCGCGGCGTACCTCGAAACCTCCCAGATCGCGGGCACGTGGGATGATGATGGTATCTATGGCATCCACGGCGTCACCTGCGGGGCAATGGGGATCTAGCGCAGGGTTCCAAGACATGGCGGTGTTTTCTCCTTTGGCTCTGCCGATAATATGGCGCATGGGAGTTTGAAGTGAACCCCAAGGGGTGCTCAGGGTTCGTGCGGGGTTGCACACCTATTCACTTAAACCAAATGATTTGCATTTAGGGGCAAAAATCTGAGCGGGATATGAATACGTGGTCCTTCCCACTATCCCCCGTGACCCTCTTGGATCACTCGGGAAAAACCTGCAAGGTACCCACGGGATACTCGGGAAGGCCGTGCGTCGCCCTGGCAACCGCTGATCTGAGGGCATTTGATTGGCCCTAAATAATCTTCCGAATAAAACTCTTAGTGTATCGTCGACCTGTTCAGGCGACAGTAGAGTCTCGGAGTAAAGCTTGAAGACCCATCGGACTGTACTTCAAAGGTGGTCACCTCTATCTTTCCCGCGAGAGGTCCAAATGACTGTTCGCATCCGCAAACCAGTCTTTTGACTAAAGCTGTCGGATGACTGCGTCGATCCCCTTCTCCCGGACGCTGCGCGGTGCACGAATGTCTGCTCTAGAGGTGGTGCATAGTTAGCCGTATTGCACCCAGTTGGATCAAAAATCCCACTGGAAGCCAGCTTCTTGTTCCGTCACGCCCCAAATCTTCTGACAACGGACACATTGAATGTGACTTCAACAAAAAAAACAAAAAAACGGCATGTTGTTAAGATCATCACATTATCCAGATCCAGTTAGCCTGAAAATTAGACGCTCCTTCCAAAGGCAGCTTCCAACCAAGCCTGAATGACTTGAAAAATCTGATCTATGCGTAAAACTTAAAGCATGAGTGAGTGTTTTGATGAAATGTTCAACGGCGATGGATCACTCAGAGGTCCATACCAAGAGATCGGCCGCTGGTTCAATGCTGAAGACGTATCGCGACTGAGGGCGAAACAGCGCGAAGCCGAAGAAGTCTTTAGGCTAACGGGCATCACTTTTAACGTTTACGGAAAAGCCGAGGCTGAGGAACGCCTAATCCCATTTGATATCGTACCGCGTGTCATTTCAGCACGAGAATGGCAGCGGCTGGAACGCGGTATTGAACAACGGGTTCGGGCAATCAACGCCTTTCTCCACGATATCTATCACCGCCAAGAAATCGTGCGTGCCGGACGCGTACCCGCTAAGATGATTGCCGGGAACGAAGCGTTCCTGCCGCAGATGCTTGGCGTCTCGCCCCCTGGTCAGGTCTATACACACATTGTTGGGGTCGATCTGGTACGAACCGGACCGGACGAGTTTTTCGTTCTGGAGGACAACGCCCGTACGCCATCCGGGGTTAGCTATATGCTGGAGAACCGGGAAACGATGCTAAAGATGTTCCCCGAGCTCTTCAGCGCGACTAATGTTCGGAATGTTTCGGACTACCCTCGCAATCTGAGACGATCTCTTGCTGCCTGCGCGCCGGCTTGCGCCGACGGAGAACCAAGCGTCGCGGTATTAACCCCGGGGATCTATAACTCGGCCTATTACGAACATGCGTTCCTCGCAGATCAGATGGCTGTGGAGTTGGTCGAAGGCCACGACCTACGCGTTGTCGATGGGCGCGTCTGCATGCGCACCACCAGGGGCTATAAGCCCATCGACGTACTTTACCGCCGGGTAGATGACGACTTTCTGGACCCCCTGAATTTCAACCCCGATAGCGCCTTGGGCGTTCCGGGCATCCTGGACGTTTACCGCGCAGGAGGCATCACGATCGCCAACGCGCCAGGGACCGGTATTGCCGACGATAAGGCGATCTATTCCTACATGCCTGAAATCGTTGAATTCTACACGGGTGAGAAGCCCTTGCTGCAAAACGTCCCGACCTGGCGCTGCAGTGATCCCGCCTCTCTCTCCTACGTGCTGGACAACTTGTCCGAGCTTGTTGTGAAAGAAGTACACGGGTCTGGCGGCTACGGAATGTTGATCGGACCGACCGCCAGCAAGAAAGAGATTTCGGTGTTCCGCGACAAGCTCAAATCGCGGCCCGGGAACTACATTGCTCAGCCGACTCTTTCGCTTTCGACGGTTCCGATCTTCGCTCGCTCGGGACTTGCGCCCAGACATGTTGACCTAAGGCCGTTCGTCTTGGTATCGCCCGAAGGGATCAAGATCACACCCGGCGGTTTGACCCGTGTGGCGCTTAAGAAGGGATCTCTCGTCGTGAACTCAAGCCAAGGTGGCGGGACCAAAGACACCTGGGTTCTGGAGGACTGACCATGCTGGGAAAAACTGCTGGCGGGTTGTTCTGGATGTCCCGGTATCTTGAGCGAGCGGAAAATACGGCGAGGCTGCTTGAAACAGGTCAGAGAATGGCGTTGACCCGTACAAAGAATTCTGCCGAGGAATGGGGTTCGGTTCTGAAAACGGCCGGGGTTCTGGATGGGTACCACGCCAAGTACGACGAGATTTCAAAAGACAATGCGGTCGATTGGGTGCTTCGCGACGCTGATAACCCATCCTCGATCAAGTCGGTCATCAAGCAAGCCCGAGACAACGCGCGCCTTGTTCGGACCGCGCTGACCCACGATGTCTGGAGTGCGGTGAACTCCACCTGGATGCAGATCGATGAGGCGATGAAGCGGCGCGTGAATGAGAGGGATTTGCCAGCGACCTTGGAACTCATTCGCCAACAGGCGGCTCTGGTCCGTGGTGCCACATTGGGGACTATGCTGCGCAACGACATTTTCGATTTCACCCGCATCGGGACGTTTGTCGAAAGGGCCGACAATACCGGGCGCATTTTGGACGTGAAGTACTACGTTCTTCTGCCCACAGCCTTCTCGGTCGGCTCGTCGCTAGACAACATCCAATGGGAAAGCATCCTGCGTTCTGTTGGCGCTGGTGGTGGGTATCGAATGACCCATGGTGAGAAAACCCGGCCGTCTGATATTGCCCAATTTTTGATCCTGGATCAGCGAATGCCGCGCAGCCTTCACTTTTGCTGCAGAAAAATTCAAGAGAACCTGTCTTACCTAAAGAAAGACTACGGCTTTGCCGGGCCTTCGTGCGAGGCATCAAATGCTCTCTACCAGAAATACCTGGATCAGAAAATTTCCGATATCTTTGAATTCGGTCTGCATGAGTACATTCAGGATTTTCTGACCGATCTCGGCAACTTAAGCCGTCAGATCGAGATTGATTATAGGTTCTACGAGTAGCCAATGAAACTGCACATTCGACACGAGACACGATACGATTTCGACGCGCCGGTTCCTTTCGGACTGCAACAGCTTCGAAAAACACCAAAGTCATTTCGAAATCAGAGCATTGTAAGTTGGAGTACCCAGATCACCGGCGGGCGCAAAGAGCTTACATTTGAAGACTATCACCGCAACACGGTGGAATTGATCAGTTTCGAAGCAAACACTCAAAGCATCTCGTTGATCTCCGAAGGCGTTGTTGAAGTGAAAGACACGCACGGTGTTCTGGGGCGTCACGAAGGGTCGACGCCCTTGTGGCTGTTCAAAAGAGGCACTCCGCAGACATCGCCAGGGAAAGGAGTTGCAGAGCTGATAATCGCGTTGCCCAACAGCGATCCGCTGAAGCAGATGCATGCTCTGTCCGAAAAAATTCGAGCTCAGGTCTCGTACGAAATTGGAAGTTCGCACCCGGGCTGGAGCGCAGAAGATGCCCTCAAGGCCGAGCGCGGTGTGTGTCAGGACCACGCGCACATCTTCATTACCTGCGCGCGACAGCTCGGAGTGCCAGCACGCTACGTTTCGGGCTATTTGATGATGAACGAAACAGAGCTGCAGGACGCGACCCATGCCTGGGCCGAAGTGCATTTGGACAGGCTTGGCTGGGTGGGGTTTGACGTTTCAAATGGGATTTCACCCGACGATCGATACGTACGCGTCGCAACCGGGCTGGACTATGCCCAAGCCGCACCGGTAATAGGGAATAGAATTGGGACAGCGGGCGAGCAATTGACAGTGCAGTTGCAAGTCGCACAGCAGTAACGGAGAATTTGATGACCTATGCTGTGGGCATGCGGCTGAATCGCGGGCTGGTGTTCATGTCCGATACGCGCACGAATGCAGGCGTGGACAATGTTTCAACCTTCAACAAGATGTTCAATTGGACAGTCGAAGGGGACCGGTCGATCACTATCCTAACGGCCGGAAACTTGGCCACTACGCAGGCCACGATAAGCCTTCTGGAAGAACGAACAAAAGCGCCGGCAGATCGTTCACCATCGATCTTAGAAGCACCGACAATGTTTCAAGTTGCGCAACTGGTCGCGTCTACGCTGAACGACGTCATCGAAGAGCATGCCCGGTCTGGTCAGCAAGCTGACAGCGCTTTTCACGCGACACTCATTGTTGGAGGCCAGATCAAGGGCGGCCCGTCTCGCCTGTTTTTGATCTACCCTGAAGGCAATTTTATCGAGGCCGGCGACGACACTCCGTTCTTTCAGATCGGTGAGACAAAGTATGGTCGCCCTATTCTGGTGCGAGCCTATGATCCGGAAATGAGTTTTCCGGAAACCGTAAAACTCTTGCTTGTCAGTTTTGACTCCACGATTAAGGCCAATCTGTCTGTCGGGGCTCCGCTTGACCTGCTTCTCTACGATGAAGACAGCCTTGATGGCGGTATGCGGTCAAGATTCGAATCCGATGACCGGTACTTTCGCATTATTTCCGATGGATGGGGTGACGCGTTGAAATCGGCCTTGGCCAAACTTCCAGAATACAGATCCGGGCGAAAATCAAACGAGTGAGCGACCGCTTGGTCCGCATAGCGGTCGCTCGCGATAATCACGCGAAGGTCAGCACCAAGCCCAAAGACGACATAGATATAGATGATAAGCGCTGCGTTCGTCGCTCAGGGCGAAAAACTGACTTTCGCGGCAATCGAAAAACTCGCGTTAACACTGACTGGTTTCGGGTTCCGAGGGGAATTAGAAACAGATTACAGGACTATGGGGAGCTCAAGCGTAATGCTCGCTCCTCTTTCGACTTGGTTGATTTCGACAATTCCTCCGTGGCGCTGCGCCACTGCAGAGACGATTGATAACCCCAATCCGCTGCCCTCGGAATACTCCAACTGAGAAAACCGATTGAATGCCACTTCGCTTTGGTCTGGCGAAAGGCCAGATCCGTCATCCGCCACAGTTAGGTTGACGAATTTGCTGTCACACCGCAGCACAACTGAGATTTGGCTTAACTTTGGGCGACCGTGTTTGACTGCGTTGTCCAAAAGGTTCTTTAGAGCCTCAATCAGAAAGACCCGATCGCCGAATACAGTGACCGCCCTCTCAGGCATCGTGACATCAAACTCGATACCCTTTGCGAGGATGTGGACTCCCATCTCGGCGCAGGCCTCTTCCACGACCGAGCGGAAGTCAATTTTATCCATTTGGTCTTGATGCGTTGGCTGTCTGAGCCTCTCGAGTGACAAAAGCTGTTCGGCAACCGTTGCGGAGTTTTTTGCCGCCGCAACGAGCTCTGAGATGCGTTTTTCTCGGTCGTCATCCGTTTTTGCGTCCTGCAGCGCTTCGGCCATCGATTGCACGGCGGCCGCTGGATTCCGCAGCTGATGTGCAGCTTCGGATATGAACACTTGATGGGCTTTGATACTGTTTTCCACCTGCCCAAAAAGCCGGTTCAGGGTTCTGACAACTCCTTGAACTTCGACTGGGACAGGGCGCTTAATCTCACTGAGGTCATCCGGTGAACGCAGGTCAATTGCGTCCTGCAAATCCAGCAAGGGCCTAAGGCCACGAGCGACGCCGAACCACACCACAATGGCGAGGGTGGCCAGCAGAATTCCCATTAGAATTCCTGCGCGGATTGACAATTCATTCGCGAAAGCGTTGCGATCCGCCATACGTTGCCAGACTGTAACCGTCGCATCTCCGATTAGATTTTCAATGGTCACGCGTTCTGTCATCTTAAGAACGCGCACTGGTTCTTGGCGGTAGAGCGCTTCGAAAAACTGGGGCTTGTACACCTCTTGATCAGACGGGTTGGTGGCGGCAGGGGGGTAGGCATAGCCTGTCACATAGATGCCGCCGGGGCCCGTTACGTGGTAAAAAATCTCTCCGCCTGATGCGTCACGGATCATGCTGCGTGTCGTTGGTGACAGCGCATCACCTCCCGAAATCGCAACATCTCGCGATATTGCGAGACCTGCAGATAGCAGGCTGTCGTCGAACAATTCCTGAGCCGTATTTTGCGCAATCATAAAGCGCCAAAGACCAAGCAGAGCGGCAATTAACACCAAGGGGGTTAGGATAAGAATGAAAAGTCTTAACCTGAGCGAGCCGTGTTTGATCACTTCTGCACCTCAAGCAGATACCCCAGACCTCGGGCTGTCTTAATCCTAATACCGAGATCTTGAAGACGTTTTCTCAGCCGCGATACATGAGGCTCGACGGCTGAGGCCTCGACATCGGCACCCACGCCGTAGACGTAATCCGTTAGTTGGCTTTTGGGAACAATTCTGCCCCTGCGTTCCAACAGGCACTCAAGCACCGCGATTTCCCGCCGCGGAATATCCATAACCTTGCCCTGTACAGTAACCTGTCGGGCAGCGCGGTCGAATTCCAGGCCACCGATGCTCTCTTTTGCCCCGTAGTCGAGCTCTTTGCGTCGGGAAAGCGCCCGGATACGTGCTTCCAACTCGTCCATTTCGAATGGCTTAACCAGATAGTCATCGGCGCCCATATCCAACCCCGAAACCCGGTCGCTTGTTTCGGCACGTGCCGTAAGCAAGATCACCGGTACGCCGTCACCACGATTGCGAAGAGACTTCAGGATCTCCAGTCCCGACTGTCCGGGCAAATTGATGTCCAGAACAACTAAGTCTGCGCCCTCTTGCGCAAGATACAAGTCAGCCTCATCGCCATCCAAAAGCACTTCTGCTGCATGACCCCGGTCACGTAGGCGATAGGCAATAGCTTTGGCGAGGGTCTCGTTGTCTTCGACGATGACGATCCGCATCGGGTCTCCTGCAAGTTTCGCGCAAGGTTGGCACTCCATGATTGCCAGATGGGAGGGGGAATCAACCCCACAGTTCTATTTGCGATCACGGTAGCGCGGAGGGCGTTGACGTGGTTGTCTGGTCAACAGGGAGGAACCAATGACCATTTCCAACTTCACCCGTCGCGCCGTCGTGGGGCTGATCGCCGCCGCCGGTATCGCCGCACCTGCCGCAGCCGAGGTTGATTTCTCGGGTAAGACTGTGGAATGGGTCATCCCGTTCTCGGAAACCGGCGGGTCTGCCAAATGGGCCAACTTCTTTGCGCCGCTTCTGTCCGAAGCTCTACCGGGTCAACCGACAGTGGTCGTGAAATTTATGCCGGGCGCTGGTTCGACCAAAGGCGCAAACTGGTTCCAGGAGCAGAGCCATGATGATGGCACGCTCTTGTTTGGCACCTCCGGTTCAACTCAGTTCCCGTATCTGCTGAGGGATCCGCGCGTGCGCTACGAATACAACGACTGGATTCCTGTTATGGCATCCGGAACCGGTGGTGTCGCCTATCTGAACGCAGAGGATGGCACGAAGTTTGATGGCTCTGCCAATGCGCTGAAAGACACCAACTTCATCTACGGTTCGCAGGGTGCAACACGTCTTGACCTTGTGCCTCTGCTGGCCTGGCAAATGCTTGGCATGAATGTCGAGCCTGTCTTCGGCATCAAGGGACGCGGAGACGGTCGTCTGATGTTCGAGCGCGGCGAGGCTAATATCGACTATCAGACCTCGTCCGGCTATCTGGGCGGATCGGCCCCGCTGGTTGAATCCGGTCAGGCTGTGCCGATGATGACCTGGGGTGCTCTGGATGCAGACGGCAACATCGTCCGTGACCCAACATTCCCGGACATCCCGACATTCAAAGAAGTATGCGAAGCCACCGATGGTTGTGAAACCAGCGGTGAGGCATGGGATGCATGGAAGGCGTTCTTTGTAGCCGGTTTCCCGGTTCAAAAGCTGGCCTTCCTGCCGGGTGATACACCTCAAGAAGTGGTCGACGCATACACCGCAGCGTTCCAGGCTGTAACCGAGCGTGGCGACTTTGCCGACATCTCGTCGAAGCGCGTGGGCAAATACCCGGTGTTCGTAGGTGACGGCTCCAAGTCGGCGCTTCAAACCGCGACAAACGTCGACGACAACGCCAAAGCCTACGTTCTGAACTGGCTTAAAGAAGCCTACGGTGTTGAGTTGAACTAAGCCGAACAATCACAGCGCGTGCCCACAGCAATGGGCGCGCGCATTTGATCCCTAAAAGAATTGAATGAAAGGCGGCCGCTATGGAGGTTTTCGCCACAGCTCTTCCTGCTCTCAGTGACGCGTGGGGTCTGATCCTGCAACCCATCGTTTTGGGGTATCTTGTTCTCGGTGTCGTTATGGGACTGGCAGTAGGTGTTTTCCCCGGACTTGGCGGTATTGCTGGTCTGTCCTTGTTGCTGCCTTTCATGTTCGGCATGGACCCGATCCTTGGATTGGCGTTGATGATCGGGATGGTTGCCGTTGTTCCGACCTCTGACACCTTCGCATCAGTTCTCATGGGCATCCCCGGGAGTTCCGCCTCGCAAGCGACCGTGCTGGACGGCTTTCCGATGGCGAAAAAGGGCGAAGCCGCGCGGGCGCTGTCTGCAGCCTTTGCGTCATCGCTGTTTGGCGGTCTGGTCGGTGCAACCTTCCTGACCATGTTCATCCTGGCCGCGCGGCCCATTGTTCTGGCATTCGGTCTGCCCGAGATGCTGATGATCACCATTCTTGGCTTGTCTATGGTTGCCATCCTAGCCGGACGTATCCCGCTAAAGGGCGTTGCCGCCGCTGGGCTGGGCCTGATGGTTGGTACGATTGGCGAAGCGGACGCTGGCGGATCGCTGCGTATGGCGACCTATGACATTCCCTATCTGACGGATGGTCTGAAGTTAGTCATCGTTGGCTTGGGTATCTTTGCGGTACCCGAAATCGTCTCGCTGTTGCGACAAGACCGATCCATTGCTAAGGGCGCCTCACTGGGCGCGGGTTGGCTTGACGGTGTCAAAGACTGGGCTGCGAACATCTGGTTGTCGGTCCGCTGTTCTATCATTGGCGTGGTTGTTGGTGTCATCCCCGGCCTCGGAGGCTCGGTGGTAGACTGGATTGCCTATGGTCATTCGGTTCAATCCACCAAGGACAAAAGCAACTTCGGCAAGGGCGAAGTGCGTGGTGTAATCGGGCCGGAAAGCTCGAACAACGCCAAGGAAGGCGGCGGTCTGGTGCCAACGCTGCTGTTTGGTATCCCCGGCTCGGGTTCGATGGCGATCTTTATCGGCGCTGTTGCACTGTTGGGATCCGGCGATATCGAGGTTGGTCCTAGCATGCTCAAGGATAATCTCGACATCACCTATTCGATTGTCTGGCTGCTGGCTCTCGCCAACGTGGTGGGCACCATCCTATGTATCGCCGCCTCGGGCGGGATCGCCAAACTGACGACAATCCGCTTCACTTATCTGGCGCCGTTTCTGTTCATGCTGATCAGCTTCGCGGCATTCCAGTCCGGCCAAAACTTCGAAGACCTGCTGGCCCTGTTCGTCATCGGTCTGATCGGCATTTTCCTGCGCCGTTTCGACTGGTCGCGCCCGGCCTTTCTTATTGGGTTCGTGCTGTCGAACCCGGTTGAAAAATTCACCAACCAGGCGTTCCAGATTGCCTCTTTCCGCTTCCGCAAGAGCTTTGGCGAAGGCATGGAGTATGTTTTCAGCCCGATCGTTATCATACTGATCGTGGTCACCGTGGTTTCGGTCATTCTAGGCATTCGTCAAGCCAAGATGATCATGGCCGAAGGTGAGGTCAAATCCGGCAGCAAGCGCGCGCCGCTGATCTTTCTGCTGGTGATCATGGCCTATCTGATCGTGGCTTTGGTCAATGCCAACATGATCCCTGACTACAACATGACCGACAAGATCATCCCGCTGGTGATCGGCAGCGTGTCGCTGTTCTGCTGCGTCATTCTGTTGATCCAGATGATGCGGCGACCCGAGGGGGATGCAATCTTTGCCGACAAGGAAATTGCCGGCGAGGATGCAAGCGCGCCACATGGACTTTGGTCAACGCTCGCGTGGTTCGCAAGTCTGATCGCGGCCACCTGGGTTGTGGGGTTCATCCTCGCCCTGATCGGGTTCCTGATCGCATTCTTCCGCATTCGCGCCGGGACCAGCTGGCAGATGACGTTGCTCCTGACGGCCTGCGGCATCGGTTTCATTTGCTTTATGGCTGGTGCCCTGAACCGGGATTTCCCGCCGGGTCTGCTGCAAGACATGGTGAACCTGCCATGGCCGCTAAAGTAGGCGCTCAACGTTTGCCCGGCCGGTCAATTAGGCGGGCCGGGCGGCACTGAAATCAGAAATTTCAAAGGTTTGTAAAGGAGGGTTCGCAATGACCCAGACAGCAATCCCATATGTCTTCATGCGCGGCGGCACTTCCCGAGGACCTTATTTTCGGCGTTCTGATCTTCCTGAAGATAGGGACAAGCTGGCTGATGTGCTGGTTGCTGCCCTCGGGGCTGGACAAGCGCTCAACATCGACGGGATCGGTGGTGGTAACGCAGTGACGACCAAAGTGGCGATGCTTTCAGTCAGCGAGGACGACTGGGCAGATATCGACTATTTCTTCGCACAGGTTTCTGTTGATGAGAAGCTGGTCGATTTTAAGCCCACCTGCGGAAACATCCTCTCGGGAGTTGGTCCAGCTGCGATCGAAATGGGATTGCTTCAGCCCAACGGCGATGAGACCGAAATCCGCATTCGCGCTGTAAATACGGGTGCCCGTGTCGTTGCAAAAGTACAGACCCCAGGCGGAGAGTTGGTCTACGAGGGCGATGCGGAAATCGCGGGGGTTCCCGGTCATTCTGCACCCGTGCAACTGAGCTTTATGGGCGTTGTGGGCTCGGCGACAGGTTCATTTCTACCAACAGGAAATTTGCGCGATACAGTGCAGGGGATCGAGCTGACTTGCATGGATGTCGCTATGCCGATGGCCATAGCCCGGGCAGCGGATTTCGGACTGACAGGGTACGAAAGCGCCGAAGAGCTGAATGCTAACCGGGCTTTCTTTGACCGGATGGAGGCAGTACGGATCGAAGCTGGGGAACTGATGGGTATGGGGGACGTATCGAAATCTGTAACTCCCAAATTCGGCCTGATGGCACCCGCCAGAGAGGGTGGAACCCTTGCGGTTCGGTATTTCATGCCATGGAAAACCCACCCAACAATGGCCGTTACGGGTGCGCAATGCATGGCATCCTGCGCTTTGACGCAGGGAACCGTTGCCGACGGGCTGCTTGATCGCCCAGTTTCAAGTCCGGCTGAAGTTGTGTTGGAGCACGCCTCAGGCAAGATTGACGTTCTGGTGAACTTCTCGAACGACGGGGAGTTCAACGTAAATTCTGTTGGTCTGGTGAGGACTGCGCGCAAATTGGCGGATGGTCATGTTTATGTACCGGAATCTGAGTGGAACGGCAGTTGAAATGGCATCTCTCATTTAGTATACAATAGTATACATTTTGAGGATATCCCGATGGACGACTATTCTGAATGCCTTGATATCGCGCGTCAGGAGCTCAGGCTGGCGCAGTCGGCTCTGCGGAGGGACATCGCGGAATACCCAATACCGATTGCCGGGTGTGATGAGCAATTCAACCATTTGCTGGATCAACGCGAACGGGTTCGCAATGCGCTCGAAGCACTCGACACGCGTCATTCTGTGCCGACGCCAAGAAAACTGAGCACCGAGTAGGGTATAGGAAGTCGATGAAAGTTCACATTCTGGATGATTGGTTTGACACACTGCAGGGCCTGCCCTGTTTTGAAAAGCTATCTGGCCATAACGTGAAGGTCTGGACAGATCATGTCGAGGATACCAGCAAATTGGCTGAACGCTTGCAGGAGGCTGAGGCGTTGGTGTTGTTTCGCGAACGAACCAAGATCACCCGCGATTTGGTTGAAAAACTCCCGAACCTGAAATTGGTCAGTCAGCGCAGCGTATACCCGCATGTCGACGTGCAGGCATGCTCGGATAACGGAGTGCTGCTGTGTTCGAACATGCATGGCGGCACGCCTTCATATGCCGCAGCCGAACTGACATGGGCGCTGATCATGGCGGGGATGCGCGATTTGCCTGCGCAGATGGCCTCGGTCAAAACCGGGCATTGGCAGGCCGGAGTTGGTAAGACCCTGAAGGGGAGGAAACTGGGGCTGTATGGATATGGCCGTATCGCCCGCGCTGTTGCTGGCTACGCCGAGGCGTTCGGGATGAATGTGGTCTGGTGGTCCTCGGACGAAGGTCGGGCGAGAGCGCATGCAGATGGCGTTCAGGTCGCCGCAAACCGCGAAGCGTTCTTTGCTCAAAGTGATGTTGTCTCAGTCCATGTTCGCCTGAAGCCAAACACACACGGCATCATCACCGCGCCGGATTTCGCGCAGATGCAACCTGGAGCGTTGTTTGTGAACACCTCTCGGGCCGGGTTAATCGCTCCGAGTGCTTTGTTGAACGCGTTGATTTCCGGACGCCCGGGCAAGGCTGCAATTGATGTCTTTGATACCGAGCCGCTCACTGACCCTAAGGACCCTTTGCTATCGCATCCAAATCTGATCGCGACGCCGCATATCGGCTTTGTGACCGAAGATGAGTTCGACCTGCAATTCTCGGACATTTTCGATCAGGTGAACGCCTATGCTGAAGGCGCTCCCATTCACATGATCAACCCCGAGGTTTGGACCAACGCAGGATAGGATTGGCTGCTATCGGCGCACCAATGATTATGAACAGATCCTTGTCAGGTGGTGCGTTATGACGAAGCCCAGATCCTCGCCAGAAATGACGGCCAAACCTGTTATCTTTGCCTATCCGCCGGAGGCAATCGTCAAGAATGCCTCCACAGGTTGGCCGAGCCCCAACGTGGTGACATCAGGAATGGGTCGTTTGCTGTGTTTGACAACATCGGCACGAAAGGCGGCTTTGTCCGCGTTGCTGTCATTGGTTCCCGTTGCAGCGAAGCCTGCTCTGAGCCCAAAGCAGCAAATAAAATCAAAAGAAAACCATGCCGCAAATCCGGCAATTTCTTGAAACCTTGCCAGACGCATTCAAAATCTGCGATCCTATTATGAATCGGCTTCAGACTGTTGAAAATTCCAGTTGACCCTGATCGGAGGCAATTGCAATGGCTTTTTCCGCGCAAAATAAAAACTGTATTTTGGCGTTCATATCTACGGTTTTTTTGGCTTCGGCAAACACTGTGGTCGCGCAGAGCAATGATCCATCCCAATGGTCGAGGACGGAGCCGTTTCCTAACCAAACTGTTTATTATCCAGGAACCGAGGCTCTGGGTCCTGACGAAATGCGAGTTGTCGCCTGTGGCACCGGTATGCCTCAGCCGCGTCTGAAACAAGCTGCGGCATGTTTCTTGGTTGAATTGGGAAATGGCGAAAAGTTTATCTTCGATATGGGAGAGGGATCCTATGAAAGGATCATGGCGCTTGGGATTCCACTGGATCAGCTGGATAAAGTCTTCTTGGGTCACCTGCACCTAGATCATGCTGGCGATTTTCCAGCCTTTTACTTCACCGGTCCCGTAAACAACCGTCTAACGCCTGTTCGCCTTTGGGGGCCCGAAGGCATCAAGCCTGAGTGGGGAACAAAGTCTTGGGCAGATCACATGAAGAAAATGTGGGCATGGGAAGAAGCGACTCGTGGGGCGGCGGTCGACCCTAGAGGGCTGCAACTTGAGGTTAACGAATTCGATTGGAAAATCGTGAATAACGTCATTTTTGACGAAAACGGTGTTCAGGTCAGAACCCTGCCGGCCATACATGGTGAACAATCAGTTAGTTTTCTACTTGAATGGAACGGTCTGAAGTTTGCTTTTTCATCCGACACGTTACCTACGCGATGGTGGAGAGAGCATGCGGTAGGTGCGGACCTTGCAATTCATGAGTGCTTCACCCCTCCAGATTTCATGATCGAGAAATATGGGTTTGCCCCTTCCGAAGCAATTTTTGTTGGTTCTCAAGGGCACACTTCCGCGCAAGCATTCGGTAAGATTATGTCCGAAACGGAACCAAGATTGGCGGTTTGCTACCACTTCCAAAACGATCATGACATTGCGCTGGCCGTCTATTCAGCAATCCGAGAGACATATGATGGGCCATTGGACTTGGCGGCTGATTTCATGACCTGGAATGTAACCAAAGATAATATTCGTACTCGTCAAGGAGTGCCCAATGAAGAGTCTTTCCCGGCACCAGTACAAATGCCCAAGCAACCGCCTGACTCAGCTGCAGAGTTCCCGTTCTCCGAATTTGATCTCGAGAGCATGGACCGCGAAGCGGCCAAAGCTACAAACGAAATGATCAGAGCATTCAACGAACGCACAGGAAATGACGAGGTCGGAGCTTATACAAGCATTCCCTTCCAAGAGTGAATAAGGCGTCGGAGCACCCCAAAGAATTGGAAGTACCGAGGTCGGATTTGTCCGCGAAGCAGACATTCATGTAAGTTGCAGCGATCGACCGCTTCGAGTCCGTAGCGGCCATTGCCGAACCTCGAGCTAACTTCCGCTTGTCGGCAAGGAGGCAGAGACCATTGTATGACCTCTGCCTCATCACTTCATCTATTGAAGAACTTAGCAACAGCATCGGTTGATGCCTTCACAGCCTCGGGCTTGTAGTAGAAGTCCACATGGGAGAACTCGTCAAACGCAAGTTCCTCGTGGTCGTTCGTCAGCTTCTCAACAAACTGGGTGGAGCATGGCGCGGTAAAGGCCGTGCTGCTGTAGATGGTCAGGGACGGCTGCACGATCTTGTCGGCATAAGCTTCTCCGATAGAGATCAGAGACTGCATTCCCTGATCGCCGATATGCATATTCGTGTAGGTCGGAACCGCGACCGGGCCTTTGGCACCATCGCGACCGTAATAGTCGTAGGATTCACCAGCCATCGGATTAACGCCCGATCCGACAAAGTCCTCCCGGGATTGCTCATCATTGAGGCCAAAGGGAGCGACATAATCCGGTTCGCCTGTTTCATACATCTTCTGCATCGAGGCGTTCGAGGCTGCGATCTGCTGGTTGACCATATCGCGGTCGGTCCATTGGAAACCGTCAGCCGCCATCATGCCCGACACCATAGCAATTTTCTTGATCCGATGGTCGGTCACAGCTGCTGACGCGATGATTGAGCCGCCCTGGCATACGCCCAGACCGTAAATCTCGTCAACGAACGGGAGTGTGCCGAGGTAGGACACGGCGTCCCAGGTGTTTTCGATTAAGCGAAACATGTAGCGGGATTGCTTGTGCTCCCCGGGCAGCGCAGGGGATGAGCCCATGCCGAGGTAGTCGAAACCGAGGTATATGAAACCCCGCGCGGCCATTTCCGGCCCGTAGGTGGCCGGGATCTGATCTTTGACCTGAGGGAACGGGCTGGCGCCCACGATGGCCTTGTAGGTCTTGGTCTCATCAAAGCCTTGGGGCAGGTAGAGATCGCCTGCCAAATCCACGCCAAAGGATTTGAAGGTGACTTCGTTTTTGCCTGCGGTCAGATGTTGGGTCGTCATGGTCTTGGTCCTTTCGGGGTCAGGCAGCTTTGCGCCTTGCTAAAGTAAATTGTTGTGTTTACTTATGGTGGGGAGATGGTGTTTATAAACACATCTTTTTACTTTTTGAGGTAGAAACCGTGAAACGCACTGAAAAGAAAAGAAAAGATATCATTGACGCGGCCATCGATGAGTTCAAAGAGCAGGGGTTTCTGGGGGCAAAGACCACTTCAATCGCCAAAAAAGCGAACGTATCGAGTCGCACGCTCTACAATCATTTCGAGAGCAAGGAGGCCCTTTTCGAGGCGATCTCACAGATCATGCTGGAGCAGAACCGGAGCATGGAGCCAGTGCCCTATGATCCGGATCGCGACTTCGTCGAGCAATTGAACGAAGCCTTGTGGCGCTACATTGGGGTGATCACAGATGAGACCGGCATCGGATTAAACCGGATGGTTATCTCAGAATTGATCCGTGACCTTGACCGGTCCCGGCAATTCTTCAGTGAAACCGCGACACATGACTACCCGATAACGAGGCTGATCAGCGAAGCCATGGATGCGGGTGTGCTCCGCAAAGCCGACCCAGTCTTGGCGACGAACCAGCTTCTGGCTCTGGTGAAAAACTTCTTCTTCTGGCCGGAGTTCTTCCTTGGTGAGAACCCCACGCCGAAAGACGTATTGGACGATTGTGTCGCGATGTTTCTAAAGCACTACAAAGCAGGCGTTTAATCGGCCATCACGAAGGGCAGGAAAGTCTGCGCAGCTGTCGTTCACGCCGAGCGCAGCGAAGTCAAAATGGCCTACGGCCGAGTTTCGGCCGCAACTTCTGTTCGTTGGAAGTGATTGCAGCAGGCTTTGCTGATGCCTGATTGCGATCTCGTTGAATTGACAAGGTGTGATGATCTAGGATTATGGAAAGATGAGCAAAGTGCAACGCCCTCCGAAACCCCGACCGCACCCTTATCTTCCTGATCCCGATCGCTATGAGCAAATGGTCTATCGCCGTTGCGGTCAGTCTGGCATAAAGCTACCCGCGATAAGCCTTGGGCTGTGGCACAATTTCGGTGGGGATACGCCGCAACTGACAAAGCGCGAGCTTTGCCGGACTGCCTTTGATTTGGGTATTACACACTTTGATTTGGCAAATAATTATGGCCCGCCGCCGGGATCGGCGGAAGAAGCATTCGGCGCAATTTTAAAAACTGATTTCGCAGGCTATCGGGACGAACTCATCATATCAACCAAGGCTGGCTATGACATGTGGCCAGGTCCTTATGGGGAGTGGGGATCACGGAAATATCTTGTGGCCTCATGTGACCAGTCGCTCAAGCGGATGGGGCTCGACTACGCAGATATTTTTTATTCCCACCGGTTTGATCCGGATACCCCACTGGAAGAGACTATGGGCGCTCTGGACTATATCGTGCGCTCCGGGCGCGCACTCTATGTCGGGATTTCAAGCTACAACTCGCAAAGAACGCGCGAAGCGCTTGCCATCTTGAAAGACCTTGGAACACCGTGCCTGATCCATCAGCCTTCCTACAACCTGCTTAACCGATGGGTTGAACACGACGGGCTATTGGACACGCTTGACGAAATGGGCGTCGGATCGATTGCGTTCACGCCTCTTGCACAGGGTATTTTGACATCGAAGTATTTGAACGAAATTCCTGCGAACAGTCGGGCGACCCAAGGCAAGTCGCTCTTGGACGGTATGATCAACGAACGTTCACTGGCGAGTGTCCGGGCTCTAAACGAGATAGCGGCATCGCGCGGTCAATCATTGGCGCAGATGGCGCTCGCTTGGGTCTTGAGGGGTGATCGGGTAACGACTGCACTTATTGGCGCTTCTCGACCCGAGCAGATCGTGGATTGCGCCGGTGCGGTCGAAAATATGGAATTTACCGACGCGGAACTCTTCAGGATTGATGAGGTCAGTGCGGAAGAGGACATTAATTTATGGGCGCTATCCTCGGAAACTGCGTAGGATTGCTGACGACTGTTATTTTGGTGCGAACAGGCTTTCTTGTACGATCGCTAGACACTTCCGCTTTGGGCTAGAAGCGGTCTTTCGACGAGTCAGAAGCTCGACTTGCAACCTAGTCCCGAAAGCAGGCATTACACTAATTGCGCTGATCTGGTGTTTTCAAAGGCTTTGCCGATTGCTCTGACAATCGGCTTGAGGCAGCTGTCGTTCGCAAATTTCGGGCTGACCGACTGCTCCTAAACTGAATTGCATCAATATTCAGCAGATACCGAAGGTCTAGCGCAGTGGACGATACGGAGCCGACGGCCACTCCGTTCACGAAGCAGTCGCTTACACCGAAAGCCGCGAATTACTAAATCGAGCCCAAACCGGAAGCGCCTCTGCTCTGGCAACAGCACGTGCAATAACATGAATGACCGAAGTATTCAGATCAGACGCAGAGAGATAAATTGCCAAATGGCCAAAAAACCTTCCTTGTGCTGAGTATCGACGCGCTGGCCCTGCCTGCTGAAGAGACTTGTTCATCGCAGCACAAGAATCTTCCAGCTCATTATTGCTTTCATTAACCCGGTTGCCGAAGATAGCCACAACGGTTGCCGGTGAAAAGTGATGGGAAAAAAAAGAAAAATTGCAGACATCCCGTGGCTCAACCGCAGCGTCGAAGCAATGGTAGCGGCATGGATTTGGCTGGCATTTTCGACATCAAGGTGGGAGAGGATCGGATTTGAAGACCTCGAAGACTCATTGCGGAGCGGCGAGCCAGCAATCATCGTGCTTTGGCACCAACGACTGATGATGTCGCCGTACTTGTTTGACCCTTCGCTTGGACCAATTTGTTCGCTTACATCCTCTTCAAGAGCTGGTCAGCTTGCTGGAAATGTCGTCAAACGATTTGGGTTGGGTACGATTAGCATGTCTTCGCACCAACGCCATGTCGCGCTGACGCGGGCGGTTTTGCGAGGCATTCGCGAGGGCGTATCTCTTGGAGTGGCAGCAGATGGCCCTAGAGGCCCAGCCCGGATTGCCTCGCTTGCCCCAGTAACCTGGGCACGCGCTTCTACGAAACGCGTTTTTTTGGTTAGTTACTCGGCGCGGCGGGTCCACGTCCTGCCGACTTGGGACAAGATGTGGTTTCCCGCGTTGTGGACTCGCGGCGTCTTGTTTTGCCAGGAATGGCATGAAGCTGTTTCGAGCGTTCCAGACGACATCGAAACCGAGAGGCTTCGACTTAGTTTGCAAAAAGCACTGAATGCGGTGACAGATGAGTCCGACCGCGCTGTAGGTCGTGTGCCCGAAGGGCGATAGAAGCAGTCCGGCAGGATTCACCATTTTCAGTTGATAGCTGACTCCGACTCGATCATCTTTTAGAAAATGGCATAAAGAGATTTTCCATATGAAAATATATTGGCCCGAATATTTTGTATTTGTTGGAAAATCGTCTCCAGATGGTGTGGCGGTTCCGAGGGCACGCATCGCCCGTCGCGCCGCGCTAATCGCGGAGCTTTTGAAGTCGAACGGTGTATCGCCGGGTGATCGCGTCGCCATGTGGTTGCACCGAGGCGAAGACCAGATCGCGGCAATGTTCGGATGCTGGTCCGCCGGCGCGGCTTTTTGTGTGCTGCCTTCCTTTGCGGGTCGGACTGCGACTGAACGGTCGCGGCACCGTGTGGATGATGTCTGGTCCGTTCTGCAGCCAAGACTGTTGCTCAAGGAGGCGGGCACAGGCTTGCCCGAGGCCTTGGATGCTACAGTTGACACGCTGGAGTTGCCGCAAGACGACGCCCAATCGGATTTATCCTTAGATCCAAATAGTTTTCTGGCAAATCGAAGCCCGGACGACATTGCTTTCGTCCAATTCACCTCGGGCAGCACAGGCGGGGCCAAGGGGGCCGTAGTTCGCTTTGGGCAACTTAAGGCCAACCTGGACGCAATAGCGCAGAGATCAAAGCTGTCAGAGACAGATCGGATGGTGTCCTGGGCACCTCTTTATCACGATATGGGCCTCATGGCAGTTCTGCTTCCATTGAGCCGCAAAGCGAACCTAGTACTCATGGAAACTGAACATTTTGTACGTCGCCCGGCCGCGTGGCTGGAAACGATTTCAAACTATGGTGGTACTATTACAACGGCTCCGCCCACAGCGCTGAAACTATTGACGCGCCGGACAGTCAAAAATGTGGACCTGACTGCTCTTCGATATGCATGGATCGGCGGCGAGATGGTGTTTCCGGCAGTGGTTGACGCTTTCGAGGAGGCATACTCCGCTGCAGGATTAAGCAAAGGGGTGGTGCAGCCGACCTATGGGATGGCGGAAACTGTCGTAGGCATTTCCTGTGGTGCTTCTGGTGAAACGTGGTCTGTCAGTAACGGGTACATCTCCTGCGGGCCAGTGCTGCCGGACATGGAGTGCCGGATCGTAACCGAAGACGGAACCAAGATTGGCGCCGGTGATGAGGGGCATATCCAGGTCCGTGGACCATCAGTTTTGAAAGGCTACCTCGGGCTTGAAGCATTCGCATCGGACGCGTGGTTTGATACGGGCGACTTGGGTTTCATGGATGGCGGTCGATTGTATGTTACCGGTCGAACGAAGGACGTGTTGAAGCGGGGCGCGGAAGCATTCCCTGCAACTGTGGTTGAAGCGGTCGCGGAAAATGCGCTGAACCTCGGCGTCGGACGCGCAGTGGCCTTTGCGTGCATACGTTCCGGCGCAGACCGGGAAGAGATTGTTCTCCTAGTAGAGTGTCGCAACTGGGATGATGATCAAGCCCGTAGGGTGGGCGCTGCAGTGGCTGGCGAACTGGGTTTACAGGTCGATGTAATCAGAAATGCGATAGGAGGGCGTTTACCGCGCACCTCCAGTGGAAAACTCATGCGCCAGAAGGCGGCGCAACTATTTAGGGAAGGACGGGTTTGATGGACCAGAAAAACCGGAATGACTGGACAGTTGATCGGCTGATATCAATTCTGCGCGATCTCGCCAGCGAGAAGGTCCTGCCGAACCATCTTGTAAACGGCCACATTTCGGGTTCGGATACCGTATCTACTCTGGGGATTGATTCCATTGGCGCCGTCGAACTCATCGACCATCTTGAGGCCGAATCTCAGGTCCTGTTACCTGATGATTTCCTCGACTTTGAAGACAGAATCGAAGACATTGCTGATCGCCTGAACTCGCTGAAGCCGGGGGCAGCCAATGACTGAATCAAACTCCGGGGCGTCGCAGGAAGCTATTGAGTTTCACTACGATATGCCCGCCGATTTTTTTTCGCTTTGGCTCGGCAGATCTATGACTTACACGGCAGCGCGCTTCACGCGACCGGGCATGACACTGGACGAAGCGCAGGACGAAAAAATCAACTATCACCTCAGTGCCGCGAATGTTGCGTCGGGGCACCGCATGCTGGACATCGGTTGTGGCTGGGGCACTCTGCTGAGCGCTGGGGTCAAACGACTGGGAGCCGCCTCGGCACACGGCCTTACACTGAGCCCCCTTCAGCATCGTTACATCGGGTCTTTAGGCCTGCCCAACGTAACCGCGGCTCTGCAAAGCTACGAACATCATGAACCTGAAGAGCCCTACGAGTCCATTGTCAGCGTCGGCGCTTTTGAGCACTTCGTGAAACCCAGTATGTCACGGGAAGAAAGGCTGCGAATTTACTCGGAACTGTTCCGGCGTTGTGCCGAGTGGATGACGCGAGATGGCCGGTTTTCCCTACAGACCATGACGTGGGGTGACGCTGGTCCGGCAGAGCGTGATATGAATAGGATACATGAGATTTTCCCCGAAAGTGACCTGCCAGAAATCGCGGACGTGATCGAAGCGTCCCATCCGCATCTGGAACTGGTTTCAATGGAAAACCGCCCGGAAGACTACCAATACACTCTGGCCGAATGGGCAAAGGGGCTGATAGCCAACAGTGACGCTGCGATCAGGATCGTTGGTGAAGAGCGGTTCAAGTTTTATCTGAACAGTTGCAAGGGTGGGTCCCTGCTATATCGACGCAGACGTTTCTATCTTTGCCGTTTCGTGTTCAGGCGCAGGGGCAGATAAATTATCCGGCCGCGAGCCGGGTTTCGATGCGTTTGACAGCATTGAACGTCGGCTTTCCTCAGTCTTTGAGACCGCTTTGCCAAAACAAAGCCGCCCACAACGTGAGCGGCCTTGAGAAATTGAGACAAATCAGTTGGTGAGAGAAGCATTGCATTCACGCGCCGCTTCAATCGCTTTCTTCGTACCGGCAAGGCTCACTTCGAAGGCAAAATTGCTCTCCGGCATTACGATCATGGCTTCGCGCTCCATCACATCTGCCGCGAAGTCGGGGTTGTTGGCCAACAAATAGCCACCCTTATACCCATCTGCCAGATTGGGTGGCGCAGCTGTTGTATCGCCGTAGTACAACTTGTTGTCCATGAGCAGTTCAACCTTGTCATCTTCGAACTCAATGTCCGCCTTGGTGAAGACCCCTATGTAGCCGAACTCCTTGTCTGGGGTCAGACCCATTTGCACAACGTTTGTATTCTCATCGACCCGTTCAATCAGGCAGGTATTCCGGCTCTTGTCTACAAAGATGTTCCAGCCGGATTCTTCGCCGTAGTTTACAAACTCTGCATTGTCTTTCGGCAGAATGTTCTTGTCCTTGGCGTGCCCTAACGTTGCCCCGAATGCGAGAACAGCCGAAACAAAAACAATCTTAGTTGTAGTTTTCATAGATACGCTCCCAAAAAAAATATCGCAAAATGAGGATGCGAAGATAGGCGGTAAACGCCGTTCTTGCAAACAAGCCTCAAAACCGAAGGGAAAGGGCTTCGTTTTTTCCTGAATTGCGGAACGATTTCGGTAGCCAAGCGTTTGATCATCTAACGCCGACCGGACCGGAATTCACCGACCCGATCGGCCACTAGCGACGGAAAACTCGTTACCCCCTCAATCCCCAAAAAACCCGCATTGTTCGGAGGGAAACCAATTGAACAACGCGGGAAGCAGTTTGGGGTATCCATTTTACGGTGCGGATCGCGGGTTGGATCAAAGTTCCCCGCGCCACCCTAACCTGAGATGATAGGCAACGCGGGGATTTAGTCTGCCCATGTGCCTTGCCAAACTATCTCGTATGTGCGTCGAGCCGCAGGTAGCAAAAAAGGTGCCTTGCCTACTAATTTTAGACTCTGCTGACTAACCTCGTGACCAACCAATCGCACGGCACGGCCACGTTTTCTAACGCGGGCCAGTAGGGTAGAGTATGGAAGCAAGCACCAAGAGAGTGAGAAACAAATTTAGCGCGCGCAAAAATACTTGATTTGGTGCATTTTGGATTCAAGTATTGGGGTGCGTAGCAAATCTTAATTACCTCTGTTGCTGCCGCATCCACCAGACGTGTCTGGTCGCCTCCCGGTGATGTAAGTGAGTGACGTCGCTGGGAGGCCATCTATTTCTTCTCAATGCACTGGTCCAATCATAACAATCTCCGAACTCGTATCAAATTGTGAAATAAGCCAAGGAAAGTCCGAATGAAATGGCATCGGCGTTTTTGACATGGTCTTGTCAGAAGAACTTTGCTTGAGCGGGGCAGGGCGAGTGCGTAGCTTTTGCCCATGACCAAACCTGCCTCTTTCAAGTACTTCAAAACCAGTCCCGAGATCATCCGCCTTGCAGTGATGCTGTACATC
>NZ_JBQFLX010000030.1:0-35452 GCF_056531525.1 Ruegeria sp. N11
TGTGGCAACCCGCTACGACAGGTGCCCGAAGGTCTTCCTGTCAGCAATCGCCCTTGCAGCACTCGTTATCTATTGGCTATGAGTCCTGACCTCAATCCGCGGACAACCGATGAGAGGCTGGCGATGACGTTGGCAGGCATCCGCGATGTGCGGTCGCGGCAAACGCCCTCAACCACCAAAGAGGTGGTTGGGAACGCCTTGCGCGCGCAACTCGCCGTGGGGCACGCCGATATCGAAACGGTGGCGGCCACATTGGGTGTCAGCGTACGCAAGCTGCAACGGCAATTCACTGCGGAGAACACCAGTTTCAAAGAGATCCGTGTGGCTGAACAGACAGATCGAGCCAGGTCGCTGCTGTCGGACACCGACCTTTCTGCAGCGGAGGTTGCCTTCAATCTTGGGTTCAGCGAGGTCACCAGCTTCCGCCGCACATTTGCCAGCTGGTTTGGAATTTCACCAACTAAGTTTCGCAAATTGAGCGGTACGTAGGTAGCAAGGCCTCAATGGAGCGGACATTGGCGCAATGCGCAGCGAGGGTTCAGTTTCCGCCCTTCAAGCCAGAAAGAAGTTGCCGCCACGTTAATCTAAGGGTGGGCGATAAGGTGGACGGAAATTAGACAGCCTTCCACAAGGCTATGATAATTTTATATTTTCGTGAGAAATTTGGTGCCCAGGAGAGGACTCGAACCTCCACGTCCATACGGACACTAGCACCTGAAGCTAGCGCGTCTACCAATTCCGCCACCTGGGCAGGTGTCGTGGAGGGGCGTTTAAGCCTACTGGCGGGGGGCGTCAACAGGATTCGGGAAGTTTTTTGAAAGTTTTTTGATGCGCGCATCTGAAGCATGGGACAGGTGCCGGACTGAAACGAATTTATCGCCGGGGCGCGGCGTTATTGTGCCTTGTTTGCAGTGCTCTGGGGCGATAGATCGGATCAAGACCCATTTAGCAGGAGCCGTTTCATGTCCAAACTGGTCACGATTTATGGTGGATCGGGATTCGTAGGTCGCTACGTTGCGCGCCGTTTGGCGGCTCAGGGGTGGCGTGTTCGAGTCGCGGTGCGGCGCCCGAACGAGGCGATGTTCGTCAAGCCGTATGGTGCAGTGGGGCAGGTCGAGCCGATCCTGTGCAACATTCGCGATGATGCCTCGGTGGCCCTGGCCATGAAAGGTGCCGATGCCGTCGTCAACTGTGTTGGGGTTCTGAACGAGCTGGGTAAAAACACGTTCGACGAAGTGCAGGCTGAGGGCGCGGAACGGATCGCGCGGCTGGCTGCGGAACAGGGTGTGGCCCAGATGGTTCACATGTCGGCAATTGGTGCGGATGCGGAGGCGGACAGCGTCTATTCGAGAACCAAGGCCAAAGGCGAGGCGGCCGTTCTGGCCCATATGCCGGATGCCGTGATATTGCGCCCATCTGTTATTTTCGGGACCGAAGATCAGTTCTTCAACCGCTTTGCCGGCATGGCGCGCCTTGGGCCGTTTCTACCCCTGGCCGGTGCAGAAACACGGTTTCAGCCGGTTTATGTCGATGACGTGGCAAAAGCCGCTGTTTTGGGCATTCTGGGTCAGGCAGAAGCGGGTATTTACGAACTTGGCGGTCCCGAGGTCAAATCGTTCCGTGAGCTGATGCAACAGATGCTGGGGGTTATCCACCGGAAGCGCATCATAATCGGGTTGCCATTCTTTGCGGCGCGTATCATGGCCGGAGTGCTGGATATTGTGAAGTTTGTCAGCTTTCAGCTGTTTCCAAATACGATCCTGACACGTGATCAGCTGAAGAACCTGCGCCATGACAATGTTGTTTCGGATGGTGTGAAGTCTTTCCCAGACCTCGGGATTGAGCCTGCAACGCTTGAGTCGGTTCTTCCGGATTACCTGTGGAAATTCCGCCCGGCCGGTCAGTATGACGACATTCAGAATTCGGCCGGAAACCTGCGGATCTGATCAACTGTAGGCGATTGCCAGCAGTATCACGCCCAGAAAAACGCGATAGATGACGTATGGCGTAAAGCTGACGCTGCGCAAAAGGCGCATCATGAGGCTGAGGGCAAGGAGCGCGGAAAAGAACGCGAAGGCCGCTGCAATCGCGCCGTCTTTGGCCAGTTGCGCGTCCGCGTTTCGGATCACGTCCACGGACAACAGTGTCCCCGAAGCAAGGATCGTCGGGATCGACATCAGCATGGCGATCCGTGCGCCATCTTCCCGTGTGTAGCCAAGGTGGCGTGCGCCCGTGATCGTGATCCCGGATCTTGATGTGCCCGGGATCAGGGCCAGCACCTGCCAAAGCCCCATGATCGCCGCATCTCGCAGGCTCCAGTCACCGGCGTGTTTGGACTGAGGTCCTTTTTGGTCCATCCAGTACAGCAGTAGGCCAAATCCAAGCATGGTCCAGCCGATCACGGCGATGGACCGAAGGCTTTGGCTGAGACCGGTCAGGTAAAGGACGGCGCCAACCATGACCGTCGGGATCGTCGCAATGATCAACCCGGCGGCCAGCCTGGATTGCGGCGTATCAAGTCGGCCGCTTAGTGCTTGGGGAAGTCCGGCGAAGGCCTGTTTAACATCTGTCCAGAAATACAGAACAACAGCGCCCAATGTACCGACATGCACGGCCACATCGATGGCCAGGCCCTGATCATCCAGCCCGGTAAGGCTGGGCAGCAGGATCAGGTGCCCCGAAGAGGAAACCGGCAGAAATTCGGTTATTCCCTGAATAATCGCCGCAAGAATCAATTGAAAAATGCTCATCCACCCGCCGTGACGCTGCCGTGTTTTCATTATGAACAATGGGTATAAGCGTGATGAAGAAAAGAAAAGCAGGCAGATAGGTCCGAATCGGTTCTAAAATCTGACAATTTCCCAGAATTTTTTCGCCATTGCGTGCTAATTTGTTAAAATAGGTCAGTAAAATTGACTTTTCATCCGACCTGCGATCTCTTAAAGAAAACCGACCTAGCCAATTCATGGAGTCCGACCCGTGGCCAAGCAACCGATGCTGAAATTTGTGCAGATCGACCGCGTCATGCCCAAAAAGCGTGCCGCTGATGACCGCAAGGAAGACTTTTCCGAGATTTATTCCGAGTTTGCTGCCGAAAAGGCGGTCGAGCAGGCCAGTCGCTGCAGCCAGTGCGGTGTTCCCTATTGTCAGTCGCATTGTCCGCTGCACAACAATATTCCGGATTGGCTGCGCCTGACCGCAACCGGACGCCTGGAAGAGGCCTATCAGACCAGCCAGGCGACCAATACCTTCCCTGAAATCTGCGGCCGAATCTGTCCGCAGGATCGCCTTTGTGAAGGTAATTGCGTGATTGAACAATCCGGCCACGGAACTGTCACCATCGGGACGATCGAGAAATACATCACTGACACGGCCTGGGACAAAGGTTGGGTGAAGCCGGTCGCGCCGGGCGCCGAGCGCAGCGAAAGTGTCGGAATCATTGGTGGTGGCCCCGGTGGCTTGGCTGCAGCCGACATGCTGCGCCGTGCAGGTGTTCAAGTGACGGTTTATGATCGTTATGACCGGGCCGGGGGCCTGTTGATGTACGGTATCCCGGGTTTCAAGCTGGAAAAGGACATCGTTCAGCGCCGCAATGATCTGCTGGCCGACGGTGGGGTCGCGTTCGAGCTGAACTGTGACGTTGATGCGGACAAATTCGAAGAAATCCGCGCCAAGCATGACGCCGTGATCATCGCGACCGGCGTTTACAAGTCCCGCGATCTTTCCATGCCGGGCAGTGGTCTGGGCGGGATCGAGAAAGCCATCGACTTCCTGACTGCCTCGAACCGCAAGAGCTTTGGCGACGCGGTTGAGGATTTTGACAACGGTCGTCTGAACGCCGACGGCAAGAAAGTCGTGGTCATTGGCGGTGGGGATACCGCAATGGATTGTGTGCGCACATCGATCCGTCAGGGCGCGACCTCGGTCAAATGTCTCTATCGCCGCGACCGGGCCAATATGCCGGGATCGCAACGCGAAACCCAGAACGCTGAGGAAGAAGGCGTCATCTTAGAATGGCTCAGCGCACCCAAAGGCTTTACCGGTGACGACAAGGTCTCTGGCGTGATGGTGCAGAAGATGCGTCTGGGCCAACCTGATGCTTCGGGCCGTCAGGCCCCCGAAGTGATCGAAGGCGCAGACTATGTCGAAGAGGCCGATCTGGTCATCAAGGCACTGGGGTTCGAACCTGAAGACCTGCCCACACTGTTTGGTCAGCCCGACCTGCCCGTAACCCGCTGGGGCACCGTCAAGGCCGCGTTCCAGACCGGTGAGACCGAGATGGACGGCGTCTATGCCATCGGAGACATCGTACGCGGTGCCTCGCTTGTGGTCTGGGCGATCCGTGACGGCCGCGACTGTGCCGACGCAATCATCGAGCGATTCAACAGCAAGGCTGCCGTCGCAGCCGAATAACCCGAAAGCCCAGCGACAGGAGGGTCAGAATGCCCGAATTGCAAGGCCAATGTATGTGCGGCGCGGTCACAGTGACCGCTACTCCGGCGAAGGAATCGCTGGGCGCATGCCACTGCGATCAATGCCGCCGTTGGACCAGTTCGATGCTGATGACTTTTCAGGCTGAATCCGGTTACGCGGCATTGGGGCCTGTAAAGACTTATGCATCGTCCGACTGGGCCGAGCGTGCCTTCTGCGCGGATTGCGGTTCGGCGCTTTGGTACCGGATCACCCTGCCGGGCGAGTTGCACGGACATACACAGATGGCGGCGGGCCTGTTCGAAGATACGGGCCACAAGCTGCAACTGGAACTTTTTATCGACAAAAAGCCCGATGGGTACGCGTTTGCAGGCGAGCGCAAGCAAATGACCACAGCCGAGGTCGAAGCCATGTTTGCCCAGCCGGAAGAAGGAGACAATCAATGACCAAATATGATGCCGATTGGGTGCGGGCCGAAGAGGCCAAACGCAAATGGCTGGCGGAAAACGGTCTCTATTCCGAGGAAGAAGAGCATTCTTCCTGCGGTGTCGGCCTTGTTGTTTCCGTTGACGGCAAGAAAAGCCGCAAGGTTGTGGATGCCGGAATCGATGCGCTCAAGGCGATCTGGCACCGCGGCGCCGTGGATGCCGACGGCAAAACAGGTGACGGCGCGGGTATCCATGTGCAGATCCCGGTTCAATTCTTCTATGACCAAATTCGGCGCACCGGTCACGAGCCCAACCTGAAAGAACTGATCGCCGTTGGTCAGGTCTTTCTGCCGCGTACTGATTTCGGCGCGCAGGAGCGTTGCCGGACCATCGTGGAAACCGAAGTTCTGCGCATGGGCTATTACATCTATGGTTGGCGTCACGTGCCGGTTGACGTGACCTGTCTGGGTGACAAAGCCAACGCGACACGGCCCGAGATCGAACAGATCCTGATTTCGAATTCCAAGGGCGTGGACGAAGAGACGTTCGAGCGTGAGCTGTACGTGATCCGTCGCCGCATCGAAAAGGCGGCAATGGCGGCAGGAATATCCGGCCTGTACCTGGCCTCGCTGTCTTGCCGCTCGATTATCTACAAGGGCATGATGCTGGCCGAACAGGTTGCAGTCTTCTATCCCGATCTGATGGACGAGCGTTTTGAATCGGCGTTCGCGATCTACCACCAGCGCTATTCCACCAACACCTTCCCGCAATGGTGGCTGGCCCAACCCTTCCGCATGCTGGCCCATAATGGCGAGATCAACACGCTGAAGGGCAACATCAACTGGATGAAAAGCCATGAGATCCGCATGGCCAGCGGCACCTTTGGCGACTATGCCGAAGACATCAAGCCGATCATTGCAGGCGGATCGTCGGATTCGGCTGCATTAGACTCTGTTTTTGAGGTACTGGTGCGCGCGGGCCGCTCGGCCCCGATGGCAAAAACCATGCTGGTGCCTGAAAGCTGGTCCAAGCAGGCGGTGGAACTGCCGCAGGCGTGGCGCGACATGTATTCCTACTGCAACTCGGTGATGGAGCCTTGGGACGGCCCTGCCGCGCTGGCCATGACTGATGGCCGCTGGGTCTGCGCCGGTCTGGATCGGAACGGGTTGCGCCCGATGCGCTATGTGGTGACGGGCGATGGTCTGGTCATCGCCGGATCAGAGGCTGGCATGGTGCCGATCAACGAGGCGACTGTGGTCGAAAAAGGTGCATTGGGTCCCGGGCAGATGCTGGCCGTAGACATGAAAAAGGGCAAACTGTTCCGCGACACTCAGATCAAGAACAAACTGGCCCGCGCGCTGCCGTTTGGCGAGTGGGTCGGCAAGATCAACGATCTTGATGCCACTTTGGCAGGCGTCACCGAACGTCCGTTGTTCACCGGCGAGGAACTGCGCAAGCGGCAGATCGCGGCCGGGTATTCGGTCGAGGAATTGGAGCAGATACTGGCGCCAATGGCCGAGGATGGAAAAGAGGCGCTGGCCTCGATGGGTGACGATACACCCTCGGCAGTGCTGTCCAGGCAATACCGCCCGCTCAGCCATTTCTTCCGCCAGAATTTCAGCCAGGTGACCAACCCGCCCATCGACTCGCTTCGCGAATATCGCGTGATGTCGCTGAAAACGCGGTTTGGCAACCTCAAGAACGTGCTGGACGAAGACAGCAGCCAGACCGAGATCATTGTGCTGGAAAGCCCCTTTGTCGGGAACACACAATGGGAGAAGCTGGCAGAAAACTTCAATGCGACCCTGGCCGAGATCGACTGTTCGTTTGAACCAGGCGAAGGTGCGCTGGGCGACGCTTTGGCCCGTGTCAGAGCCGAAGCAGAAGAAGCCGTGCGCTCGGGCGCCGGGCATCTGGTCCTGACGGATCAGTATTCCGGTCCGGGCAAGGTGGCGATGCCGATGATCCTGGCCACCAGCGCCGTGCACTCTCACCTGATCCGTCAAGGCTTGCGGACGTTCTGCTCGCTGAATGTGCGGTCGGCGGAATGCATCGACCCGCACTATTTTGCCGTTCTGATCGGATGTGGCGCCACCGTGGTCAACGCATATCTGGCCGAGGATTCACTGGCCGACCGGATCGAACGTGGCTTGCTGGATGGCACGCTGACCGAAAATGTTGCGCGATTCCGCGAGGCGATTGACCAGGGCCTGCTCAAGATCATGGCCAAGATGGGCATTTCGGTGGTGTCGTCGTATCGCGGCGGTCTGAATTTCGAGGCGGTGGGCCTGTCCCGCGCCATGGTGGCCGAATACTTCCCCGGCATGACCAGCCGCATCTCGGGCATCGGCGTGCATGGCATCCGGGTCAAGGCCGAGGAGATTCACGCCAAAGGCTGGGACAGCGGTCTGGATGTGTTGCCCATTGGCGGTTTCTACAAGGCGCGCAAGTCGGGTGAGACCCATGCTTGGGAAGCGACCTCGATGCATATGATGCAAATGGCCTGTAACAGAGCCTCATATGAGCTGTGGAAGCAGTATTCGGCCAAGATGCAGTCCAATCCGCCAATCCATCTGCGCGACCTGATGGATTTCAAACCACTCGGCAAGCCGATCCCGATTGAAGAGGTGGAATCGATCACTTCGATCCGCAAACGCTTTGTCACGCCGGGCATGTCGCTGGGCGCGCTGTCGCCCGAAGCGCATAAGACGCTGAACGTGGCGATGAACCGGATTGGCGCCAAGTCGGACTCGGGTGAAGGCGGCGAAGATCCGGCGCATTTCGTGCCGGAACCCAATGGCGACAACCCGTCGGCCAAGATCAAACAGGTGGCCTCGGGCCGTTTTGGTGTGACCGCCGAATACCTGAACCAGTGTGAAGAACTGGAGATCAAAGTCGCCCAGGGTGCGAAACCCGGTGAGGGCGGTCAATTGCCAGGCATGAAGGTCACCGACCTGATTGCGCGCCTGCGTCATTCGACCAAGGGCGTGACGCTGATCTCGCCGCCGCCGCATCACGACATCTACTCGATCGAGGATCTGGCGCAGTTGATCTATGACCTGAAACAGATCAACCCGCGCTGCAAGGTGACGGTCAAGCTGGTTGCGTCCTCGGGCGTGGGAACGATTGCCGCCGGTGTGGCCAAGGCAAAAGCGGATATCATCCTTATTTCGGGTCACAACGGCGGCACGGGTGCCTCACCTGCGACCAGCATCAAATATGCCGGTCTGCCGTGGGAGATGGGTCTGACCGAGGCGCATCAGGTTCTGGCGATGAACAACCTGCGCGACCGCGTGACACTGCGGACCGATGGCGGCCTTCGGACCGGGCGCGACATTGTCATGGCCGCGATGATGGGGGCCGAGGAATACGGCATCGGCACCGCCGCCCTGATCGCGATGGGCTGTATCATGGTGCGTCAGTGCCAGTCGAATACCTGCCCCGTTGGTGTGTGCACACAGGACGAAAGCCTGCGCGCCAAATTCACGGGCAACGCGGACAAGGTTGTGAATCTGATTACCTTCTACGCACAGGAAGTTCGCGAAATCCTCGCCAGCCTGGGCGCGCGGTCCGTGGATGACATCATTGGCCGGGCTGATCTGCTGGCGCAGGTCAGCCGTGGTTCGGCGCATCTGGACGATTTGGACCTCAACCCGCTATTGATCACGGTCGATGGCGCGCATGACATCGTGTATGACCGCGACAAGGATCGGAACGCAGTGCCGGATACACTGGACGCCGAAATTGTCCGCGACGCGGCGCGGTTCCTGAAAGACGGCGAGAAGATGCAACTATCCTACGCCATCCAGAACACGCACAGAACCGTGGGCACCCGCGTCTCCAGTCATATCGTACAGAATTTCGGGATGCGAAACACCTTCCAGCCGGACCATCTGCACGTGAAATTGCAGGGATCGGCCGGTCAGTCCTTGGGGGCCTTTGCGGCTCCGGGTCTGAAGCTGGAAGTGTCGGGTGATGCCAACGACTATGTAGGCAAAGGTCTGTCGGGCGGCACGATCGTGGTGCGTCCGCCGCAGATCAGCCCGCTGAAAGCGGATGAAAACACCATTATCGGCAACACTGTCCTGTACGGCGCAACCGACGGTCAGCTGTTTGCGGCCGGCCGCGCGGGTGAGCGGTTTGCGGTTCGGAACTCGGGTGCCAAGGTGGTCATCGAAGGGTGCGGGTCCAACGGCTGTGAATACATGACCGGCGGCGTTGCCGTGATCCTTGGTTCCATCGGTGCAAATTTTGGTGCCGGTATGACCGGAGGGATGGCTTATCTGTACGATCCTGACGGTCAGGCGGAGCTTCTGATGAACATGGAGACACTTGTCACGTGTCCGGTCACGGTGAGCCACTGGGTAGATCAGTTGCAAACGCTGATCAAACGTCACGCTGCCGAGACCGGAAGCCGCAAAGCCGCGGATATCCTGCAACACTGGGATGTTGAAAAGGCCAACTTCCTGCAGGTGTGCCCGAAGGAAATGCTGAATAAACTCAGCCATCCGCTGAGCGAAGAGATCGCAGCAGTTCCGGCGGAATAAACAGACCCTAAACAAGGTCAAAACCCTGCGTGTTTCCACAAACGCGCAGGGTTCTCCTTTGCATGCATATGGCACACGGGCTGAAATTTAGCCCGTTCCAAACGTGCCTCATGCGTCGTATAGCAAGGGTATGGCAAAAAAAGCAGCGCGCGGAACGCGTGGTAAGAAATCAAAGGCAACAAAGTCAAAGAAGCTGTCGATATCGCGGATTCGCCGCTGGCTGACACGTGGGTTGTTGGCTTGTGTCGCATTTGTGGTCGGTCTTGTGCTGCTCTATTCGATCGTCAATCCGCCGATCACGCATACAATCTGGTCCGAGTGGCGCCGGTTGGGTAAAGTTGAACGCGACTGGGTTCCGATCGAAGAGATTTCCCCGGTGATGGCGCGATCGGTCGTCGCTGCAGAGGACGCGAATTTCTGTCTGCACTGGGGTTTTGACATCGAGGCCATCCGGGACGCGCTGGAAGATGGGGGCGCACGCGGCGCGTCGACCATTTCGCAGCAGGTCGTCAAGAACGTGTTCCTTTGGCAAGGACGCAGTTGGGTGCGCAAAGCGCTTGAAACGTCGATCACGCCGGTTGTCGAACTGTTCTGGAGCAAGCAGCGCATTCTTGAGGTTTATCTGAACGTTGCTGAGACCGGGAACGGGGTTTTCGGGGTCGAGGCTGCTGCGCAAACGCATTTCAATGTATCTGCCGCTAATTTGACGCCGGTTCAGGCCGCGCGGATCGCTGCAATTCTGCCTTCTCCCAGGAACAGATCCGTTGCGGATCCGTCGGTTCGCACGCGCCGCCGGGCCGCCGCGATACGGGACGGAGCGGCCACCATCCGCGCAGATGGTCGCGCGGATTGTTTCGAGGATTGAAACCCAATGCTGCTCAAGGCTAAAGCTTGGTTGTATTCACTGCTTTGATTGGAAGCTCATGGCGCGCCTATTTCACGTTCCCCTGTCCCCCTATTGCCGCAAGGTTCGTCTGTCGCTGGCAGAGAAGAAAATCGAAGTGGAACTGGTTGAGGAACGGTACTGGGAGAAAGATCCGGATTTTCTGCGTCGAAACCCCGCAGGAAAGGTTCCCGTATTGCGCCTGGACGGGCAGGTGATGTCGGAAAGTGCGGCGATCTGCGAGTATATCGAGGAAACCCGCCCCGAACCCGCGCTGATGCCCAAAACGCCAGAAGCGCGCTATGAAGTAAGGCGTCTGGTCGGCTGGTTTGACGACAAGTTTCATCACGAAGTGACATCGAAACTGGTGTACGAGCGGGTCAACAAGAAAGTGACCGGGGAAGGCTACCCGGACAGCAAGCGCGTCAAGGAAGGTGCGCGCGCAATCAAGTACCATCTGGACTACATGACATGGTTGCTGGATCAACGCCGCTGGCTAGCCGGGGATCAGATGACGCTGGCGGATTTCGCCGCTGCCGCACATCTGTCGGCACTGGACTATATCTCGGACGTGGACTGGAATCGCAGCCAGACGGTCAGGGACTGGTATGCCAAGATCAAATCGCGACCGGCGTTCCGGTCCATCCTGGCTGATCAGGTGCCGGGTTTCCGGCCTCCGCCCCATTACGCCGATCTGGATTTCTGATAGGGTCGGGGCGCAGGGGGCCTTCCGCCCCCTCTTGGCCCGTCGGGCCAATTCACCCCCGAGGATATTTTTGGCCAGATGAAGAACGGATCGGGTTTGAAGGAAAAGCTGGTCGCCCAGGCATTGAGCGAGGGTTTTGTGTCCTGTCGGATTTGCAGGCCCTGGGACGTGCCGCAGGTTCCGGTCCGGTTGGAAGCGTTTCTGCGGGCCGGATATCATGGGCAGATGGCATGGATGGCCGAGCGCACTCATTGGCGTGGTGATCCGGCGGTTTTGTGGCCGGAGGCCCGGTCGGTGATAATGCTGGCCGAAAGCTACGCGCCCGAGCATGATCCGACCGAAATTCTGAACTATCCCGAAAAAGCGGCGATCTCGGTCTATGCTCAGAACAAGGACTATCATGATCTGGTCAAAAAGCGCCTGAAACGACTGGCGCGCTGGCTGATTGCCGAGGCCGGAGGCGAAGTGAAAGTGTTTGTCGATACAGCACCTGTGCCGGAAAAGGCACTTGGTCAGGCTGCGGGATTGGGTTGGCAGGGAAAACACACCAATCTGGTTAGTCGGGATTGGGGCAATTGGGCCTTCATAGGGTCTGTTTTCACGACATTGGACTTGCCTGCCGATCCAGCGGATATTGACCGCTGCGGGTCGTGCCGGGCTTGTCTGGATAGTTGCCCGACCGACGCGTTTCCTGCCCCATACCTTTTGGATGCGCGGCGCTGTATCTCGTACCTGACAATCGAGCACAAAGGTCCGGTCGAGGAAGAGTTGCGCGGCAAATTGGGCAACAGGATCTATGGATGTGATGATTGTCTTGCGGCGTGTCCGTGGAACAAATTCGCAGTGGCGGCCAGTGATATGCGCTATGCGGCCCGGGATGACCTCAAGGCGCCTGCGTTAACTGATCTTGTGGCACTGGATGATGCCGCGTTTCGGGAGAAGTTTTCCGGCTCGCCCATCAAACGGATTGGTCGTGACCGGTTCGTGCGCAATGTGCTGTATGCCATCGGCAATTCCGGTATTGCAGAACTGTGTAGTGACGCGCAGGCGCTGACGGACGACCCTGATCCGGCAGTGGCCGACGCGGCGCGCTGGGCGGTAAAACGGCTGTCGTAAATGCCGCAAACAGGCTGGACGTGACGGCGCAAACCGCTAGACCCTTTGTCAGCGAACAGATGGAGGACCCGATGGCGCTGGCTTTGGGGGTGGATACAGGCGGAACCTACACGGATGCGGTGTTGATCCGGGATGAGAAAGAGGTGATTGCCTCGGCTAAATCCCTGACAACACGGGCAGACCTGGCGATCGGTGTGGGCAGGGCGATTTCGTCCGTGTTGGACGAGGCCCGGGTTTCACCCGACCAGATATCGATGGCGTCGCTGTCGACCACCCTGGCCACGAACGCCTTGGTCGAGGGGCAGGGCGGGCGTGTTGCGCTTGTGTATATCGGCTTCAAGGACAGTGATCTGGAAAAGCACGGGCTGAAGGACGCGCTGAAAGGCGACCCGGCACTTGTGATTTCCGGTGGCCACAGCCATGCCGGTAGCGAAGCTGCGCCGCTGGATATTGCGGCGCTTGAGGCGTTTTTAGACTCTCATAGAGGGATATCCGGCTTTGCCGTTGCTGCGCAATTCGCCACACGCAACCCGGCGCATGAGCTGGAAGCAGCGCGGACCATTGCGGAAAAGACAGGGGCACCGGTCACGTGTTCCCATCACCTGTCAGCCAGGCTGAACGGCCCGAAACGGGCGGTGACCGCCGTTCTGAACGCGCGATTGATTGGTATGATCGACCGCCTGATCGGCCGGGCACAGGACAGGTTGCACGAGCTGGGCATCACGGCCCCGATGATGGTGGTGCGTGGTGATGGTGCGCTGATGAGTGCCGAGCAGGCGCGTGAACGCCCGATTGAGACGATCCTCAGCGGCCCGGCGGCTTCGATTGTGGGGGCACGCTGGCTGACCGGGGTCGAGAATGCGCTTGTCTCTGATATTGGCGGGACCACGACGGATGTGGCTTTGATCCGGGACGGCAAGCCTGCGATTGATCCGGCCGGGGCGCAGGTGGGCGGTTTCCGCACCATGGTCGAGGCGGTGGCGATGCGGACCCATGGATTGGGCGGTGACAGCCAGGTTCACGTGGTTACTGAAGGCTTGGGCGGCGGCGTATTCCTGGGGCCGCGGCGGGTGCTGCCGGTTTCTCTGATCGCGTCGGAAGCGCCCGAAGTCGTGCATGCCGCGCTGGACGAGCAACTGCGGGCAACAACGGTGGGCGAGTTTGATACACGGTTCGCCCGAAGGGTTTCAGGGATGCGCGCTGTTGAGGTCGGGCCGCGCGAGAATACCTTGCTGGAGCGGCTTGGTGACCAGGTTTTGCCGCTGAGCAGCCTCTTGCGGACCAGAATGGACAACGGTGCGCTGGCGCGGTTGGTGGACCGCGGGCTTGTGCAGGTCTCGGGCGTGACGCCATCGGATGCAAGCCACGTTCTGGGCCGGGTCGATGCCTGGGATTCAAGTGCTGCCCGCAAGGCGCTGGAACTTGTGTCCCGCAAGAGGGTGGGGTCGGGTGATGTTCTGGCGAAGTCTCCGGAACAGCTGGCGGGTATGATCGTGGATCAACTGACCGAACAGACCAGTTTGACCTTGTTAGAAACTGCTTTTGCGGAAGAAGGGCATGATTTTGGGGTTCCTCCTCAGGATCTGGCCCGTCATGTGCTGACCCGGCGCGGCCTGGCAGGGCACCGTGGCCTGTTGTCTCTGGATACGGCTTTGAATGTGGATGTCGTGGGCCTTGGCGCTTCAGCGCCCAGCTACTATCCGGCCGTCGGGGAGCGGTTGCGATGCCGTATGATCCTACCCGAGCATACCGGCGTCGCAAATGCCATCGGTGCGGTTGTCGGGCGGCTGACTTTGCGGCGCTCGGGCACCGTAACCTCGCCTGCCGAGGGGCGATATCGCGTGCATCTGGACAGTGGGCCACAGGATTTTGCGGCGTCAGATCAGGCTTTGGCGCTGTTGGAAGCTGTTTTGAAGGAAGAAGCGGAAACCGCAGTCCGCGAAGCCGGGGCAGAAGATATCCGGGTCATTGTCGACAGGGACATCAGGACCGCGCGCATCGAGGCGCAGGAGGTGTTTGTCGAAGCCCTTGTGACGGTCGAGGCCAGTGGCCGCCCACGAGTGGCCACTGGCTAGCCCCCCTCGAATTCAAAGAGGGTCAGGGCAGGTCGTCGTTTACTCGGCCGCATCGGCGCGTTTGGGCAGAACCCAGTCCTGGCGCGGAAAGTGGCAGGTATACCCGTTCGGGATGCGAACCAGATAGTCCTGATGCTCTGGCTCGGCCTCCCAGAAATCTCCGACGGGCTCAACTTCGGTCACGACTTTACCGGGCCATAGGCCACTGGCATTCACATCGGCAATCGTGTCCTGCGCGACCTGCTTCTGATTGTCGTCGGCATAGTAGATAGCCGAACGATAGCTCATCCCGAGGTCGTTGCCCTGACGGTTCACCGTCGTAGGATCGTGGATCTGGAAAAAGAACTCGAGCAAAGTGCGGTAAGATATTTGCGCTGGATCGAACCAGATTTCGATCCCTTCGGCATGGGTGCCATGATTGCGGTAGGTGGCGTTGGGTACGTCACCGCCCGTATAACCGACACGGGTGCGGGAAACGCCGGGAAGTTTGCGGATCAGATCCTGCATGCCCCAGAAGCATCCCCCGGCAAGTACGGCGCGTTCTTCAGTCATCAGATGTCCTCCACATGGATCAAATACTCGCCATAGCCTTCGGTCTCCATCTCGTCACGATGAATGAACCGCAGCGCGGCTGAGTTTATGCAATAGCGCAGCCCGCCATGTTCGCGCGGACCGTCAGGAAATACATGCCCCAGATGGCTATCACCGTGTTTCGAGCGCACCTCGGTACGGATCATGCCGAGGGTGGCGTCCCGAAACTCTTCCACGTGTTCGTGGATGATGGGCTTCGTGAAACTGGGCCAGCCGCAGCCGGATTCGTATTTGTGGGTCGAAGCGAACAATGGCTCTCCCGAGACGATATCAACGTAAATCCCGGGCTCCTTGTTGCCCAGATACTTGCCGGTGCCGGGGCGTTCGGTACCGCTGCGCTGCGTGACGTGGTATTCTTCGGGTGACAGAGCGGCGATGGCCTCGGGGTCTTTGGTATAGCGGGTCATGGCTCCTCCGGTTTTTGACGCGACTTGGCCTTCTATTTGGGCATAACGAGGCAAAAAGCAAAATCATATTTCAGCCATCTCGCGCGCTCGTGCATGTGATCCGGTTGCCAGGCGGGCACGTAGTTCTCAGTAAAGGAGGTGCCGCCATGTTCAGACTGCTTCTGCTATTCGCCCTGCTGTTGATCGCCCGCGCGGTGCAAGCTGCGCCTTTGACTGGCGAATTTGATTCGATCGACGGCGGCACGTTGTCTATCGAAGACTGGCGAGGACAGCCGGTTCTGATCGTGAATACCGCGTCCCGATGCGGGTTCACAGGGCAGTATGCGGGCCTGCAAAAGATTCATGACACTTACGCGGAACGGGGGCTGGTGGTTCTGGCCGTCCCGTCGGATTCGTTCAAACAGGAACTGGGCTCCGCGGAAGAGGTAAAGCGGTTCTGCGAGTTGAACTATGACCTGACCCTGCCAATGACCGAGATAACGCCGGTCAAAGGGCCTGATGCGCATCCATTCTACAAGACTGTCGCCGCGCAGACGGGCTTTGTCCCCAGTTGGAACTTCAACAAGATCCTTATCGATCCGTCAGGCGAGGTCGTCGCCACGTTTGGGTCGAATGTGCGGCCTGACTCGCGAAAACTATTGAGTCAGGTCGAGGCTTTGCTGCGCTGAACCGGTTGTCTGGATAGCTGAACAGCTAAAATCCCCAGCGTGGTAATGCCCACTCCGACCGCATCCATGGGCCCGAGCTTTTCACCAAGCAACAGTGCAGCAATTGCGACACCGAACACCGGGTTCAGGAAGTGAAAGGTCGCGGCCCGGACAGCACCGATTCTGTTCAGCAACATGAACCAGATCAAGGTCGCCAGCAGCCCGGGGGCAAGGGTGGTGTAGGTGAACGCAAGAAGCAGGGGCAGCGTTGGATGGACATAGATCGTCTCAAAGAATGGCGCAGCCACAAACAGTACGGCTGAGCCGACAAACATCTGCAACCCGACGACCATCATGAAGTTCCCGCCCGATGTTGCACCGCGGACCGCCAGTGTCGCGAAGGTCAGGGCCAGGGCGCCGATCCCGCACAGCATCACGCCAAACATATCGACACCGGCGTTGATCCTGCTACTCATGATCAGGGCGACGCCGAAGAAGCCAGACAACAACCCGACAATTCCCATTGGTCGCAGTTTTTCGCGGAAGAACAACCAACCCGCGACGGCAACCAGCAACGGCATTGTCGAGGCGATGATCGCGGCGACCGAGGCTTCGACCGTTTGCATGGCATAAAAATTCAGACCCAAATAAAGGGCATTTTGGCAAACGCCGAACAAAATGGTTGCCCGCCATTGGTCCCTTGTCAGATGCCAGCTTTGTCCCATGGCTCGCGCAATCGCCACTCCGATGATGCCAGATAACAGGAACCTCAGGGCCAGTGAAAACAGCGGTGAAGCATCGGCAACAATGATCCGCGCCGAGGAAAAGGCCGACGACCAGATCAGGGCAAATGTCAGCCCCATGGCTATGGCGCGCAGATCCATGAAACCTCCATCCCGGAACGCCGGGACTGTTGCCGAATTCCGATCAGGCCGCAAGCGCCGCAGGGGTTCAGCGTCAAAAAAGCCACATGTGCCGTGCAAGAATTCTTGGGTTTTCGTTTTTATTGATTGACCAGCCAATTAAGGATATTCGCGCCAAATCTGACCAATCAAGGGAGGTTTGTCGGTGTTCCTGGAATACATCTTGTCTTTTGGCGTCCTGCTGGCCCTGGGCCTGGTCGCTTTCTTCGTCGTGAAATGGTGGAACCTGCGCTGCGTCGGCGTGACGCCTGTCCACCTGTTCACGTTTATCGCGATCCTGTTCACATCCGGGCTGGATGTCGGCCTGATCATGTTCCCTCTGACCGAGTTCGGGGGCTATGCCGAAGACCCGGCCTATGCATTCGCCAACCCGCTGGCGATCGAATTCGGGTTCTGGGGCTTTCTGATCTGGGCCTTCTACTTCCTGACCGCGTTCTATTTCTGCGTCATCGAACCGCGTGTGAAGTTCTTTGAGATCCCGCTGGTCAAGCTGATCAACAACGTGGTCATCATCGGCACCTGTGCTTTCACCGCCAGCCTGTTCCTGATCTACCTGCCCGGCTACCTGCCCGAGGTCGGAGACGGCGAATCCGTGGTCACCACCTTCTACATCATCGTGTTCGTGGTGATTCTGGCGGCGGCCTATTCGTCGACCGATCTGAAATACGTGCGTATCCTGTCGGTGGGATCGACCTTCCTGTTCCTGGCTCTGATCCTGGGGATGTGGGCGGCGGCCGGTATGGGTATGACCGGGTTCGTTGATACTGGCAGCAACATCAGTGCGTATTTCGCTAACCTGCACAAGTTCGTCCTGCCGCTGACCGACTATCACGCCTTCTACCTGTTCTGGTGGTTCGCATGGTCGATTATGATTGGCCAGTTCACTTCGCGCTTTGTCGGCGGTCTGACCACGTGGCAACTGTTGGCCGCGCTGCTGATCTTTCCGTCGATCCCGTTGGCGATCTGGTTCACCGTTCTCTACTACTACCACCTGAACGGCATCAGCACCGCAGGCGTGACCAACATCGCGATGGTGATCGTGGGCGTGACCTTCGTCATCAACTCGCTGGACTCGTTGATTAGACTCTATACCGACAATCTGAACATGACAGTCGAAAGGTTCGGCAAGGCGGCTTACGTGGCGGGCAACGTGGCGTTGCTGTTCGTCCTGACCCTGCTGTTCCAGAGCCAGTGGCTGCAGATCCAGTGGATTGGCGCGGTCGTGGTGGGCCTCTATCTGGCCTGTGTGGTCTATATCCTGCTCGCCAAGCGTAATGAGGTGCTGAGCATCGATTCCATGCCCGAAGATCGTGATCTGGACTTCCACAAGGTTGAGACAGTTCACTGATCAACCTTGGCAGTGAAACAGGTGCGGGCGCTTTTGGCGCCCGTTTTCTTAGCAGCGGATTCTATTCACGGTAGTGTCTGCGCTGCAGAGCAAGTCGCCGTTCCAATAGTGCCACTACCTACTCTTTGCTGCTACCCGACCTGTTCCGGTGAAGCTCTGTTCACTCCGGAACAATGAACTCGCTTTGACGGCTTATCTCCCCGAAATCGACCACCCATTTGACTTTGTGGTCGGCTGTTGCCTCCCAAAAGCGGGAAAAATGAACTGTCTCTTGGTGGGCCTCGTGGTCGGCCTTAGCTCCATAGACCTCATAAACTATACCTTGGGATTCACCGTTCGCAGCGACGAATACTTCATATCGTTCGCATCCCCTTTCGAACTGCACTGAGGCTTGGGCGACTTTTTTTACCTCTTCTACAAATTTTGTGAAGGAGCCCGATACAACTTCAAAGTGGGCGGCGACCAAGTATTTCTCCATCTGTTCGCTCCGAAAAAGTTCGACGAGGCTACAGCATAACACATTCGGAGAGCGCAGATCGAAAAGCCCAAAACCGATCACCCGAGTAGAACACCTGGATGCGGGAAGGGGCAGCATGGCCGCCGGATGTTTACATCAATCAGAACGGAAAAATTAGTCTCAAAGCGGACAAATGAAGATCACAGAAATAGCTCAAAGAAAAAGGGCCCCCAACCGGCGGCCCTCAATCTCTTTGCGGCAAAAGGCTGAAATCAGCCGTTCACGCTGTCCTTCAGCGCCTTCGCGATGGTCATTTTCACAACCTTATCGGCCTCTTTGGTGAAGGTCTCACCAGTGGCCGGGTTGCGGACCTGACGCTCGGGGCGTTCGCGGCAGTAGATTTTGCCGACGCCGGGCAGGGTTACTGCGCCACCGGCCGAAACTTCGCGGGTGATCAGGCCTGTGATGGCCTCCAGCGCCGCGTTCGCGGATTTCTTGTCGGTCCCCATTTCCTCAGCGAGAGCAGCAACCAGCTGAGTCTTTGTCATAGGCTTTGCCATTTCTTGGTCTCCTTAACGTGCCCGATCTCTTGGGCCTCACCGCGTAACTGTAACGGGATATTGTGTTGGAACACAACGAATAGTAGCGCGGAAAACCCTAAAAATATGGGGAAAACGTTGCTTTTTTGCGTCAGAGGAAGGCCGTTTCGTCAAAAGAACGCAATTTCCGGCTGTGCAGACGCTCCAACGGCATGCCGCGCAGGTGCTCCATCGCACGAATGCCAATGGCCAGATGGCGGCTTACCTGCGTTGTATAGAAGTCCGAAGCCATGCCGGGAAGCTTTAATTCTCCGTGCAGGGGTTTGTCTGACACGCACAGCAAAGTGCCGTAGGGAACCCGGAAGCGATAGCCATTGGCGGCGATGGTGGCGCTTTCCATATCCAGCGCGATGGCCCGAGACTGGCTGAGCCGCTGAACCGGTCCGGACTGGTCGCGCAGTTCCCAGTTTCGGTTGTCGACAGATGCAACGGTGCCGGTGCGCATGATGCGCTTTAGCTCGTACCCTTCCAGTTCGGTGACTTCGGCAACAGCCCGCTCCAGCGCGACCTGCACTTCCGCCAGCGGGGGGATCGGCACCCAGACCGGGAGGTCGTCATCCAGCACCTTGTCCTCACGCAGGTAGGCATGTGCCAGCACGAAATCCCCCAACGCCTGCGTATTCCGCAATCCGGCGCAGTGACCGACCATAAGCCATGCATGGGGCCGCAGAACCGCGATGTGATCGGTGGCGGTTTTGGCGTTGGAAGGGCCGACGCCGATATTGACCAGAGTGATGCCGGAACCGTCTGCGCGCTTCAGGTGGTAGGTCGGCATCTGGGGCAGCTTCAGCGGTTGCTCCAGGGCGGCATCCGGTGTGGTGATCTCGACATTGCCGGTCGAGACAAAGCTTGTGTAACCGCTTTCCGGATCGGCCAGTTGTTCGCGCGCGTAGTTCTCGAACTCGGACACGTAGAACTGGTAGTTTGTAAACAGGACGTGGTTCTGAAAGTGGCTGGGGTCGGTCGCTGTATAGTGGGACAGCCGCGCCAGCGAATAGTCCACACGTTGCGCGGTGAAAAGCGACAACGGTCCTGCCAGATCTTCGTGATCATGCACTCCGTTGACGATATCGTCATTGGTGGTGGTCAGATCAGGAACGTCAAACACATCCCTGAGCGTGAATCCGGCAGCACCCTGCTGCGGCACCACCAGTTCCGGGTTGTTGGCCACGGCGAAGTGTACCGGGATCGGCGTATCCGAAGGCCCGATGGTCACAGGCTGGTCATGGTTTCGGATCAGCAGCGCGATCTGTTGTGTCAGGTAAGACCGGAACAGATCGGGACGGGTCACCGTGGTGGCGTGAACACCCGGTTCCGAAACATGACCAAAACTCAGTCGGCTGTCGACATGTGCATAGGACGAGGTCTTGATGCGAATTTCCGGGTAATAGGCTCTGAATCGCTCAGTCGGAGCGCCGTGTCCCATGGTTTTGGCAAAGCTGTCGCACAGAAACCTTGTGGCCTGATTGTACAACTCCTTCAGCCGCGCAACTGCGGCCTCGGGGTCGGTGAAACTTTGCGGATCAGGTGCATCCGGTGTTTTTATGATTGTCATGCAAGTGGTTCCAAAAGGTCGATTTTCTCAAACGTCCGCACATCCACCAGCCCAAGGTCGGAAATCCGCAGTTCCGGGATCACCACCAGGGCCAGCAGTGAATGCTGCATGTACGCGTTGTTCAGCTTACAGCCGCAGGCTTCCATCGCCGCGACCATTTTTTGCGCCTTGTCGGCCACTTCCGAGGCCGGCCGGTCCGACATCAGGCCGGCGATGGGCAACTCAACCAGTGCCAGTTCCTCGCCCTCGCGGAAAATGGTGATACCACCGCCCACCTCGGCCAGGCGGTTGGCGGCCAGCGCCATCTGCTCGCGGCTGGTGCCGACGACGATCATGTGGTGGCTGTCATGGGCCACGGTCGACGCCATTGCCATGTTGCCCTGGTATCCAAACCCGGACACAAAGGCATTAGTTACCCCGCCAGTGGCCTTGTGCCTTTCAACCAGCGCGATCTGGCAAACATCACCTTCGCCTTCGACCAGCCCGCCGATGATCGGCAACTCGGCCTTCAGCGCTTTGGTCGGAGCCTGGTTTTCGACCACACCGATCACATTGGCACGTACCCTGTTTGCGCCCGCCGGGGCCGTGATTTCAAAATCGACATCCGTCAGGGTGTGTCCCAGGTGAACGGTGCTACGGGCCTTGTCCGGCCAGTTAAGGTGCGGGCAATCCACTGTGGCTTTACCGGCTTCGGCCACGACTTGCCCACGCGCGATGACCATCTCGACGGGCAGTTCGGTCAGATCCGAACTCAGAATAATGTCGGCCCGCCGTCCGGGGGTTACAGACCCTATTTCCCGCTCAAGCCCGAAATGGGTTGCGGTGTTGATCGTTGCCATTTGCAGCGCGATCAGCGGATCGCATCCGCAGGCAATGGCGTGACGGACAACGCGGTTCATGTGGCCGTCATTGACCAGCGTGCCGGAATGGCAATCATCCGTGCACAGAATGAAATTGCGGGGGTCCAGACCTTTCTGTGTCACGGCACTGATCTGACTTTCGACATCATACCAGGCCGAACCCAGCCGCATCATGGACCGCATCCCCTGGCGCACGCGGGCAATGGCATCCGCTTCGCATGTGCCCTCATGATCATCTGCCGGGCCGCCTGCGACATAGGCCGAAAAATCAGACCCTAAATCGGGTGATGCGTAGTGCCCGCCGACGGTTTTGCCTGCCCGCTGCGTGGCGGCGATTTCAGCCAGCATCTTGGGGTCGCCATGGATCACGCCGGGAAAGTTCATCATTTCACCCAACCCGATAATGCCTGGCCAGGACATCGCCTCGGCTACATCATCGGGGGTGATTTCATAGCCTGTGGTCTCCAGACCTGGTGCGGACGGTGCGCAGGACGGCATCTGCGTAAAGATGTTCACCGGTTGCATCATCGCCTCGTCATGCATCATTCGCACGCCGTCCAGACCCAGAACATTGGCAATCTCATGCGGGTCGGTGAACATCGAGGTGGTGCCGTGCGGAATCACGGCCCGGGCAAATTCGGCCGGGGTCAGCATCCCCGATTCGATGTGCATATGCGCGTCGCACAGGCCCGGAACGATATATCGCCCGTTTGCTTCGATGATTCGCGTCTCGGGGCCGATGCAGTGTGACGCGTCTGCCCCGACAAAAGCCACGCGCCCGTCGGCTACGGCGACGGAATGATTGGGGAGCAGTTCGCGGCTGTGTACGTTCACCCAGATACCATCGCGGATGACCATGTCCGCAGCTTCGCGCCCGGCGGCAACTGAGATCAAACGGGGGGCGACATCGGGCCAGCTTGGGAAAGGTGTGTATTCCATGGCTCAACTTTCCCGAATGCGCGGTCAGGTGCAACCCCCGGCGGTCGGGTATCATGAAACCATCACAATTTGCCGGATGGGGCTGAGCACTTGCAATGCGCCGCGGTTCGGGTTTTGCATGGTGCCATGGATTATGACGCAATAGATGCAGACAGTTTTGGGCGCAGCCTCAGTGGGATCGGTCTGAACCTGCTGGTTCGCGATGTACCGGCGGAATGCGCTTTTTTAGAGGCTGTTTTTGACATGACCAGCCACCAAGTGACCGCAGATTTTGCGATCGTCACCTACGGAACGCACGTCTTTCAGTTGCACTCGGACGGGACATACCACTCGAATCCCCTGCTTGGATTGCTGCCCGAGAATCCCCCGCGCGGGGCCGGTGTTGAAATACGCTTGTACGAAACAGACCCGGACGATGCATCTGCCCGTGCAGAAGTGGCCGGGGGCACCGTTCTGCAGGCCCCAACGGATAAACCCCACGGATTGCGCGAGGCCTATATCCTCTGTGAAAACGGATATGCCTGGGTTCCCAGCCGCCCGAAAGACGTAAATCAGGACTGAGCTACCAGCAGCGCGCCAGCGATGCCCGGCCCAACCAAAGGAGATGCCCAACGGGCATAGATGATGGGCGGGAGATCTACTCTCCGGGATCAGCTCGGAACGGGTTCGGCAATTTCCTTTCGCAGCCATTCAGCAAACGCAACTGCCCCTGAATTCTCTTCGGCCTGAGGTGACAGCAACAGGTAGTACGCCTCGGGCATCGCGGCACGATGTGCGAAGGGGGCGATCAGGCTTCCTTTCTCAATCAGATGTTTGGCAATGGCGTCATGGGCCAGGCACAACCCGCCACCGGCCATCGCGACGGACAGGCCAAACAGATACGTGGTGGCATAAGTTATGGGCGGGTTTTCCCAATTCAGGCTCTGATCTTCAGCCCAGCTTGCCCAGTTTGACATGAGGTTCGAACAGTCGAACAGGGGCTGCTGTTGCAGGGTCTCCAAAGTGACCGGATAATTCGGAGCACATACCGGATAATAGGCGTCGGAACATAGAAACTCGGTCCTCACGGTATCTGCCGGACGCAAGGAATAACGGATCTCGACCGCCGCGCCCTCGGCCATTTCCCGGGGTTCCCAAAGTTCGGTGAAGATATTTAGTTGGACATCAGGGTGCAAAGCGCGGAACCGCGGCAGACGGGGGGCCAGCCAGTTTACCGCAAAGGTGATATTGCACTGCACCTGCACCGCGTTCTGCTGTGCACCCGTAACGGCCTGGGTGCCCCGGACAAGGGTACGAAAAGCGTCACGAACGACAGGCAAATAGGTTATTCCGGCCTCGGTCAGCTCCAGCGCCCTGTGACGACGCAGAAACAGGGGCTGCCCCAGGTGACCTTCCAGCGCCTTGATCTGTTGGCTGACAGCACTTTGCGTCATGTTCAGGTCGCGTGCGGCCCCGGTAAAGGAAAGATGGCGGGCCGCCGCTTCAAAAGTGCGCAGCCAGCCCAAAGGCGGAAGCAGTTTTTGCATTTGCATAACCCCGGCATTAGTTGAGCTAATGGATTAGCCGCGAATTTTTCGTTGGTCAAACCCGTTTGCAAAAGGCACGGTTCCGCGCAGACCCGAAATACAGGAGTTTCTGACATGACCGTTGCCAGCCTGCGCCCCAATATTGACCACTGGCCCGAACGTGTGGACATGGCCGCCGCATTCCGCTGGACCGAACGGTTGAACATGCACGAAGCGGTCGCGAACCACTTCAGCCTGGCGGTGAACGAAGACGGCACGCAGTTTCTGATGAATCCCAATCAGATGCACTTTTCCCGAATACGGGCCTCGGATCTGTTGTTTCTGGACGCAAATGACCCGAACGTGATGGACCAGCCCGGTGCACCGGACCCGACCGCGTGGGGCCTGCACGGATCGATTCATCGACATTGCCCACATGCGCGTTGCGTGATGCATGTGCATTCGATCTTTGCCACCGTACTGGCCTCGCTGGCGGACAGCACGATGCCTGCGATCGACCAGAACACCGCCACGTTCTACAACCGCTACGTTGTTGACGAGGAATTTGGCGGTCTGGCCTTCGAGAGTGAAGGCGAACGCTGTGCCTCGATGCTGGCGGACCCGAAAAAGAAAGTCATGATCATGGGCAATCATGGTGTTCTGGTGATCGGCAGCGATCCTGCGGACGCGTTCAACAGGCTCTATTACTTCGAAAGAGCTGCGGAAACCTACATACGCGCGCTGCAGACCGGACAGAAGTTGCGGGTTCTTCCGGACGAGATCGCCGAGAAAACGGCGCAAGAGCTTGATGACTATCCCGGGCAGGCCGAAGCGCATATGCGCGAAATCAAGGCCGTGCTGGACGCCGAAGGCTCGGATTACGCCACCTGAACCAGACCCTCCTGACGGGCAGAGCAACCGGACGTGTCTGCACGGTGCCGGAGCCCTGAATATTGCCGATCCCAACCACAGGATACATCGACGTGACAGACAATTCTCAGATGCAGGACATGAGCCGCGAGTGGAATTACCACCCTGATCTGCCCTTGCAGAATCCTTCGGTGTTTCGCTGGCCACCTGATCCGGCGTATTTGGCGGGCTGGCTCGCCCGGAACTGGCTGACCCTTAGCGAACGGGTTCTGATGCTGGGATTGGCCGTTGCGCTGTGGGCGTTTTTCTACCCATCGCTCGAAACCGCCAGGACTTTTGCGTTTGGCTGGATTTTTCAGATCTGGCTGGTGAATTTTGCCATGATTTTCATGGTCGCCGGAGGGTTGCACTGGTACTTCCATATGCGCAAGGCGCAGGGCAAAAAGCTGAAGTTCGAACGGCGCGAGCAGGGCAAGAACAACAAGCTGTGGAATTTCAGCGATCAGGTGCTGGACAACATGTTCTGGTCGCTCGGCTCCGGCGTGCTGCAACTGACCGGGTTTCAGGCGGTCACCATGTGGCTGATGGCCAACGGATACGCGCCGGTAATCACATTCGTGGATAGCCCCGTCTGGTTCATCCTGTGGCTGATTATCCTGCCGATGTGGTCGGCCTTTCATTTCTACTGGGTGCATCGACTTCTGCATCAGCCGTTTTTGTACAAAAAGGTACACAGCCTGCACCACCGGAACGTCAATATCGGTCCCTGGTCCGGGTTTTCGATGCATCCGGTCGAACATTTCTTCTACCTCAGCACCCTGTGCATTCACTGGATTGTTCCGTCCCATCCGATCCACCTGTATTTCCACATCGTGTTTCAGGGCCCGGGCGCTGCGATGACCCATACCGGGTACGAGGAGTTGCTGGTGAAGGATAGAAAACGGCTGGCTCTGGGCACGTTTTACCACCAGCTCCACCATCGGTATTATGAATGCAACTACGGCAATCAGGAAATGCCTTGGGACCGCTGGTTCGGAACTTTCCATGACGGCTCGCCCGAGGCGACCGAAGTTACCCGGGCGCGCAAGAAAAAGATGTTCGGCTGACTGGCGGCGGTTTCAGGTTCCGCGCGTCCGCAGGGCGCGCGGTGTCTCACCGAACTCGGCCCTGAACGCGCGCGTCAGGGCGCTGGGATCATCGTAGCCCGTGCGCAAGGCGATCTCGGCGATGCTCAGATCGGTTTCGGAAACCAGTTTGCGCGCCAGATTAAGTCGCAGCCGCCGATAAACCTGTGCCGGCCCCGCGCTGAGTTCGGAGTTCATTCGGATAGAAAGCGCCTTTTGCGAACGCCCCACGCGCCGGGCAATATCAGACACTAACAAAGGTGATTCCAGGTTTTCCTGCATCAGGCCCAAAGCCTTGTTCACATAGCCGCTGGTTGCTCCGGCCCCACCAGCATGAGAGCGCGCGGAATCGCGGGTCATGAACAATTGGGACACTTCCAGGGCCAATGCCTGCCCGTGATCCCGCCCGATCAGAAACAGGACCAGATCGAAAGCTGCCATTGCGCCGGAACAGGTAATGCGATTGCGGTCGATGACATATCGCTCACGCAGGGCCGTGACTTCGGGGAAGCGTTCGGTAAAACCTGTCAGTTCCTCCCAGTGGATGGTAGCGCGATGCCCGTCCAGCAAGCCGGCCCGCGCCAGCAGCCAGCTACCGGTGTCCAAGCCTGCCAGTGTTTGGAACCTTTCGGCAGCCGATCTTAATCCGGCCAGCGTACGCCAGCCGCCATGGGCCTGAAATCCGTATGACGGCATAACCCACAACATATCGCCATGAGATTTTTGCAACGTTTCATGCGGTGCGACCTGCAGGCCGGACGAGGATGTAACGGGCCCAGGATCCAGCGACAGGAATGTCCAGTCATAAAGGGTTCGCCCCGACAGGGTGTTCGCCGCGCGCAGCGGTTCGACAGAATTGGCAAGGCAATGGTTGGAAAACCCGTCGAACAGCAGAACGCCCAGTCGCTGCGTTGCAGGAGGAGATTTTTTCCACTTCGGCATGATAATCGTCTAATTCTGTATGATCGTGATTTCAAGCCACGTCAGGATAGCGCCAAGTCCAAATGTGGAGTGAACCGATGCAATATGGCCTGTCCGACGAACAGGAGATGATCGTCTCAACCGTTCGCAGCTTTGTCGAGAACGAGATCTACCCGCACGAAGAACTGGTCGAACGGACCGGTGAAGTTCCGCACGAGATCGCCGAGGACATCAAACGCAAGACTCTGGAACTGGGCTTTTATGCCTGCAACTTTCCCGAAAGTGTCGGTTGCGCCGGGCTAAACCATCTGGAATTTGCCCTGGTCGAGCGCGAACTGGGGCGGGGTTCGATGGCGCTGAACCATTTCTTCGGGCGGCCGCAGAATATTCTTATGGCCTGTGAAGGGGACCAGATCGAACGCTACCTGATGCCTGCCGTGCGTGGTGAGCGGATGGATGCGTTGGCGATGACCGAACCCGGCGCGGGTTCGGATGTGCGTGGCATGAAATGTGCAGCTGTGCGTGACGGCGGTGACTGGGTTGTCAACGGGACCAAGCATTTCATCTCGGGCGCCGAGCATGCCGACTTTATCATCGTCTTCATCGCTACAGGCGAAGATCAGACGCCAAAAGGCCCTAAAAAGCGGATTACGGCGTTTTTGGTGGATCGTGGGACTCCGGGTTTCACGATTCGGGACGGCTACAAGTCGGTCAGTCACCGCGGTTACAAGAACATGGTTCTGGACTTTGACGATTGTCGACTGCCCGATGCTCAGGTTCTGGGTGAGGTCGATGGCGGTTTCGAGGTCATGAACACATGGCTCTATGCCACCCGTATCACCGTTGCGGCCATGTCCGTGGGGCGCGCCCGCCGCGCCTTTGATTATGCGCTGGATTATGCCGCGACGCGCGAACAGTTCGGGAAGAAGATCGGCAAGTTTCAAGGCGTTTCGTTTCAGATCGCCGACATGATCACCGAGATTGACGCAGCCGATTTATTGACGTTGGCCGCAGCCGACCGGCTGGACCAGGGTTTGCCAAGCAACCGCGAGATCGCCTCGGCCAAGCTTTATGCGTCGGAGATGCTGGCGCGGGTGACCGACGCCGCGATTCAGGTTCATGGTGGTATGGGGCTGATGGACGACTACCCGCTTGAACGGTTCTGGCGCGATGCCCGCGTTGAACGCATCTGGGACGGCACCAGCGAAATTCAGCGCCACATCATCAGCCGCGATCTGTTGCGGGCGCTGGGCGCATGACGCCGGAGCTCGTGTGATGGGTGCGTTGGCGCGCGTTCTGAACCCTTCGACACTTGCGGTCATCGGTGGCGGTGCGTGGTGCGCCGAAATGATTTCACAGGCCCGCAAGTTCGGATTTGAGGGAGAAATCTGGCCGGTTCATCCGAAGGCTGCGCAAGTCGCGGGTTTACAGGCTTATGCGTCGATTGAGGATCTGCCCCGCCCCCCCGATCTGGCTTTCGTGGGGATCAACCGTCATGCAACCGTAACCGCGGTTGCAGCCCTTTCTGCAAGCGGCGCGGGCGGAGCGGTCTGCTTCGCCTCGGGCTTCACCGAAGCGCGGGCTGAAGACGACCAGGCTGCCGATCTGCAATCGCAACTGGTCTCTGCCGCCGGAGATATGCCGATACTCGGGCCCAATTGCTATGGCTTTGTGAATGGCCTGAACCGAACTGCGGTCTGGCCGGATCAGCATGGAATGCAGCCTGTTGATCGCGGTGTGGCGATCCTGACGCAAAGCTCGAATATGGCCATCAACATGACGATGCAGCGCCGTGCCCTGCCGTTGGCCTTTATCCTGACCTGCGGGAATCAGGCACAGACGCATCAGGCCGATATCGCGTCGGCCCTTTTGGACGATGACCGGATCACCGCCATCGGCGTGCATATCGAAGGCTTTGGCGATCTGCGCAAATGGGAGGCGCTGGCCACCAAGGCGCACGTGCGCGGAGTGCCGATCGTCGCTCTAAAGATGGGGCGTTCCGCGCATGCACAGGCGGCGACGATCTCGCATACCGCGTCCCTGGCAGGAGGCGACGCCGGAGCACAGGCTTTTCTGGACCGCCTTGGGATTGCCCGGCTGGGTGACATTCCGAGCTTTCTGGAATGCCTGAAACTGCTGCATGTCACCGGACGTCTGGATGGCAACGGTCTGGGCATGATCAGCTGCTCTGGCGGCGAGGCGAGCCTGGGCGCGGATATGGCCGAGGGACGCGACCTGTATTTCCCGCCGCTGACAGACCGGCAAAAGACCGATCTGCGCGCTGCGTTGGGGCCAATGGTGGCTTTGGCAAACCCGCTAGACTATCACACCTATATCTGGCGCGACACCGACGCGATGACCCGCGCCTGGACCGGATTGACCGGGCCGGACAAGGCGCTGACGATGTCGATTGTCGACTACCCCCATACCGATGCGACCGACTGGGCCTGCGCCACGCAGGCCGCGCTGAACTGTGTCGCGCACACGGGTCGCCCCTTTGCGGTAACAGCGACCCTGCCCGAACTGATGCCGCAGGCCGTGGCGCAACAACTGGTCGACGGTGGTGTTGTCCCTTTTGCCGGCCTGCACGAGGCGCTGGCCGCAATCGAGGCGGCGGCGCGCGTCGTACCTGAACCGGCCGAACCGGTTTTGTTGCCCTCAAACTCTGACCCGGATCAGGTTCTGACCGAAGCGCAAGCCAAAGAGGCTTTGGCAGGTCACGGCGTGAAGGTGCCGCGGCGTGTTGTAGCTTGCAAAAGCAGCGTGGCCGAGGCCGCAGTCGGTTTGTGTGGCCCCTTTGCGGTCAAAGGCATTGGCCTGGCACACAAGTCCGAACATGGTGCGGTTCATCTCGGTGTAAGTTCCGATGCTCTGACCGCCGTGGCAGAGAAGATCGGCACCGACGACATACTGATCGAGGAAATGGCAGATGGCGGTGTTGCCGAGTTGCTGATCGGCGTTACGCGAGATCCGGCGCATGGATTTGTCCTGACTTTGGGGGCGGGCGGGGTACTGACTGAAATTCTGCGTGATACCGTCTCAATGCTCGTGCCTTCGTCCCGGCAGGCCGTGCAGAACGCGTTGGGACGGTTGGCCTGTGCGCCGTTGCTGGCAGGATACCGGGGCAAACCGGCAGCGGATTTCGATGCAATTCTGGACGCGGTCGAAGCCGTACAGGCGTATGTCATTGCCAATGCGGCAACTGTCAGCGAAGTTGAAATCAATCCTCTCATCTGCACCAAGGAAGGTGCGGTTGCGGTGGATGCCCTGATCCGAAAGGCAAGCTCATGAATCCGGTCAAAACCAAACGCGATGGCGCAATTCTGCAAGTTACACTGGACCGACCCAAGGCCAATGCCATCGATCTGGCGACAAGCCGTGTCATGGGGGACGTATTTCGCGATTTCCGCGATGACCCCGATCTGCGTGTGGCCATTCTGACCGGCGGAGGGGACAAGTTTTTTTGCCCCGGCTGGGATCTGAAAGCCGCGGCTGACGGCGACGCGGTTGACGGAGATTATGGTGTTGGTGGTTTTGGCGGGCTTCAGGAACTGCGCGACATGAACAAGCCTGTGATCGCTGCCGTAAACGGAATCGCCTGTGGGGGCGGTCTGGAACTGGCACTGAGCGCTGACATCATTATTGCCGCCGATCATGCCAGCTTTGCCCTGCCCGAAATTCGTTCGGGCACGATTGCCGATGCCGCCAGCGTCAAACTGCCCAAACGTATTCCCTATCATGTTGCCATGGAACTGTTGCTGACGGGACGTTGGTTTGATGCGGACGAGGCGCACCGCTGGGGTCTGGTCAATGAAATCGTTCCCGCCGATCAACTGATGGACCGCGCGTGGGAGCTTGCGCGGCTTCTGGCAAGCGGCCCGCCTCTGGTCTATGCGGCAATCAAGGAAGTTGTGCGTGAGGCCGAGGATTCGAAGTTTCAGGACATCATGAACCGGATCACGCGGCGCCAATTGTCGACGATCGATACCTTGTACGGCTCTGATGATAATCTGGAAGGCGCGCGGGCTTTCGCCGAAAAACGCGACCCGGTCTGGAAAGGGCGCTGAACGGCGCGGCTATTCAAATGCGTTCGAACAGCGCGATGAACGCGGTGTCATCCTTGTTGTCGCCTGCTGCAAGATCTCCGTAGATACGAACTTCGGTCAGGGTCAGATTGCGGATCTGATCCTGTTCCAACTCCCTTAGCGCCTCGGCAAAGCCGAGCTTTTCAAAGTGCCTGGCGTTGATGGACAGCGCGAACTGCGCCCCGGCACGCGCAATGCGCAACAAAGCGGGCAGAACATCCGGCCCCAGATGGCCATGCGTGAATGTGCCTGACGAAACGATGCCGGCATAACTGTCTTGGGGAACCGGGATTCCGTGGTTCAGATCGGCCTCGATCGCATCCCGGTATATGTCCTTTCGCATTGCCTGACTCAGCATTTCACTACTGATGTCGGTGGCATCTATGGGTCCGACTCCCAACCCTGCCAGCACCGCGCCGCACAGGCCGGTGCCAGCACCCACATCCAGAACCGGCCCTTGGCCGCCTGCACCGACAAAGGCGCGGGCGGTGTGAACATGAAGCTGATAGTCTTCGAGGGCCGCAAAGCCTTCGTCGTAATCTCCGGCCCATTCGGCATAGAGGCGTTTGTTGTCCTCTGGCGTTTTCAGCGCATAGGCGGCTTTCAGATCGGGGTTCTTGTCGCTCATGACACAATCAAAGGCGCATCAGGGGATTCGAATCAAGTATCCTCGGGCAGGTGCTTGCATCTGGCGCTTTAGCGGATCATCTAAGGGGCCATGACTGGATCACTTTTTTCGTTTGGACACGGGTATTCGGCGCAGGCACTGTCGCGGCTGCTGATGCATGATGGATGGCAGATTGTCGGGACAACGCGGGATGCGGACGGGGCCGATGCAATCCGGGCCTCAGGTGCCGACCCTCTGATCTGGCCGGGTCAGGCTCCTTCACTGGATGGGGTGACGCATTTGCTGATCTCGATCGCGCCGACCGCAAAAGGCGATCCGGTTCTGGCCGCCCTGCGGACCGAGATCGAGGCGCGGGCCAATCAGTTTTCCTGGGTGGGATATCTGTCGACAACCGCGGTTTACGGCGATCATCAGGGCGACTGGGTCGACGAATCGACGCCGCCTGCACCAACGGCTGACCGGGGCCAGTGGCGCCTGCACGCGGAACAGGAATGGGTGGGAATTCCGGGCCTGCCGACGCATATCTTCCGACTGGCGGGCATCTATGGTCCCGGGCGGGGACCGTTTTCCAAACTCAAACGCGGCGGGCTGCGGCGGATCATCAAGCCGGGGCAGGTCTTCTCGCGCATTCACGTTGCCGATGTTGCGCAGGTACTGCGGGCGTCCATGGCACGGCCCAATCCCGGTTCTGTGTACAATGTTTGTGATGACGAGCCTGTGCCGCCTCAGGACGTCATTGGTTACGCGGCAAAGCTTCAGGGGCTTCCGCTGCCGCCAGCCGTGGCATTTGAGGACGCTGACATGACTCCGATGGCGCGCAGTTTCTACAATGAGAACAAGCGCGTCAGAAACGACCGTATCAAGGAAGAGCTGGGCGTGCGGCTTCTTTATCCCGACTATCGTGTCGGGCTGGAATCCCTGATGAAGCGGTAGCGGTTAAGAAACGCCATTTCTGACTGGATCTTTTACTGTTGAATCCCCGGGTCAGGCGACCTGCTGGGATGAGTGTGGTGTGCATGTCGGGTGTTGGTCCGGCCCGATCAGGTTTCGCTGTCTGAGGTGAATTCCAAGTAATAGCAAAAAGCTATGAAATTGATCGGAAAACAAAACTTTTTTGCATGGTTTGAATTTGCTAATTCTGCCGGTGAGTGATGTGGACGACTCGGCACGATGAGTGCTGTTCGAACCACAATACTTATCTGAGATTTGCACACGCGAACCTGCCGGACTTAGCCAGGATTGGAGATCGATATGGACGGAAGTGATAACCCCAAAACAGGCGGATGCCCTGTCATGCATGGTGCGGGTACCCGGTCGAACCGGGACTGGTGGCCGAACCAGTTGAACCTGTCGATTCTGCACCAGAAAACCCCAGCATCAAATCCGCTGGGTGCGGATTTTGATTATGCCGAAGAATTCAAGAAGCTGGACATGAAAGCGCTGAAGGAAGACCTTTATGCGCTGATGACGGATTCGCAGGACTGGTGGCCGGCCGACTATGGTCACTACGGTGGCCTGTTTATCCGGATGGCCTGGCACAGCGCCGGGACGTACCGGACGGCGGATGGACGCGGCGGGGCCTCGACGGGAAACCAGCGGTTCGCACCGTTGAACAGCTGGCCGGACAACGGCAACCTCGACAAGGCCCGCCGTCTTCTGTGGCCGATCAAACAGAAATACGGCAACCAGATCTCATGGGCCGATCTGATGATTCTGGCCGGTAACTGCGCCATCGAGTCGATGGGTGGCAAGACCTTTGGTTTCGCCGGAGGCCGCGAAGATATCTGGGCGCCCGAGGAAGACATCTATTGGGGCGCCGAGACGGACTGGCTGGCTCCGACAGACAACCCGCATAGCCGCTATTCGGGCGAGCGCGATCTGGAAAACCCGCTGGCCGCTGTGCAGATGGGCCTGATCTACGTGAACCCGGAAGGCCCGGATGGTGAACCCAACGTTCTGGCCTCGGGCCGCGATATTCGCGATACCTTTGGCCGGATGGCGATGAACGACGAGGAAACCGTTGCGCTGGTTGCGGGTGGTCATACTTTCGGCAAAGCGCACGGTGCGGGCGACCCCGATCTGGTCGGCCCGGAACCAGAAGCCGCCCCGATCGAGGAAATGGGCTTTGGCTGGATCAACAATTTTGGTTCTGGCAAGGGGGATGACACCACGACTTCGGGGATCGAAGGCGCATGGACCGCGAACCCGATCAAATGGGACAACGGCTATTTTGACCTGCTGTTCGGCTATGACTGGAACCTGACCAAAAGCCCCTCGGGCGCGTTTATCTGGGAGCCGATCGGCGTGAAAGAGGAAGACATGGCCCCAGCGGCGCATGATCCGTCCAAGAAGGTGAAGACCATGATGACCACCGCCGACATGGCGATGCGCATGGACCCGATCTACGGCCCGATCTCGAAGCGTTTCCATGAGAACCCGGAAGAGTTCGCAGATGCCTTCGCACGGGCCTGGTTCAAACTGACCCACCGCGACATGGGTCCGCGTTCGGCCTATATTGGTCCGGAAGCCCCGACCGAAGAGTTGATCTGGCAGGACAACGTTCCGGCCGTGGATCATGATTTGGTCGATGATGCAGATGTGGCAGACCTTAAGGCCAAGATTGCAGCGGCAGGATTGTCGGTGTCTCAGTTGGTTTCGACCGCCTGGGCCTCTGCTTCGACCTTCCGCGGATCTGACAAACGCGGAGGTGCCAATGGTGCACGTATCCGGCTTGCGCCGCAGAAAGACTGGGACGTCAACGAGCCTTTGAAACTGTCCAAGGCGCTGGATGCCCTGTCGGGAGTTCAGAAGGCTTTTAACGGCGCACAGTCGGGTGGCAAGAAAGTATCGCTGGCGGATGTGATCGTTCTTGCGGGTGCGGTTGGAATCGAGCAGGCGGCCAAAGCCGGTGGTCAGGATGTCGAAGTGCCTTTCACCCCGGGCCGCACCGATGCAACGCAGGAACAGACCGATGTCGAGAGCTTCTCGGTGATGGAACCCATCGCTGACGGTTTCCGCAACTACCAGAAAGCCGACTACACCGTCTCACCCGAGGAGTTGCTGGTTGACCGGGCGCAGTTGTTGAACCTGTCGGCACCCGAGATGACAGCACTTGTCGGTGGCCTGCGCGTTCTGGGCGCCAACTTCGGCGACAGCAAGCATGGCGTCTTCACCGATCGTGTCGGAGCGCTGACCAACGACTTCTTCACCAACATTCTGGATATGAGTACCGAATGGAAGCCCGCAGGCAAGGGCGTCTACGAAGGGCGCGACCGGTCCAGCGGAGAGGTCAAATGGACCGGCACCCGGGTCGATCTGGTCTTTGGTTCGAACTCGCGACTGCGGGCACTGGCCGAGGTCTATGGTCAGGCCGACGCCGAGGGCAAATTCGTCTGTGACTTTGTCTCGGCCTGGAACAAGGTGATGAACGCGGATCGTTTCGATCTGCACTAAACCAGCGGTCACTACAGTGGTTGCGCCGCCCGAGGAGACTCGGGCGGCGTATTCTTTGGTTGGGACGCGGGTGCATACCAAACACTGGGTACGATTCCGCCGAAAGATGGACTTCATTCCCGGGTTTTGCAGTGCACAAGCCGGTCAAACGCGCGAATTATTAAGGTAACTTGTTGTTTTCATTAACCCGCGTCAGTTTCTGCAGTGAAATGTGAAGTTTTTTGAAAATGGGGGTTGCAGGTCCCAGGCCTAATCCGTAAATACCCCTTCACTGGCGCTGCTGAGGCGGTGCTGACGGGTCGGGGAGACGGCCTGACGGACTGGAAAGACGGTTGAGACGCTCAGGATAGACTG
>NZ_JBQFLX010000031.1:0-28856 GCF_056531525.1 Ruegeria sp. N11
CACATCATGCTCTGAACATGCGCCCACCTGTGCCTGAAACCTTATTAGAGAAACCTCAATTTAGTGGTGCCGAACGAGGGGGCTAGACAGTTGACAGATGCTGAAAACAACGAACTTACCTTAGAACTTGATCGTCTGATCGCAGCTCTCAGAAATCTCGCACAGAACAAAGGTGCGCATAACCTCACTGATGCACTTGATCGCGACGCAGCAAAACGCACCGTGGAACGATGGTTCGAGCTCGAACTTAGCGCCGATCAAATCGTTTCAAACGTGCACAAGGTGATAACCAGAAAAGGCGACGGGCCAATTACATCTTGGGAGTATTTTGATCGAGCGCTCCTGAACCTAGCTGAACGAAAATCGACTGCCCTTGGAGTTGCCAGACAATAGCTGACACATGTGTAGGCACGGGCGAATACGGCTAGCTTATTTGTTTTCCTGCCAACAAGGCCGTAGGCAAATCGTCCAATTTGATGCCGCCTGCGTATACGGTCACTTTCAAAGCCCATGGGGTCTTAGGCCGATGTTTACAATTGCTTAGATTTGGAGGCGTTTAGAGTTTGAGTCCAATGCTTCGCGAGGTCTTGCTATCCCTCCAAGAAAAGTTTGCTGCGAGTGAGGCAGCAAGCTATCGAATCTGTCCCTTTCGTACCGTTACTGGTCGAGGCAAAGAGAAGACGTGCTCAAAATGTATTGGTGGCCAGTGTCGAGATCTGCAGGACATTGGCTTGGACGAAGAGGGTCAACCGCTTCCAACACATCGCCGTGCACGCTGTGGCGCGAAAACGCGCAAAGGTTCGCAGTGTCAGCTCCCAGTGTCTCCAGGAAAACGGAGATGTCGGTACCATGGTGGCTTGTCAACTGGCCCAAAGTCTGCTTCCGGCCGAGCGCGGATCGCTGAAGCACAACGCAATAGATGGGCAAAACAGAGATCCAATACTTGACCAAGTGTTTAAAGTTGTATGGCAATGTCCACCGACACTATGCGCCGATAACAGTAGTCGTAGATTTATTAGCACCAAACATATTCCGAGCCCGCTTGTTTATGCTCGTGACAGAAACGGATAGCCGTCATCTGAGCAAAACGCTCGGATGACTGCGTTGAGCCCAAATCGGAAGTTCAAAAGAGCATCTTTAATGACCCTCAGTAGCCGGTGGACGCAGATGCTGGTATTCAGAGGATTGGGTAGTTCTATGAGGTCATAAATGCAGCGATCATTTGCCTTAGTCTCAACACTCCTTTTTTCAATATCCACGACGGCGGCTAGTGCAACGGAAGACATCCGACTCGTAGTTCAAATCACAATTGATGGACTGCGCGGAGACTTGATTTCTCGTTATGAGACCGCCTTCGGCGAAGCTGGCTTCAAAAGGCTTTTGGAAAGCGGCGTCTGGTACACCGACGCTCATCATCGTCACGCCAACACCGAAACCATTGTTGGCCACGCGACACTCGCTACAGGAGCCCATCCCTCTGAGCATGGAATGATTGGCAATGCCTGGTTCAACAGGGCTGAAGAGCGATTGGGATACAATATTGAAGATCCGGACTACCCGATGTTGCCGGTTCCAGGCTTCGGTGGAAACGTTGATCAAGTCGACCCGACACAAGCCGCTGCTGTGACATCGGGCCGTTCTCCCGTTAACTTGTTGGCGACGACGTTCGGAGACGAACTGGTGAAAGCCAATGCCGGTCGATCAATAGTTTTTTCCGTATCTGGTAAAGACCGTTCGGCGGTTGCAATGGCAGGGCATTCTGGAAAAGCTTTATGGCTGTCGGCGGCTACAGGGGCATTTGAAACAAGTAAATTTTACTATGACGCTTATCCAGATTGGGTTCTCGATTGGAATTCCAAACGCCCCGCAGATGCGAAAATCGAAAGTGAGTGGTGGCCGGAGTGTTCAGACGCACCGTACCTAATGGAAAGAAAGGAACGCTCCTTCGTAACGAACCTTGGTACGTTCGGCCGAACTTTCCCGCATTTCTATGGGACGCCAGACGACGGGCTCTATTACACGCAAGTATTATTGTCGCCGCACGGGGACCGGATCACAGCCGATTTCGCAAAAACTGTAGTCAAAGAGGAAGGGCTTGGTGAGGACGAATGGCCAGACTACCTAAGCATCAGTTTTTCTGGCGTTGACGCCACCAACCATTTCTTTGGACCTTCCAGCCTGGAGAACGAAGAAATGGTGCGCTGTTTGGACGAGACACTAGCTGATTTCTTTGAGTTCATGGATCGAGAGGTTGGACGTGGGAATGTGCTTTACGTGCTCTCCGCCGATCATGGCATGCCGGAAGCGCCAGAAGAGATGGCCGAAGCCGGGCTTTCGACATTCCGAAACTCCACCGAAGCATTGATGATAGATGTGAATTCGGTCATCGCCGATGAGTTCGGAGTGGAATCTGCAATACAGTTCTTTTTTCGTCCTTACGTATATCTGGACAATGCCGCGATTGAAGCGTCAGGCGCCGACAGGCGTGTTATCGAGCGACGCATCGTCGAAAACTTGATGGCTGCACCGGGCATTGAGCTTGCGATGCCAACTGAACCGTTTGCTGAACAACGAGGGCATATCCTTGAGGAGCACATTCGGCGAAACTATCACCCAACACGTTCTGGCGACATTTATGTTGTTCAGACACCTTATTCATTTCTCTTCGAAGAAGGTCCAATTGCCGTAATGCACGGTTCGCCTTGGCGCTACGACACGCATGTTCCAATCATTTTCGCTGGTCCAGGTATCAAGCCAACTCGCGTCAGTCGTCCCGTTTCCACGGTGGATGTGGCCGTCACTCTGAGCACTATTTTAGGTATCAGCCAGCCTAGCAGCGCTGCGGGTGAAGCATTGAGCGAGATTGACGTTACAAATCCATAAGCGGTCTTGTCTTTTCGTCGAGTGACCAACGGTAATGCGTATGGGTGGAGAAAACAGTGATCTTTGGCCCAATCTCGCAAGTTTGGCTAAATCTGGAGAGTTTCCTCAACGAACGGCAGGTTTGTCCGCAGAGCAGTCGTTCACGACGAATATGGCGAATGACCGGACCGAGCCCAAAGCGGGCGTTGACTAAATGAAGAAATACGGCCTCAGTTTAGTTGAAGCTTGTCGAGATTCAGCACTAAAGTTTTGGTTCGTCGGTTTTACCGTACACCAGAAGCTTCAGTCTAATGCTTCGAAGCCGAGAGCGATCTTTCGCAGATAGCTCTGAAAAAAGCTCGCGTTCGCCAACTTGATAGGCGACGAATGTACGGACGCGCATCTCCATTTGCTCGCCCTCGAACCCAATCTCCCGAAACAGACCGCGAATGTGCTCAAGCCTTTTGTTCATCTCTTTCCGCCAGACACGACGAACCTTTGGATCCTGTCGTGCCCACTGGCGGATCGCGCTGTCGTATCGGCTGAGATCGGCATAGTCTACGACGTCGGCAACAATTGCGAGCTTCTCGATGGGTGAAGCCTCTGCAAATCGCCGCTCTTGAAGGAAGGGGGTGCCATCAAGCTGTAGCCAATAGTCCAGCAAAGCCTTGTGAAGGTCGGTCCTGTCACGAAAGTGATAGTAAAAACCGCTTTTGGCCACGTTCAACTTATCGGCAACTCGTTCGACGCGAACTGCTTCAATCCCCCCGGCCCGAAGTAGATCGAGCGAAGCGTTTAACCAATCTTGCTTGCTGACACGCCTTTTAACCAAAACACTATTGCCTTTGATCTGTATCAAATTCAGCAGTTATCTAAACCAACTAATATTTTCAACTATACGGAACCGTATATATTTATAGACGGTAGCGTATAGTAATCTTTACAATGCCTGTATGCAAATTTGAGGGGGGAGACTATGAAACATGGACTTAGAACAAGCGCCGCGTTCGCGGTACTTATGGCTATTGCAGCTCCAGCGAGCTCCTTTGAACCCGACGGCCCTCATTTGGCAAACGCACAGCGTTATGCTGAGACTTGGGCCGCTGAAGATGCCGAAATTGATGCAAAGCTCGCGGCATTGGAGGAGAAGTTCGGAAAAAAACCCAACATCATTTATATACTGACCGACGATGTCGGCTGGGGTGAGTTGGGTTGGCAAGGCGGTGGAAAGCATCGTGGCACACCTTCGGAAACCCTGGACAAGATGGCATTTGAAGGGATGAGGTTCTGGTCGGGTTACGCCGAACCATCTTGCACACCAACTCGGATCGCCATCAACACGGGTCGCCATCCGGTTCGCACAGGTCTTTTGACTGTTTTATGGCCAGGACAGGTCGACGGGTTATCACCTGAAGAAGTCACGACAGCAGAAGTTCTATCCGAGGTCGGCTACCAAACCGCGATGTGGGGCAAGTGGCACCTTGGTGATTTGCCCGAGCATGCGCCGGAAAACCAAGGATATGATTACGCGTACTATGGCCTCTTTAATGGAGCCCCGGACTATTGGCAGGCATCATATGAGGATCAAAGCGGCACATTTCCCTTCGCTGACTTCCCCGGAAACGAAACCTATCTGGAAGAGGCGGGTATCGATCTTTCTATAGGCGGTTATGTCGGCCGGAAAGGCGAGGGTCGCATCCTAATCGAAGGTGCAGCTGGGACGCTCTCACCAGAAAGGCAGGAAGCTTTTGAAAACGAGTCGATCAGCCAGATCACAGAATATGTAAAAGAACATGCCGAGGACGAAAACCCATTCTTCATCTACTGGGCATCATACGCTCAGCAAATCGCGCCAAGCCAAGAGTTCATCGACCACCCGATGGTGGACAAGAACAATCGTCAGGCGTCTTTCATGGCTTTGCACAATAAGCATGTCGGCCAATTGCTCGAAACTTTGAAAGCAGTAGGCATCGCAGAAAACACACTGGTCGTCTGGATCAGTGACAATGGCCCAATGTACGCCTTCTGGCCGACCGCTGGCTACACTCTGTTACGCGGTGCAAAAGGAGATGTTCTTGAGGGTGGAGTTCGCGTCCCTGCAATGGCTTGGTGGCCCGGCATGATCCAACCGATGCAAGACCCCATGGACGTAATTCACGTTACTGACCTGTTTACTACAGCAGCTCGGATCGGTGGCGCATTGGACAAAATACCCAGTGACAAGATCACCGACGGTATTGATCAGACATCGCTTCTTCTGAATGGAGAAGGTCATGGACGTCGACAGTTTATGGCCCACTACAGCGCCGATGTGCTTGGCGCATTCCGATACAATGATCACAAAATCCACATCACAGAAGGTCACGGGGGGTTGCCGGGAATGGACTTCTATAATGTGAAGCGAGATCCCGGCGAGAAATACGGCGCACTTTATCCCGGCCTTTGGGTGGTTCAGCCGATGCAGAAGCTTTTGGGCATGCACTACGGTCGCGTCGAGCAGTTCCCTCACCGTGAACCAATCACTCCTGAAGAAGCACGTCTCAAAGCCCAAGGTCATTAAGCTCACGAGATTTGAGCCGCCGAATTGGCGGCTCGGTCAATATAGAAATCAAGATAGCCAAACGAGCTGACCTATGAAACAAACCATATTGAAACTTGCCTTAGCGACAATAACCGTACTCGCTTCGAAGCAAACCATCGCGGAACCAATTCCGCTCGCCGGACAAAGCGAAACAGAATGGCATCATACTCTTGCGATCTATGCGTTCCTGCCAGCGAGAACCAGCGGGGACTCGACGGTTGCAGGAGTGACCGTCCCACTTGATCTGGATTTGGGCGACGCGCTGGAGCTCCTCGATTTCGCCGCAGCCGGTAAATACGAAGCCTGGCGTGGCAATTGGGGTTTCATAATTGATGCCAACCATGTTTCGCTTGAAGCCGATGGCAGCTTGCCCACACCTGGAAGCGTTCCGTTCAGCGCCGATATTCGTCAGGAATGGCTGGGGTTACTTGCGGCATACAAGGCCGTTGACGCAATCGGGGGTAACGGGCAGCGCTACGCCATCGATCTACAGGCTGGCGCGCGCTACAACTCTTTGCGCCAGGAGATAACGGTGACATCTCCGGCACCAGTACCGGTATTGGGCGGCGATGAAGGCTGGTGGGAACCCGTAATCGGCGCACGCGGCACTTGGGTGCTCAACGAGCGATGGGCCGCAATTGCATCCTTGGAACTTGGTGGCTTTGGCGCAGGCGGTAGCGACCTGCAAGTCGGAGCCAATATTGGTGTGGATTGGCGTCCGTGGGAGACAACTTCGCTGTTCTTTGGGTGGCGATATTTCAGCATGGACTACAGCGACACGCTATCCACAGGGGCGTTCGAATATGACGTCGATCAGCACGGGCCGGTTCTTGGCGTCAAGTTCAGGTTCTGATTTGAGGCCCAGATCAAGGCATGCTCTCCACTCCGGCCAACGGCGGGTTTGTCCGCATAGCTGACCTTCACTGCATCGAGCTCCAGTGTCCGCATAGCAGACATTCGTGAAAATTCGGCGAGCGTCTGCACCGAGCCCAAAGTGGACTTTCGTCTTAAGAAGCTCCTGCACATGAACCATTTTTTGGTCGGGACGCGGTTTCTATCGGGGTCTCACCGAAGAATTGGTGGTAGGCAACTGATGTCCGGCCTAGGTGACTAAAACCTGCCTCGCCGATGAGCTTCGAAACGACACCTTTCTCATAGGTGCTTTCCTGCAGAAGCGACCTTAGTCGATGCAGTTGGACGATCGATTGGAACTTGCTTGGGCCAACACCAAGCTGTTTTTCAAAGGCCAGAAAGAGTGAACGCCTGGATACCCCGAGTTCGCGACACAGTTCTTGAACCGTTAGTTTTGTGCCAGCCGGGTTTTCTGAAAAAAACTCTTCTGCCGCCAAAACGATCTTCCACTGACTATGGCTCGCTTTTTCTGCGGGCATTTGTGGTTCGGCACAGTAAAGAAATTCACCTGCCAAGTTTTCGAGGTTCTCGAGAACGTCATTCAACATCCAAGCATCTTCCGCATCCACGGTAGTTTGTTTGTGGCAAAGACACATTTCAATGCGCTGAACAAAAGCATTCAGACGGCCAGATCTAGTAATGCGGATGGGTGTTTCAAATGTTGCCCATCCACGCTTCTCGACCTGTAGCCACGGAACTTCCAGCAGGTATATCTGAGTGCCAGCTTCGGCCACGTAGTCATACTCTGTTGGCTTTTGCCCTTGCCAGAACACAAGAAACGGATCCTCATATAGAGTTCCCTGAAATCGAACCGGTTCGCCGTCGGGCAAGACTAAACCGAGGAAGACTGTGTCGCCGTGTTGAACTTCTTGGAAACGAATACGCGAAAAATATTCCTCGCAATAAAGGCTAAAACTATTGTGTTGGGCCATGCGCCAATTCAGCTTCGGACCCTGTGGAGAGAGAGCGAGCGCTTCGAGTTGGACGCCAGTGTAATCAGGCAGGTGATCCACTGAACGTATTTTCTTGGACCGTAACATAGCGCCTCAGTTAACCCTTACTGCGACCGGCTCTGGCAGCAGCACATTGAAATTCAATTATTCATAATAGTTTGCACGATTCGGATAGCCAGTCCTAAACGCAGGTTACACTATCGATCTCGAACACAGAAAACCTGTCAATGTCCTCGGAGTGTCTCATGAAGAAGCTAACATTTTCAATTGCTGCGCTGTTGGTATCGTCAACTGCTCTGTACGCGCAGGCCGCCGATCTGGTCTTTACCAACGCTTCCGTCCTTACCATGAATGATGATGCGCCGACCGCGCAGGCCGTTGCGGTCATGGGCAACCAGATAAGCTATGTTGGTGATGTTGCTGGGGCCGAGGCGCTGATCGGTGATAACACCGAAGTTCTAGACTTGGGCGGGGATACCCTGCTGCCGGGCTTTGTGTCAGGCCACGATCACATCGTTGCCTCGGGCTGGACGTCGCGCGGTGTCAGTCTGTTTGGTATTGAAACACTTGAGGAGGCATTGGCCGCAGTCAAGGAATATGCCGATGCAAACCCTGACGAGGAGTTGATCCTTGGCTATGGGTTCAATCAGGTCGCCTATGGCGGGTGGCCCACAAAAGAAGATCTGGATTCGGTGGTTTCTGACCGTCCGGCCTTTATCCTCGACTTTACAATCCACGACGTTTGGATGAACTCCAAGGCCTTTGAAGTGGGTCAAGTCAGCCCTGATGAAGAGGATCAGGTGCCGGGCGTTATGTTCTGGCAGCGTGACTCGGAAGGCAACCAGACCGGAATCGGGATTGAGTTCCAGTGGGCTGCGGCATTTCGAAACGCAGGCGCATGGGATCCAGCAGGTGAAATTCCTGACATCCAGAAAAACCTCTACGATCAGGCCGTCAAAACCGGTATAACCGCCGTCCACATACCTTTGATGGCTATGCCGACAGTTACCGATCTGTCGCTTGTGAAAGATGATGAGAAACTCGCACTGGCCCATCTACACGAACTGGAAAAGAACGGTGAGTTGACGATCCGCACTTTTGTTGCGACGGGGTTCAAGGACCCGACCGCCACTGCTGACGAAATCGTGGAACACACACTCGAATTACGCGAGCAGTACGACAGCGACATGCTGCGCATCTGGGGCATAAAGATCCATCCGGAAGGGAACTGGAGTTCAAAAACCGCCTGGATGCTGGACGACTACGCGGACGGGTCTGCGACGCGCGGTGCGGCTGCCATTGAAGGACCAATGATAACTTCGGTCTATCTGCATGCCAATCAGAACGGGCTTCCGGTGGGCACTCACGTCGATGGATCACAAACAGTACGCAACACGGTGGACGCGATCATGACCGCGCGCGGCGCTGGTTATGACGTTCCCAACAACCTGCTACACCATTATTTCTGGGTGTCCGATCAGGACCATGAAACAGTCATTGAGAATGGAATCATGGTAAATACGACGCCTATTTTCCACGTTGATTGGGAAAACCAGGATGTTAACGCGTTGGACCTGTTGGGGCGCGCAAAGGTCGAAGCGATTTTTGCCCGCTATTCCTCGCTGATGGCCCTTGGGCACAACGTATCGATCTCTTCGGACGTACCATCTTCGCCGATTGATCTGATCGGTCCACTGCTAAATGTTGAGATTGCGATGACATTGCAGGACCCACTGAATCCGGACAGCAAGCCGTTCCCGTTGTCCCGCAAACCGGCCTCATTGGAAGAGTCTTTGAAAGCAGTCACGATCTATCCTGCCGCGCAGCAAGCGATGGAGGACAAAATAGGCTCCATCGAAGTGGGAAAATATGCCGACCTTGTTGTTCTTGATCAGGACATAACTGCAGTCGAACCGCGTGATATTTCAAACATCAAGGTGTTAGGCACGCTTATGGATGGGCGGTTCACGCATCGTGACGGCATTTAACTGTCAAGGCAGTTGAGGCTGGGGGCGAACAATGCCCCTCGCCATTTTAGAGAGGAAGCCGGAAATGAGACGACTTGCCCGATCCACAGCAGCCTTACTGGCCGCAAACCTTTCAATGGTTGCTCATGCTCACGCTGAAGAAGTCGCATTTATCGCCATACTAAGCGTTCCGGCTGAAAACGCACAGGCTTTTGATGCATTGGCCAGAGACATGGTTGAGGCATCTGCCTCCGATGACGGGCTTTTAGTTTACGAATTCGCCCGAGTTGGCGAAACGGTTTATGGCTATGAACGTTACGTGGATGCGGCTGCCCACGCCCGGCACGAAGCCTTGATCGAGCCCTTCATTCCGCAGTTGGTTGAGTTGGCGCAGTTCGAGAAGATCGTCACTCTATCGCGGCTTACGGATGACCATCAGGAACTGTTCCGAGGCATTGGGGCAGAGATTGGCCAACCAATTGCAGCGGCAGCGCGAGGGATATCCGAATAATTCCGCGATTGCGACGAATGTATAAGGACAGCCTAACGACAAATCAAAACGGGGTACGATAGCAAAATATGAAAAACCTTCTTTATACTTGTGCAGTGCTCTTCGCCGGGCTGATCGGTGTTCAAGCCAATGAAGCCCATTCTTGTGGCGCGGCTTGTCAGGCAGCGCGGAAGGCTGCGAACCCGCTTGCGGACACAAAAGCACTAATCACGGATAATACAATCGCCTTCAGGACCGGGACGAACGATGACGAAAGCTACAACTTTCAGCTACAGCCCGTCTATTCTGTTCCACTGACAGACGCCACATTGGTGCTTCGGGGGATTGTGCCGATCCAAGGTGTCCAGCCCGGAGCCGTATTGCCACCTGGGATTGTCGATCCATCGACAGAAAATGATCTGACCTGGGGTATCGGTGATTCAACTGCACAGGCATTTTATTCACCTACGCCGGGAGAAAGCGCAATTGCACTTGGCTATGGCCTGCAAGTTTCCCTGCCAACGCACACGAATGACGCCTTGCAAGGCGCAGGTTGGGGCGCTGGCCCTGCCTTTGTCATGTTTGGGCAAACCGGTGATCTGTCCTGGGGTGGCGTTATTGCTCATATGTGGGGCGAGAACGATTTCAGCGTGACCATCCTGCAACCCATTCTGAATTACGGTTTGGGAGAGGGCTGGTACATCGGGTACAACAACGTCCTTTCGTACAACTGGAATGCCGCTGGCAATGATGAAGCTTGGGCAATTCCACTGGGTTTGACCGCCGGTAAGACATCGATCGTCAATGAGGCTAAAGGCACTGCTATGGATGTCAGTGTGGGATACTACACTTTAGAGCGCAGACCTGACGGCGGACCGGACAGACAACTAAAACTGGGTTTGTCGTTCTTTTTTTGATTGGCGGTTTAGAAGCATGATCCAGGAGACTGCTTTCAGCGAATGGGGACAACAAAAACACGAGAGATAACGATCCTTTGCATATTGGACCCCGGCCGAAAACTGGAATCCGTCGCAACTATGAGGAACAAGTGGACCACTGAAATGATAAGCAACCTGATCGCTCTAGTAATTTTAGTTCTTGCGTTCGCACACATTCAAGCTGCTCAGGCGGAGAGTGCCCAAAGCCCACAAAAACCTGCTGCCCAATCTTCTCCTTCAGGGGCAAAGCGTTTTGACATGTCTGAGCGCTTACTTGATTTGGCCATTGCCTCACGCTCCTCATCGCTAGACGAGTCTATTCAGGAACGTGTTGCAATTAGCTGGCGCGATTTGAAGCCGGCCCTAAAGTCTCTGGAAACCCCATTTGAAAAGCTGCCATATCCGTTGTTGAACGCTATGCGAACGCAAGTTCGTTGGCGAACATCCAGTACCAGCGAGCGCTCTAATCCTGATCTAATTAAAGAATACAAGGCGGCCAATGGTGTTCTGTCCGCCCATGATGTCGACGTAGAAAGGCTCATGCAAGAGCGCCGAAAAATCATTGCGCAAAACAACTCAATCGGGCGCGGCCCAAATTTAGAAATTCTGGGGACCACAATCAGGCTGCCGGGGTACATAGTGCCACTGGCAAACGATGGGGCAGTTGTAACCGAATTCCTGTTTGTACCCGTTGCAGGTTCTTGCGTTCATACACCTTCGCCGCCACCGAACCAGATCATTCATGTAGATTACCCTAAGGGCATCGAGTTCAAATCGATTTTCGATGCATTTTGGATCGAAGGCGAACTGCTAGCTGAACGCCGAGTCAGCGACGTTACATTCTACGACGGCGCTACAAACGTGGAATCCATTTATAAACTCGACGCGCATATTGTTGAAGCATTCACCTAGTGATTTCGGAGTAGCTTATCCGCGAAAAAGCCGAGAGTTAATGTCGCGCTTCATTCGTTTCGCCTATTTGGATGGCAATACACTCAGGACGCGCTAGACGGCGTAACAAAGGCTCACATCAGCGCAGATTGCAGCCAATGTGCTCAGAGTTAAGAACGGCGGCTTTGTCCGCAGATCAGTCATTCATGTCTGGCGCAGCGAACGTCCACTTCGAGCCCACAGCGGTCATCGAAATTATCATTTGCTCAAGCGCGTTTGTACGAGCCGATCAGAGTTCGTTCTTAAAAATCGCCCCATTGAGCATGATGAGATCAATTGTATCAATGGGCTCCCATTCCTCGGGGGCGTCAAACCATTGCTCCTGACCACCAATCACACTGATATCTTCAAGCGGGTTCCCCTCGACGAGGAGCAAGTCCGCGTACGCCCCAGGTTCGATCACGCCAAGCTTGCCCTCCTTGTACGGATTGCGTGCGCCGGACATCGCCAGCACCTCACCTGCAACAGAAGTTAATTGCTTGAGAACTTCGAAGTTGGAATCGAAGGTCTGTGTCCTCCACCAAAGCTCATATCTGCGTGCGCGTTCCGCATCCGCATTCACGCCGACATAGTCAGATGCAAAGACAACCTTCACGCCGTTCTTGACTAGGTTTCGTCCGAAATCTGCATACTGCTTCCCAAGCTCCTGGACCAACGGGATTTTGGCCGGTGGCATCAGAGGGTTTTTAGCCAAATCAGGCGATATGCCCCACATCTGAGGAACGACATAGGCCCCTTCGGCAGCTATGCGCTGCATCGTCTCCTCCGACAGGAAGAATGCGTGCTCGAAGGTCTTTACGCCACAGTCCAGCAAGCGGTTAACTGCACGGTCTGTAAACACATGCGCTGAGACATAGGTTCCCCAGTCCTTCGTCGCCTCAACAATCGCACAGGTCTCTTCCTTAGAGAACTGAGTTGTATCGATCGGATCAAAGCGTGACGAACCACCACCACCGGCCATTATCTTTATTTGGGTCGCACCATTTCGGAGATTTAAACGGGTAGCCTTCAACGCTTCAGGCACACCATCAGCGACTGTGCCAATTCCCATACGCTCAAAATTCGACAAATCCCCGGCGTCAGCGTAGCTAAAACCAGCGTCAGCCCGATCACGGAAGTCTCCATGGCCGGATGTCTGTGAGATGAAGGCCCCGGAGGGATATAGGCGTGGCCCGATCACTAGACCGCTATTTACTGCTCTGGCGAGGCCGAACGCCGGTCCTCCCATATCGCGAACTGATGTAAATCCGTCCATTAGGAAGCGCTCCATCACCAGCACCGCGTTGTACGATAAGTCGGTAATATCGCTGTCGCGCTCGATTACGCCATAGTCATTGTTAATCATCACATGAGCATGGCCATCGATCAGCCCCGGCATCAGTGTGCGGCCTGCACCGTCGATTGCCACCGCGTCAGGCGCGTCTATTTCGCCGGTGGACACCTCTTTGATGAGCTTGCCCTCGACAAGGACGCTAGCTCCTTCGGTAAGCGCTTCGTTGACGCCGTCAAAGATGTTTACGTTCGTTATCAAAGTTTGCTCGGGCTTCTCCGTGTGAAGTCGCATGGCTCCAAGTTCGCCCGGTGCATACACGCTAGAGAGGTCTTGCGATTGTCCAATGGCAGGCAGAGAGAAAGACGCCACGAAAACAATAGCGATAGAGTGTGATTGAATAAGCTTGCGCATGAGCCCCTCGCGACTTGTTGATTCTCAAAACAGCTTAACATGAGCTCTCACTTTGCAAAGGCGGCTTTGTCCGCATCTCGGACATAGGGACCGGTTTGACAAGCGTCAGTTTCCGCCGGAAGCGGTGCTTCGAGATCGAAACCAAAGTTGGGCACCCGTCAATGGCCGCTTGGCGTTGGAAACCTCCATACCGCGACCAGTTCAGGGAATGCGTCGATATGTGCTAAGCCGGCTCAATCTCGGCCAACTTCTCAATCAGCTTACGGTTCAACTCGTCCCCATGCGCCCCGAAATGGATTTCTCGATGAACTGTCGGGCAGATTGCTGCCACGTAACGGGGATCGTCAGGCCCATCATCCGATAGCCGCCGGGTATGATGCACCTCCAGATAAGGTCGTCCCGATGGCGTATGGAATGGCGCTGGTTCTCCGGTTAGTTCACATCTCCCGTTGGCTCGTGCCAAGACGTAGTCACGAACCGTGGCTGACCTCTTTCGATAGGCGACGCGCGCCTCCCGCCAGTTCTTAGCCCGCTGCGGCTTAGCTGCTTTCTGTGCCGCACTACGAAGCCTTTCAATCGGTAATTCTGCCTCGGCTTCATCAGGCTCATCGCGAACGGTCTGCACGTCCGCCGAAGCTCTGACGAGATGAAAGCGGATGCATTCACGGTTGTTTCCGTCAGTGTCTAGACCTTTGAATGTGTCCCACGATTGGCACGCAAATCGCCCAATGAAACGAACAGGGAGCCCTTTCCCTAGGGCCTCGAATAGTAGTAGCTCCCTTCCGTTGATGTCATGGTCTCGGATGTGGGCGTTCCCAGCCTTGAACTGCATATCACCCTTTTGACCCTCACCGGTATAGAGGAAGACGCCCTCGTGCTGCCAACCATCTTCATAGCCGTGCTGTTCGCCACTCTTGCCGGTGAAGATGAATACAAATTGGCTGTCCTTTGGCGTCGAGATGCCGCCCTGTCGCTGTCCACCGAAGACGTCGTGAATGTCTTTAGCGCGCGAGTATTCCACTCCTTCAATAAACATGTCGCCCCCAACCTGGATCACTATTCGGTTTAGACAAGATCACACCCCACTTAGACAAGATCACACCCTACGAAAGTCCCGTGTTTGTCGATCTCCAAATTGCAGCCTGCTATGGGCCCTCCCTTAGAGAGGGTGGCCCTTGGGAAAAAACTTGCTCCAGACAATATTGGTGCCTCGCAGGTATCCACGTGACCGGCTGAGAGGGTGCCAGGGGGTAGGGTCACCAAATAGATGAAGCCAGCACCTGAATTGCCGCCTCTAGCGACTAAATCGGCAACGGTTTGCTAAAATAAGTGCGGTGGTCGCCATGTGGTCGCCAACCCCTTGTGGGGCCGACTCAAAAACCTCGTAAAGCGCTGATTTTATGGTGCTGCTGGAGAGAATTGAACTCTCGACCTCTCCCTTACCAAGGGAGTGCTCTACCTCTGAGCTACAGCAGCGCTGTGGGCGGGTGATTAGACTCAAACGAAACGCGGCGCAAGGGTGTCTGGACGGTTTTTTTCGCCTCCTGTAGAGAAAGGTCATGGCAGACAACAAATCACCCAAAAAACGCGGCAATTCCGCGGACGCGCGGGAAGAGCGACTGAAAGCGGCGCTCAAGGCGAATATGGCGCGGCGCAAGGCACAGGCCAAGGCGCGCGCAGCATCCGAAGACAAGGCCGACAAGGACGAGGGATAAGAGCAGATGGATTCGATTCTGGTGACGGGCAACGGCCCTCTCAAAGGTCAGATACCGATTGCGGGGGCCAAAAACGCGTGTCTGACGCTGATGCCCGCAACCTTGCTGAGCGAAGAACCGCTTACGCTGACCAACGCACCGCGGCTAAGCGACATCAAGACCATGACCACGCTGCTGCAGTCGTTGGGGGCCGAGGTGTCCGCGCTGCAGGACGGTCAGGTGATCGCGATGTCCAGTCACACCCTGACCAGCCATGTCGCCGACTACGATATCGTGCGTAAGATGCGCGCCTCGAACCTGGTGCTGGGCCCGTTGCTGGCCCGCTTTGGCGAGGCGGTCGTGTCGCTGCCCGGCGGCTGCGCGATCGGTGCGCGGCCCATGGACCTGCACGTTGAAGGGCTAGAAGCGCTGGGCGCCGAGATCGCGCTGAAAGACGGTTACCTGCACGCCAGCGCGCCGGGTGGCCTGAAAGGCGCCGTGCACGAGATGCGGTTCGCCTCTGTTGGGGCGACGGAAAACATCGTCATGGCCGCGACGCTGGCCAAGGGTACCACGGTCCTGAAAAACGCAGCCCGAGAGCCTGAAATCGTCGATCTGGTCGAATGCCTGCGCAAGATGGGCGCGCAAATCTCGGGTGAGGGCACGTCGACCATCGAAATTCAGGGTGTCGACCGGCTGCATGGCGCGACGCATCAGGTGGTGACCGACCGGATTGAACTCGGCACCTACATGCTGGCCCCCGCGATCTGCGGTGGCGAGGTTGAGTTGCTGGGCGGCCGGATGTCTCTGGTCGAATCCTTCGCGGCCAAGCTGGATGCGGCCGGCATCAACGTGAGTGAGACCGAAAAGGGCTTGAAGGTCGCGCGCAAGAATGGCCGCGTCAGCGCCGTGGACGTTGTCACGGAACCTTTCCCGGGCTTTCCCACCGACCTGCAGGCGCAGATGATGGCGCTGATGTGCACGGCCGAAGGTACCTCGGTCTTGGAAGAGCGGATTTTCGAGAACCGATTCATGCACGCCCCCGAACTGGTCCGCATGGGCGCGCATATCGAGGTGCATGGCGGCACGGCGACCGTCACTGGTGTTGAAAAGCTCAAAGGGGCGCCGGTCATGGCGACCGACCTGCGGGCCTCGGTGTCGCTGATCCTTGCCGGAATGGCGGCGGAAGGTGAAACAACGGTTAGCCGGGTCTATCATCTGGACCGCGGATATGAACATGTGGTGCGCAAGCTGGAAGGCGTGGGCGCAAAGATTGAACGGATCAAGGGCGAATGACAGACGCAAGTTTCGAAGACGGGCGCGAGGCGCCGCTGAATCTGGGGGCCGAGGACGGCGATGACCTGCAGGTGATCTCGACCCTTGCACAGGACGCGGTTTTCCCTGCGACCGAGATGAAATGGCAACCTTCGCAGCGCCGCTTTGGCCTGCTGCTCAACCGCTTCCGCTGGGAAGACAAGGACGCAGCCGACCGCCGGGGCCGCCCGTTCGAGCGCGTGCAATCCGTGTTGGTGTTCGACTCGGTCCTGTCCGTTGCCAGCCAAGGTGTCGACCGCAGCGAAAAGGATATGGTGATGTCACTGCTGTCGGTCGATTTTGAACCGGGCGAAGAAGGCGCGGGTCAAGTGTTGCTGACGCTGGCCGGGGACGGTGCGATCCGGCTGACGGTCGAGGCGCTGGATGCCACGCTCAAGGACGTCACGCGCCCTTACCGGGCCCCGTCCGGGCATGCCCCGCACCATCCCGAATAGATGCAGAACAAGCGCGGCATATCTCAGGCGTTTTCTGCTGCTCCAGAAGGTGTCATTCTGCGCCGCGCTACCGTTTTTGATGTGTTCGACATCAGCCGGGTTCTGATCCGGTCGATCACCCAGCTTTGCACGGCAGATCATCAGAACGACCCCGGGGCCATCGCGCAATGGACTGAAAACAAGGACCCGGCCACGATCCGGAGCTGGATCAAACCCGGTTCGCAGATCTGGCTGGCCGAGCGGGCCGGGCAGGTAGCTGCCGTCGGCGGTTTGTTTGAAACCGGAGAGATCACTCTGCTTTACATCGATCCGGATCATACCGGCCGTGGTCTTGGTTCGGCATTGTTGAACCGCATGGAACAAGAACTGATCGCTGCGGGATGTTCCGATGCCCGACTTGAGGCAACGCAAACCGCGCAAGATTTCTATCTGCGCCACGGCTGGCAGGCCACCGGGCAGTGTTGCGACCGCATGGATCTGTCCTGCTTTGCCATGCGCAAATCGCTGCACCCCGACGACGGAGGGTTGAGGCCCGCCCCTCCCGGCGATATGTCCCGCGTCAAACGTCCGGAGTGCCAGATCATGCCCGTTTTCATCGATACGACCGCGCCCGACTTCGAAAGCGCCTTTCAGACCCTGTTGTCCGCCAAACGCGAGGACAGTCCGGATGTGGATGCGGTGGTTGCGCAGATCATCGACGATGTGCGCACCCGGGGCGATGCAGCGGTGATCGAGCTGACCTCAAGGTTTGATCGGCTGGACCTGACACCGGAAACCATGGCCTTTTCTGCGGCTGAAATCTCAGCAGCGGTTGCACAGGTTTCGGCCGACGACCGCGAGGCGCTGGAACTGGCGGCGGATCGCATCCGTGCCTATCACGAAAAACAGCTTCCACAGAACGCACAATGGACCGATGAGGCCGGGGCGACACTGGGTTGGCGCTGGACGGCGGTTTCGGCAGCGGGGCTCTATGTGCCGGGCGGGCTTGCGTCCTATCCCTCTTCCGTTCTGATGAACGCCATTCCCGCCAAGGTCGCCGGGGTTGAACGTCTGGCCATCGTGGTGCCGACACCGGACGGGCAGGTGAACCCGCTGGTCCTGCTGGCCGCACAACTATCCGGTGTGGACGAGGTGTATCGCATCGGCGGTGCACAGGCGATTGCCGCGTTGGCCTACGGGACAAAGACCATCGCGCCCGTGGACAAGATCACCGGTCCGGGCAATGCTTTTGTCGCGGCAGCCAAGCGCCGGGTCTTTGGCAAGGTCGGCATCGACATGATCGCGGGCCCGTCCGAGATTCTGGTGATCGCCGACAAGGACAATGACCCCGACTGGATCGCGCTGGACCTCCTCAGCCAGGCCGAACATGACGAAAGCGCGCAGTCGATCCTTATCACCGACGACGCCGCATTCGGGCAGGCGGTCGCGCAGGCGGTCGAAAAGCGCCTCCAGACCTTGCAGCGCCGCGTGATTGCCGGGGCCAGCTGGCGCGATTTCGGCGCCGTCATTACCGTGCGCGATCTGGAACAGGCTGCCGCGTTGTCAAATCGCATCGCCCCTGAACATCTTGAGCTTTGCGTGGCCGACCCGGTGGCGCTGAGCGCGAAGACCGTTCACGCAGGTGCCATTTTCCTTGGGCAATACACGCCCGAGGCCATTGGCGATTATGTCGGCGGCCCCAACCACGTGCTGCCGACCGCGCGTTCCGCCCGGTTTTCTTCGGGCCTCAGTGTTATGGATTTCCTCAAGCGCACCACGCTCAGCCACATGACGCCCGAAGCCCTGCGCGCGATCGGGCCCGCCGCCGAGCAACTGGCCACATCTGAAAGCCTCGAGGCGCACGGGCTGTCCGTCACGGCCCGCCTCAGGCGGCTGAACGGGTAAAGCTATGGCCTGCGGGCCACAGCCGACCCTACCCTGGCCGGGGACGGGTTCCGGGGCGCTCGATTGACCGCTAAACCGTTCACCGACCAGCAAGGATCAGTCTATTGGAACGTGTGGCGACCCTTTGGATCGGAGAACGGTTCAGCTTTCTGGAACATTTGTGCCTGAAATCCTTCGCCGACGTGGATCAGACGCCGATCGTCTACCATTACGGCGATCTGCAGGACATTCCGGACTATATCGAAGCCCGCGACGCGCGCGAGATATTCGATACCCCCGAGATTATCCGCGACCCCGTCACCCGGTCGGCGGCCGTGCATGCCGATCTGTTTCGGCTGAAACTGCTGCAGCAGACAGATTACATCTGGGTGGACACCGACGCCTACGCCCTGCGCCCGTTTGAAACCGAAAACGGCTACCTGTTCCCCAAGGCGAACCGCAAAACCCGCCGCATCATGAACGGGGTGCTGGCCTTGCCCGGCGACAGCCCGGCCTTGCGGAACATGTGCGATTTCGCCTTCGACAGCGATTTGGTTCCGCCCTGGTGGAGCGATCAGCAAAAGACCACTTACCTGGAACTCTACGGCAAATCCACGCATTGGAGCCTGCCCATCTTCAGCTTCGGCCCGCCCATGCTGTTCCATTACATCTTCCCGACACCCGAACACGAGATGAGCGTTCCTCGTACGCTGCTCTACCCGATCCCGCTGCGCCACCGGTCGCTGTGGAACGAACCGGACCTGTCCAAACTGGACACCCTGAACTGGCAGCGGCAGATGTCGATCCATTTCTTTGGATCGTGGTTCCGCAGGATCTTCTCGGGTCGCCCGATCAATCCGGGATCACTGGTCGACACGCTGCTGCGCAAGCACGGAATCGACCCTTCGGACCACCCTTTGTGACAGGGCCCGCGGCATCCGAACCCACGCATTGCCCATTCAGAACTCTTACGATAAGTCTGGCCAGACCTGAACGGACCAAATGATCTATGACCCGCATTTCGCATATCGAACTGGATGACCGAAACCTGCCTCCGCCGACCCCCGAGATCGAGCAGGAGCGTAAGGTCGCGATCTATGATCTGCTCGAAGAGAACACCTTTACGCTGCCCCAGCGCGACGGTCGTACCGTGCCCGACGGCCCTTATCACCTGCAATTGTCGATCCGCGACAAACGGCTGGTTTTCGACATCGAAACCGAGGCCAGCGAAAAGGCGGCCGAGTTTCACCTGTCGCTGGGGCCGTTCCGGCAAGTGGTCAAGGATTACTTCCAGATCTGCGAAAGCTATTTCGATGCCGTGAAGACCCTGCCGCCCAGCCAGATCGAAACCATCGACATGGCCCGCCGCGGTATCCACAACGAAGGCAGCCGCGTGCTGCAGGAACGGCTGGAAGGGAAGGCCGACATCGATACCGATACCGCCCGCCGCCTGTTCACGCTGATCTGCGTGTTGCATTTCGGAGGCTGACGCGTGAAGCCGTTGCCGCAGTCGGTCCTGTTCTGTTGCGACCACAACGCGGTCCGGTCTCCCATGGCCGAGGGGATCATGAAGAAGTTCTATGGCACCGGCACCTATGTTCAGTCTGCCGGCGTGCATAACGATCTGGAAATCGACGGGTTCTGCATTGCCGCCTGTCAGGAAATCGATGTCGAACTGTCGCGCCACCGCTCTCGGTCGTTCGACGAGATGGAAGAATGGGGCGATGACCTCAGTTCCTTCGATCTGGTGGTTGCGTTGTCGCCTGCCAGTCAACGCAAGGCGCTGGAACTGACCCGTGTTTTTCACCTCGATGTCGATTATTGGCCAATAATGGACCCTACCGGACTGGGCGAGACACGCGAACAAAAGCTACATCACTACCGTCAGACCCGCGATCAGATCATTCAGCATCTGAAAGATCGCTGGGGCGAACCAACGGAGAGATCATGAACGCGACCGTCAAAACCTATTTCGAAGCCTTCAACGCCGGAGACGTGGACGGCATGCTGGCCTGTTTGTCCGATGATGTGGCCCATCACGTGAACGAAGGCCAGATCCGTGTGGGCAAGGAAAAGTTCGCAGCCTTCTGTGCTCATATGAACCACTGCTACCGCGAGAACCTGACCGATATCGTGGTTTTCGAGGCCGAAGATGGCACCCGCGCCGCCGCCGAGTTCATCGTCAACGGCACCTATCTGGAAACGGATGAAGGATTGCCGCAAGCCAACGGCCAGACCTACCGCCTGCCCGCAGGGTCCTTCTTTGACCTCAAGGACGGCAAAATCACCCGCGTTACCACCTTCTACAATCTTGCCGACTGGACCCGTCAGGTCGCAAATGCCTGAGGTGAGCGAGGTCCGCACCCTGACCGGCGCGGCATTGGAGGCCGCGCTGGATGATGTGGCGCGGCTTCGGATCCAGGTGTTCCGCGCCTGGCCTTATCTCTATGACGGCGATCTGGATTACGAACGGAAGTATCTGCAATCCTACCGCGACAGCGACCGCGCCATAATGGTCGGCGCCTTCGACGGCGATCGCCGCATCGGCGCATCGACCGGCGCACCGCTGACCGACCACGCCGACGATTTCGCGGCGGCGTTCGACGGAACCGGGCTGGATCTGGGTGACATCTTCTATTGTGCGGAATCCGTGTTGCTACCCGACTATCGCGGGCAGGGCGTCGGCCACAAGTTCTTCGACCTGCGAGAAGCCCACGCCCGCAGCCACGGGTTTTCTAAATGTGCGTTCTGCGGCGTCCAGCGTCCTGCCGACCACCCGAAGCGCCCCGAAACATACCGGCCGCTCGACGCCTTCTGGCGCGCGCGCGGATACGCACCGCTTCCCGGCGTCATCGCGCAGTTTTCGTGGAAGGATATCGGGGAAAAGGGCGAGACCCATAAGCCTTTGCAGTTCTGGATCAGGGATTTGTAGGCCGCTTTGGTCGCTTGCCGACAAAGCCATCATTCACCGCGTTGACGCGGTGAATGATCTGTCGATTTGGGCCGATGGCCCTTTTGGCGTCAAGGCTGGTACGGCAGGGACGAGTGGTGCAGCACGATCCGCAGCCGACCGTTGCTGTCTTTCTTGTAGCCAAAGCTCTTGTCGACCTGAGTGATGCTTCCATCCTTGTTGGTCAGGCTGAACTTGCCCATCCACATCGCCACATCGCCTTCGATGAAGGAGGCCGAGGTCTCGTTTTCCACCTTACGCCAGCCCATGATCCCGAAACCGGCATCCAGCGGGTATTCTTCGGAATGGCCGCAGTAATAGCAAAGTGCGCTATGGCGGGTCGGGCGAAATGTCTGCTCGCCACTGGCCAGGGTTGGCTTGAACAGGACCGGCCCCAGATCAAAGCCATAAGCCGAGTCCAGAAACCCGCCGGCCACAGTACGTGCCGCGTCGACACCGCCGTCTTCAAAGGCTTTGGAAACGGAGATTAGGCCGTCACCCCAGGCTTGGCGGGCGGCAGCGAGTTGATCGGTGGTAATCGGCATGGTCTTTTCCCTTTTCTGTCCGTCGCGAGTCGCGGGGGAAAATGGTCACATTGGCATAGGGGCGCAAGGGGTTTTTGGCCGAAAAACTCCTGTTTATTGCCAAAAAGCCCGCTTGTGGGACACAGGCGGGTGGTGGCCTGTCGCTAACCGTCGGCCTCGTGTCGCAGCTGTAGTCGGATGCGCAATTCAAACGTTCGAGGGAATTGCGCTGTACAGTCCGCCACCTCCGCCTCTAATGTCCCAGCAACTTTGAACCGAGGACACATCGATGAAAGTCGCAACCGCCGCATACGATCTAGACTGGCTCGACAGTTGGAGCCAGTATGAGGACAAGCTGGACCGCTGGGTCGCCGAGGCCTCTGGGCAGGGCGCCGACCTGCTGGTCTTTCCCGAATACGGCGCGATGGAATTGTCGACATTGGACGGTGCCGGGGTGGCCGGTGATCTGGAGCGCTCGATCCAGGCGGTTTCCGGGCGGATGGAGGACGTACAAAACCTGCACACCCGCCTTGCGCAGACGTACAAAACATACATTCTGGGCGCATCGGCACCGGTGATTGACGGTTCGGGCCGCCCCGTGAACCGGGCCGTTTTCTATGCGCCGGACGGTGGTGTCGCGCATCAGGACAAGCAAATCATGACCCGGTTCGAGCGTGAGATCTGGGACATAGCCCCCGGTGGTCCGCTCAGGCTTTTCGACACGGCTCTTGGCAAAATTGGCATCCTCATTTGCTATGACAGCGAGTTTCCCCTGCTGGGTCGCGCCTTGAACGAGGCCGATCTGATCCTGGTGCCATCCTGCACCGAGGCGCTGTCGGGATATTGGCGCGTTCGCATCGGTGCGATGTCAAGGGCGTTGGAAAATCAATGTGTTACGGTTATGTCGTCGCTGGTTGGGCGTAACGATTGGTCCGAGGCGGTCGACATGAACACCGGCACAGGTGGCATATTTGGTCCGCCCGACAAGGGCTTTCCCCAGACCGGAGTACTGGCCGAAGGCACCCTGAACCAGCCGGGGTGGACCTATGCAGATGTCGATCTGTCCGCCATTGCCGAGGTTCGCGCCGATGGCCATGTTCTGAACAGAACCCACTGGGACGAACAGCCACCCCGCGCCGAATCGGTCACAATATCCAGCCTTTAGATGATTCCGCCCTTGAAATAAGGCCGAAATAGGCTCATTTAAGCGCACATCCCTGTAGATTCTGCAGGTGCAACGTAATGATGGAGACAACATGGCCAAGGAAGATACGCTCGAATTTCCCGGTGTCGTGAAGGAACTCCTGCCTAATGCGACGTTTCGGGTCGAGCTGGAAAACGGCCATGAAATCATCGCACATACGGCAGGAAAGATGCGCAAGAACCGCATCCGTGTTCTGGCCGGCGACAAGGTTCAGGTCGAGATGACCCCTTATGATCTGACCAAGGGTCGGATCAACTACCGCTTCAAATAACGCCTGCCGCAATGGCGTTTATTCTCGGATCGGGCAGCCCAAGACGGCTGGACCTGTTGGCCCAGCTCGGCGTGCAGCCCGATGCCATCCGCGCGCCCGATATCGACGAAACGCCCCTGAAGGGCGAATTGCCGGTTCCCTACTGCAACCGCATCACCCGCGCAAAAGTACTGGCAGTTCAATCGGATAGCGATGACGTCACCCTGTGTGCGGACACCACCGTGGCCCTAGGCCGCCGTATTCTGGGCAAACCCGAGGATGCAGGGCAGGCGGCTGAATTTCTGCACGCTCTGTCCGGTCGTCGCCACCGCGTGATAACTTCGGTCGCCGTGCGGCGCGGAGAGCGGATCCTGCAGCGTGACGTGGTTTCTCAGGTCAAGGTCAAGCGTCTGTCTGACGTTGAAATCAACGCCTATCTGGCGACCGGAGACTGGAAGGGCAAAGCGGGCGCTTACGCCATTCAGGGTCCCGCCGGGGCGTTCATCCCGTGGATTTCCGGCTCTTTCACCGGTATCGTCGGCCTGCCCCTTTCCGAAACCGCCGCTCTTTTGCAAGGCATCGGCTATCCCCTGTATCGTGAGGTATCATGAAGGGTCGTACCATCGTTCTGGATCACATCGACGACCGCGAAGCCGCCGCTCTGATGGTGGATGGCAAGCTGGACGATTTCCTGATTGCCGCAGACGCCCCCGCGCCGGGTACGATTTACCGCGCACGTGCCGACCGCCCGGTCAAAGGGCAGGGCGGAATGTTCCTGACCACGCCCGACGGCCCCGCGTTTCTGCGTCAGGTCAAAGGTCTGGCCCCTGGCACATTGATGCTGGTGCAGGTCACAGGGTATGCGGAACCGGGCAAGGCGCTGCCGGTTACGGACCGCGTCCTGTTCAAAAGCCGTTATGCGATCATCACGCCTGATGCGCCGGGCCTGAACATCTCGCGCTCGATCCGGGACGAGGATGAGCGCGACCGGCTTCTGGAGATCGCGCATGAAAGCATGGACGGCAGTGACTACGGCCTCATCCTGCGCTCGTGCTGCCAGGGCGAGAACGCCGAGGAAATCGCAGAAGACATCAGCGCCATGCTGGCCAATGCCGACCGGGTCATGAACGACTCCGGGACCGAGCCGGAGTTGCTGCTGGAAGGCGACAGCCCACACGTTCTGGCATGGCGCGACTGGACTGATCCGGCCGAGGTTGTGACCCAGTCCGGAGGCTTCGAAACCCATGGCGTGCTCGACGCGCTGGATGTTGCGCGCGGTATTTTCGAACCTCTTCCAGGCGGTGGTCATCTGTACATTCAGCCGACACGCGCGTTGGTGGCGGTGGATGTGAATACCGGTGCCGACACGTCGCTGGCCGCCGGAACAAAAGCCAACTTCGCCTGTGCCAAGACACTGGCGCGCGCATTACGCGTACGCGGTCTGGGTGGGCAGATCACGCTGGATCTCGCCCCCATGCCCAAGAAGGATCGCAGAGGCTTCGAAGGGGCTTTGCGCGCTGCATTCAAGGCCGATGGCATCGAGACCTCTCTGGCGGGCTGGACGCCCCTGGGCCACTACGAATTGCAACGCAAACGCGGACGTATTCCCCTGTCCGAGGTGCTGAAATGAGTTGTCCGATCTGTGGTGAAGACACCGTGACCAGGTTCCGTCCCTTCTGTTCAAAGCGCTGTGCCGACATCGATCTTGCCAAGTGGCTGAACGGCTCCTATGCGGTCGCTTCCCAGCGGGAAGAGGACGAAGAGGCAGATGTATCCGGGGAGAATTTCGAGCCGCCAAGGCCGCATTGAAAAAATGTCAAAAAGCCTCTGGACACTGCGTGGTGCAAGTCATAGAAGGCCTCCACCCAACGACGAAAGTCGTTCCCGTGCCCGGGTAGCTCAGGGGTAGAGCAGTGGATTGAAAATCCTCGTGTCGGTGGTTCGATTCCGCCCCCGGGCACCATTCAAGCTCTTGATAATGCTCGATATTCATCCTTGAACCTTTCAGGGTTTGACAGTTTTCTTGAAGGGTTTGACATTTTTTGATCGGCGTTCGTTCTCCTTCTCCAGAGTTTCCATTGTTATCCGGTTACGCTCTGCCAAGTTGGCGGATCGGGAATAATGGCGAGCCATCGATGGGGTTTTTTGCCCCAGCAGGTCCGCAATCTGGCGTTCCTCAAGTCCAGCCTCGCGTAGTGTTGTGGCAACTGTGTGCCGCAGCCCCTTTAGCGTTAGTCCAGCTTGCACGACACCCTCAGCTTCCAGCTTCATCTTGAAGCGGTGCCAAACCGTCGAAAAGCCGTTATAGGTCCAAGGCTTGCCTTTGGAGGTGGCGAGGACTGTCACTGCGTCGTGTGCCGGCGCCGCGTCCAGCGCATTCTTCAGCGTCGGGCCTATCGGAATGGCGACCTCTTCCGCTGTTTTGCCACGGACGCCCCAGATGGTGTTGCCGTCGATCTGGCGACGGGTCAGCCTGAGCGCATCAGATGGATCAAGCCCAGTGTTCATAATCAGCGCAATCGCCGCTCGGACGTGCGGCGCGGCTCGATCCAGAACTACGACAGCCTCCTCAATGGTCCAAGGACGGTTGGCATAGGGCCGATCTTTCGGGCGTGGCTTAGGAATAACAGCCTTCGCATAGTCGCGGTCGATCAAGCCTTTTGGAATGGCGTATCGGAACACTTGGCTCATGAAGGTACGGATCATGTTTGCTCACCGCCAGCCGACCTTGCCTGCGGCCTTGTCATGGATGCCCGAGACTAGGGGCGTCTTGATCGCGGAAACAGGTGTGTCCCGGATTGGGTGCAGGAAGTCAGCGCACTTGCGATAGTCGCGCTTGGTGGCGTCCGACAGATTGCCATAGTGTTCAGTCTGGAAATAGGCATTGACCAGCCCGCCAAGGGTTCCCGGCTTAGGTGCTTGCGCCTTCCTCGCCTCGGCAATGGCAGCAATGCGGGCGAATTCCGCAAAAAACTCAGCCGATCCTAACGGAGTTTTTTCCAGGTCGATCTTGTGACTCGTGGCGCGATGATAACAGCGCGGTTTCCCGTGCCGATCATCGAATATCTTGAAACCTCTAACCCTGACACGTGTCATTACAACTTGCCAAGAATGACGTCCTGCGTTGCCATCTCGGCCCCTTCCTTCATTGTATCAATCCAATTGTCCAGATCGCGCTTGTCCCAAAGGACTGTGCCGGGCCGCATTTCAATTGGTTGGACGGGGCACGTTGTTTTGAAGAGCTTTGGAGGAAGTCCAGTGTAAACCGCCGCCTCAGACTGTTTCAGCATGCGTTTCTCATTAACGTTGATAGTGAGACTAGCGTTAGCCACTGCTAGTGCCTCCCAAGACGTTCGTTGTTCCATAGCGTTGACCAAGATGTCCGTTCAGGGTCAATTTACCCCGAGGATCAATTGGCGCTGTTTTGGCCGGTTGGTTTTCTTCGACTACTTGTCGCATCACTCAGATCCAAACTCTGAAGCAATAGCCTCTATCTCTCCAAACGAAATCTGGCGCTCGACATGCATGCCTTCCATTTCAAATAATCTGGCAATCCCTGACTTATGCCACGCGGTCGGGTAACCTTCGAATTCATACTTTTCCATTTCGGGAAAGTGAGCCGCCGTGAAATACACTTCTAATCCGGCGTTTTTAAAAATCACGTATGCTGGTCTTTCATGGACGTTATATTTTAAGTTATATATTGATATATCTGAATCCACTTCGTCCCGATGCGACGACACGAAATCGAATAGGTAAACAAGGAAGTCTTCGGCGGTGTTTTCTCGCTTGAAATCGAGACGCTGAATTACACTTGCAGTTTCGATCTGCTCGAACTCATCATTCCGGAATTGACGGTAAATCTCAAAAGTCTCGACTATACGGTTTGGTGGAGCGCCTGTCATTAGAGCAAGCGTTAGCCTCGCCGCATCACGCGTTGTCATATCCGGTGCGTTCACGCCACGAGCTCCCGTCGTCAGAAAGCCTGCTTCACGGAGCTTCCTTGCTACAAAGTGAACTGTCGCTTGATCGATACCAAGCGCATTCGATGTGACTTTTATCAGATGACCAGACTTCATAGTCTAAATGTGCATTACGCATTTAGGCTATGTCAATACACCTTTTGCCCGTTGTCAGAGTATTTTGGAGAACACATGCTGTATCGTAGCGGAGGCTCTAGTTCGGTTTCTGTTGAAGTTTAGGCAGCAGCGGCTTGGCTCTACAACTGCCGTTACCGGATTGTCTGCATGTTACCGGATTGTCTGCATCTTGATCTCCTCTCTCACCTTCAGGATTTTCGTTCCGCGGCCATGATAGACGTCCGCTGGTGTCAGATTCACTAGGCTCTCGTGGTAGCCATGGTTGTTGAGTGAGCGACGAAGGCACCGATCTGTCATTCGGGGCCGCCGGGTATGCAATAGTATTCCAATAGCACTGGGTTTTCATGGTCTTGTATACGACTGCTTTGGGCTCGATGCGGTCATACGCTGCGCTGCTAACGAACGTCGAGTACTCTGATGAAACCTGTCTTTAGCTCCCTGATAGATTCAGTTGGTCGACCCGGTGTCGGTGCCTGGAGAGGGAAGGAAGGATGGAGGACAATTGATGTCCATTTTTCAACTTCCTGCCATCACACCGAAACGCCCGCCGTGGAATAAAGGTCGCCTTATAGGCCAAAAACGCCCGCTTCTCGCGAAGCAGGTCTGGGCCATCCGCGTCCGGCTTGAACTCTCAGACAATCTCAGGGACTTGGCACTCTTCAATCTTGCGATCGATAGCAAGCTGCGAGGCTGCGATCTGGTTCGCTTGAACGTTGCCGATCTTGTTATTGGTGATCGTGTCCGCGAACGCGTGACAGTTGTCCTGAGCAAAACAAAGCGGCCAGCCCAATTCGAGGTTTCGGAAAACACCCGCCAGTCCATCTGGACCTGGGTATGTCGCCCGGAGATGCTTGGATCCACTTTCCTTTTCCCAAGCCGCTTCCACGAAAGGCCGCATATATCAAGGCGACAGTACGCGCGTCTGGTCCGCGATTGGGTGTCGGCGATTGGTTTGGAGCCAAGCGATTACGGCACGCATTCACTAAGACGCACCCAAGCGGCACTGATCTACCGGAAAGCAGGCAGTCTACGCGCGGTGCAGCTCTTGCTTGGCCACACCAAGATCGACAGCATGTCTTAGCCCCGTAAAACTGTGCCACTATTTTGGTGTCACGGAAGGGATGATGGATGGCTCGGAAGCGGTATTCGGATGAAGATGCGTTG